>CAMBVX010000046.1 GCA_945871085.1 Opitutus sp. GAS368 | reverse complement strand
CCCGCTCTCATGCACGAACGACCAGAACGTCGCGGTGCCGGCGTGCGGGCTGAGTTGCTGATCGGTGAACTCGATTTCGATCGACTGACCGGCGCTTTCGAACTGGATTTTTTCCGCCACCGTTTGGTGAACCGGGTTTCCGCCCTTCGATTGATTAGGTTTCATTCACCATCAATCAGTTCCCAATCGGTGGCTCTTTTTCGACTGCATCGTTACGGCTTAACTTAAAGGGTCGGACAGGGGGAGCCCCACAAAGCCGTAATTGGCGAGGGACTATCGTCATTGTTGTCACCGTGGATACAGCACTATTGGAAAACGACCACGCCATCATCGAGCATTTTGGGAGCGGCGAGGGTGCAATCATCCGCAAAATTAATTTTCTACCACGAAAACGGTCGCAAGATCCCCGGGCCCGAGCCGAAAAACTGAAAGGGTCTGTTGCCTCCGGAGCATCGCACAGTCGCCATTCTCTGCCACTGCGAAAATAGCTCGAAAACAACGTCCGCTCAACCCGACAAATTTTTCCTGCGGCAATCCATCTTTTCGGTAATTCTTCGCTCGTGTACACAGCGCTCGTCGCGAAGTCCTGAGTATTTCTACATTTCTGCTAGAAAGTTCTTGCCGCGCTTTCGGTGAGCGGTAGGGTTTTCCTCTTTTCTCCAATTCTCTCTCTGTAATTCCGTTTCACTCGTATGCCAACAATCAACCAATTAGTGCGCAAAGGTCGCCGTAGAGTGCGCATCAAATCGAAGTCGCCCGCGTTAGACGGCAATCCTTTTCGCCGTGGCGTGTGCGTGCAAGTGATGACTCGCACTCCTAAGAAGCCAAACTCCGCGATCCGTAAGGTCGCGAAGGTTCGTCTGACGAATGGCAACGAAGTGATTTCCTACATCCCCGATGAGGGGCACAACCTCCAAGAGCACTCTATCGTGCTCGTGCGCGGCGGCCGCGTGAAGGACCTCCCAGGCGTTCGCTATCACATTGTGCGTGGAACTCTGGACGCTACCGGGGTCGAGAAACGCCGTCGCTCCCGTTCCAAATACGGCGTCAAACGTCCGAAGGCTGCCAAGTAAACCGCGTCTTATCTAACACTATTTCTTCATGTCACGCCGTCACAGAGCAGATAAACGTCAAGTTGTCCCGGATGCCCGCTACAAGAGCCCGCTCGTCGCGCATCTCGTCAATGTTATCATGAAGAGCGGCAAGAAGAATCTTGCTCAGCGCATCGTTTATGGCGCTTTCGAGAAGGTCTCTGAGAAACTGGAGAAAGGTGATCCCGTTGACTTGCTACTCGGCGCGTTGGAAAACGCCCGTCCCCGACTTGAGGTCAAGAGCCGTCGAGTCGGTGGTGCTACCTATCAAGTCCCGATCGAGATTTCGTTTGAACGTCAGGAATCTCTCGCCCTTCGCTGGATCGTCGCTGCTGCGCACGGTCGCAAGGGTGTGACGATGAAGGACGCGCTCGCAGCCGAGATCATTGACGCCTACAACAATACTGGCGGCGTCGTGAAGAAAAAGGAAGACACGCATAAGATGGCCCAGGCCAATCGCGCCTTCGCCCATCTCCGTTGGTAAGGCCAGTCAATCAGCATTCTTCCCATGTCTGTTTCAGCCGCACCCGCCATTCTTGTCGTCACTGACAAGGCCAATGTATCCTCCGTCAATTCGAAGGACCGTCCGTTCCCGCTGGAATGGACCCGCAACATCGGCATCGCCGCGCATATTGATGCCGGCAAGACGACGACCACGGAACGTATTCTATTTTATTCCGGCGCTGTCCATAAGATGGGCGACGTCCATGAGGGCAACACAGTCACCGATTGGATGGAGCAAGAGCGCGAGCGTGGAATTACCATAACCGCTGCAGCCATTTCCTGTGCGTGGAACGCCTCCTGGGGCCCATGGAAGGGTATCAAGCAACGTATCAATATTATCGACACTCCGGGACACGTGGACTTTACGGCCGAGGTCGAGCGCTCCCTCCGCGTTTTGGATGGTGCGGTCGCCGTTTTCTGCGCCGTAGCCGGCGTTCAACCCCAGTCCGAGACTGTTTGGCGTCAGGCCAATAAATACAAAGTGCCGCGCGTTGCTTTCATCAATAAGATGGACCGCACGGGAGCCGACTTTTTCCGCGCTGTTTCTGAGATGCGAGAGAAGCTCAAAGCGAATGCCCACCCGATCTTCTTGCCCATCGGTAAAGAGGAAAATTTCACGGGCCTGATCGATCTAGTCCAAAACGTAGCCTATTCGTTCGACGAAAATCCCGACGACTTGCTCGGCTTGAATCCGTCGACAATGCCGATTCCCGACAACCTAGTCGTGCAGGCCAAGGAATATCGCGATAAGCTTATTGAGGCAGTTTGCGATTTCGACGATGTTATCGCAGACAAGTATCTTAACGGTCAGGAAATTTCCGTTCCCGAACTCTTGCTTGGTGTCCGCAAGGCGACCATTTCCCTCCAATTTACCGGCGTTATCCCCGGTTCAGCCTACAAGAAAAAAGGTGTTCAGCGCCTGCTCGACTGCGTCGTAAATTTCTTGCCCAGTCCGATCGATGTACCGCCAATGCAAGGTTTGGACACCGATGGCAAGTCAGTGGAGGCAGTCGTCAACGACAAGGCCAAACTCGCCGGACTCGCATTTAAGCTTTGGAACGATCCGTTTGTGGGTCGCCTTGTATTTTTCCGTGTTTATACCGGTACCCTTCCACGTGGAATGCCTCTTTATAACCCGCGCACGCGTCGCACGGAGCGCGTGTCCCGTCTCGTCCTCATGCGCGCGATCGAGCGCGAGGAAATCGACATGGCTTACTCCGGTGACATCTGTGCCGTAGTCGGCGTTAAAGACGTCATCACCGGTGATACTTTGTGTGACGAAGATTTCGACATTCGTTTGGAGCCACCTTCCTTCCCTGAGCCGGTTATTTCAATGTCGATCGAGCCGAACTCCAAGGCAGACCAAGAAAAAATGGGCACCGCGCTCCAACGTCTCGTTGCTGAAGATCCCACACTCCGCGTCAAGACTGACCAAGACACCGGACAAACGATTCTCGCCGGCATGGGTGAGCTCCATTTGGATATCATCCGCGACCGCATGAAACGCGAGTTCAAGGTTGAAGCCACTGCTGGAAAACCTCAGATCGCCTACCGAGAGACCGTTAAGACGACCTCGGATGGCGAGGGAAAATTTATCCGTCAGTCCGGTGGTAAGGGCCAATATGGTCACGTCTGCATCAAGATGGAGCCGGCTGAAAAGGGAAAAGGCGTCGAGGTCATCAACGAGACTGTAGGTGGATCGATTCCGAAGGAATTCATCAAGCCCGCGACCGAAGGTATTTTGGAAGGTGCCAACAATGGTGTTGTCGCCGGTTTCCCGGTTGTGGATGTGATCATCCGCATCACCGATGGCTCTTTCCACGAGGTCGACTCATCGGAGCTCGCGTTCAAAATGGCCGGAATCTTCGCTTTTAAGGATGCGATGAAGAAAGCGACTCCTATTCTCCTCGAGCCGATTATGGCAGTTGAAGTCACCACGCCTGAGGAATACCAAGGCGATCTAATGGGTGATATCAACCGTCGCCGCGGCCAGATCCAAGGCATGGAAAACAAGATGGGTGCCTGTATCATCACCGCGCACGTGCCGCTCGAGCTTTTGTTCGGCTACGTCACAGACATCCGCTCGCTTTCCAAGGGCCGCGCCAGCGCGGGGATAACGCCATCGCACTTCGAGCAGGTTCCGAATTCGCTCCTCGCCAAGATCGTCGAGACCAACGCCAAGGGCCCAGCCCGCACCTAAACAACGTTCTTTTTTCGCTATGAAAGGCCAACGCATCCGCATCAAACTCCAGGGCTTCGACTATCGAGTCATCGATCAGTCCGCTCAGGATATCGTCGAGACCGCCAAGCGCTCCGGCGCCCGAGTCTCCGGTCCTATTCCCTTGCCCACCCGCATCGAGAAACTCTCTGTAAACCGTTCCCCGCACGTGGACAAAAAGTCCATGGAACAGTTTGAGACGCGCACGCACAAGCGTCTGATCGACATCATTGAGCCGACCGCCCAAACGGTCGACGAGCTGAAGAAGCTCAACCTCCCGTCCGGCGTGGACATCACTATCAACGTCTGAGAACGCCCTCTTAACTTTCAACGTTAGCAGTTGCCTGAGTGCCCTTCGTGGCACCGCCAGGTTTCATCTAATGTAGGTCGTTAAACGGAAATATTTCCACCTACCACTTAGCCCATGATCTCATCGCTCCTCGGCAAAAAAATCGGGATGACGCAGGTCTACGACGTTCACAACGTCCTAGTTCCCGTCTCCGTGGTCCAAGCCGGACCCTGTTCAGTCGTCCAAGTCAAGACCCTCGAAACTGATGGCTATCACGCCGTTCAAATAGGTTTCGCTACCAAGAAACCCAAGAACACCGCCGCAGGTGAACTTGGCCACGCCCAAAAAGCTGGCCTCGAAGTCGCGCCACGCGTCCTGAGTGAAGTGCGCCTCACTGCGGCTCCGACTCTCAAGGTTGGCGATATCGTGACGGTTGCCACCTTCACTGAAGGTCAACTCGTGGATGTCTCTGGCACCAGCAAGGGCAAAGGCTTTCAGGGTGTCGTCAAACGCTTTCGCGTCGCGGGTGGTCCTGCTACGCACGGTTCAATGTTCCATCGCCGGATCGGTTCGGTCGGCATGCGCCAGACCCCCGGTCGCGTCTGGAAAAACCAAGCGATGCCCGGACACATGGGGACTGATTCACGCACGGTTCAAAATCTGCGCATCGTCAAGATCATCGCGGATAAGAATCTCATCCTTGTGAAAGGAGCGATCCCCGGTGCGAATGGTGACGACGTCGTCGTTCGCTCCGCAATCAAGGGCCAGCGCGCCCTGCCTCCGGTTGTCGTCCCAGTGGCCACCAAGGCCGGCGCAAAGCCCGCACCAAAGCCAATCGCCAAGCCGGCCGCCAAGAAATAACCCGGAGATCCAGCCATGAAACTCACTGTTTTTAGTTCCGACGGCACGACCAGCAGCGAAAAAGATTTCGCCAACATTCCCACGTTTGAAGGCGACAAAGGCCTCCAAGCCGTGAAGGAAGTGATCGTCGCCATCAATGCCAACAACCGTCAGGGCACCCATTCCACCAAGACTCGCGGCGAAGTCCGCGGCGGTGGGAAGAAGCCTTGGCGCCAAAAGGGCACCGGCCGCGCCCGCGCCGGTTCCATCCGTTCCCCTCTGTGGGGTGGTGGTGGTGTCGTCTTCGGACCCAAGCCACGCGACTACTCGAAGAAGATCAACGGCAAGGTCAAGGATCTCGCATTCAGCCGCGCTCTTTTTGACCGCGCAATCGCCGGTGAGATCGCCGTGATTGAAGCCTTCGTCGCCGCTCCCGCGAAGACGAAGTCGGTCGACGTGATCCTCGGTCGCATTTGCTCCAAGGGAAAATTGCTCTTGGTTGACGCACCGTTCGCAGTCGAGACCGCTCGTGCGGCGCGCAATATCGAACGCGTTTACCTGCAGGATGCTTCGAAGCTTAACACGCTCGATCTCGCGCAATACAAGAAGATCATCGTCAGCACCAAGGCGCTCGAGACCATTCTCGCCCGCGTCAATGGAGGAAAGAACTAATGAACGCCGATAAAGTTCTCAAATTCGTCCGCCTTTCTGAGAAGTCGAACAAACTGAGCTCCCTGCTCGGTCAATATACCTTTGAGGTGTTCAAGGATGCCAATAAGCATCAGATCGCCCAAGCGGTTGAACAGACCTTCAAGGTGACCGTCCGTCGTGTTAACACTATGACGACCCGCGGTAAGAACAAGAAGAGCCGCGTGGGCCGTCCCAGCATCGGTTCTGACTACAAGAAGGCGATCGTCACCCTCAAGGTCGGCGATAAAATCGAGCTCGTCTAATCCGAATTCGTCTCATCCGGAGAATACCCACCATGCCAATTCACTCATTTCGCCCGCTCACGCCTTCCGGCCGCTTCACTTCTCTAAATATGGAGAAGGGGCTCTCAAAGGAGCGCCCCCAACGCGCCCTGACGGAGAACAAACACAAGACCGGCGGTCGCAACGTTTACGGCCGCGTCACGTCCCGCCACCGCGGCGGCGGTCACAAGCAATTATACCGCATCATCGATTTTCGTCGCGACGTGCTTGACATGCCTGCCAAGGTACAGGCCATCGAGTATGACCCGAATCGCTCGGCAAATATCGCGCTCGTCGCCTACACCAATGGTGAGAAACGCTATATCATTGCACCTGAAGGTCTCGCAGTCGGTGCTATGATCTTCGCCTCAAACAAGGCGACAACGAACGACTTCAACGTTGGTAATAATTTCCCGCTCCATCTCATTCCGCCATCGACCTTGCTTCATTGCGTTGAGCTCCTCCCCGGACGTGGTGCGCAGATTGCCCGCACTGCGGGTTCCAGTCTCGAGCTGATTGGCGTTGAGGGATTGAAGGCGCAACTCAAGATGCCTTCGGGTGAGTTTCGTTATGTGCACGCCAACTGCCGCGCCACCATCGGCGTCGTGGGCAACGGTGACCACAACAAGCAGTCGCTTGGCAAAGCCGGTCGCGCCCGCTGGCTCGGCAAACGTCCCCACGTCCGCGGTATGGCGATGAATCCGGTCGACCACCCGAACGGTGGCGGTCAGGGCAAATCGAAGGGTGGCGGTGGTCGTCAACAACTCGTCTCGCCCTGGGGCCAGCTCGCGAAGGGGTTCCCGACGCGCCGTCGCACCAAACTGTCGAACAACTCGATTATCGTTCACCATAACGGCCGCAAGCCGCGCAACCAGAAGTAACCCGCCCCTTTTCGCACCATGGCACGTTCCATCAAAAAAGGTTTCTTTGTCGACTACCACCTCCTCGAAAAAATCGAGAAAGCGGTCAAAGCCGGCGCTAAGAAACCGATCCAAACCTGGTCCCGCCGCTCGACGATCACGCCCGACTTCATCGGCCACACGTTTAGCGTTCACAACGGCAAGATGTTCACCGCCGTTTACATCACGGAAAACATGGTCGGCCACAAACTCGGCGAATTTGCGCTTACCCGCAATTTCAAGTCGCACGGTGGTATGACCCGCAAGGAAATTTAAGTCTCATTGCGATGTTCCCCTGTCGGCTTCATTCTATCTTTCTCGCACTTGCTGTACTGACTTCTCTCTGTGCGCGTGATGTGGGCGCCCCAAAGGTGGTCGAAGTCGTCGCCGTTCATCCGACACGGATCGCGGACCTCATCGTGCTCGGCCACGGCTTCGATGCCGGTCTGCGCCAAGGGATGGTCTGCCGTATTACTCGCGGCGGCGCTGATATTGCCGATATTATCCTCGTCGATTTGCGCACAAACTGCGGTTCGGCCCTTATCGTCAGCCTCTCGCCGGGACAGTCGATCCGGCGGGGGGATGTTGCCTCCGTCAAAGTCCTCAAAACCTAAAATCAATCATCACCAAAAGGGTAGGGCGGGCCTCCGGTCTGTCACTATCGCCGAGATCAAAATCGGAATCCTTCACCCGTCACCGTTCACACCATGGAAGTTCAAGCCCTCACACGCTACGCGCGCATGTCGCCGAAGAAGATGCGCGATATCTCCCGCATTATTCAGGGACGTAAAGCCGTCGAAGCCGTCGACTACCTCGCACTGATCCCGCGCAAGTCTGCGAAGCTCATCGCCAAGACGCTCAAGAGCGCCATCGCGAATGCCGAGAATAACAACAATCTTTCGGCGGACAGCCTTACAATCAAGTTCGCGCTAATTGAAAACGGACCGGTGCTCAAGCGCTTCAAGGCGGGTGCCCGTGGCACCGCGATGCCCCGTCGCAAGAAGATGTCCCACATCCGCATCGTCCTTACCGACGGCTCTTCGAACTAATTTCACACTACCATGGGCCAAAAAACCAATCCCACCGGCTTCCGTCTCGCCATCCGTCGCAACTGGCAGTCCCGCTGGTATGCCTCCAAGAAGGAATTCCCTAAGCTGCTCCTTGAGGATCAGATCATCCGCACCAAGCTGATGGAGAAACTCAAGCAGGCTTCCGTTCCGCGTATCTTCATCGAGCGCGCTTCCAACCGGGTTCGTGTGAAGATCTACACCGCACGTCCTGGTATTGTCATTGGCCGCAAGGGTCAGGAAATTGAGAAAATCAAAGAGGAACTCGCCAAGCTGACTGGCAAGGAAATCCTTTTGGATATTCAAGAAGTCAAGAAACCCGAAATCGAGGCCGCCTTGGTCGCCGAAAACGTCGCTTTGCAACTTGAACGTCGGATCGCTTTCCGCCGGGCTATGAAGAAGGCTGTTGAAATGGCAATGGCACTCGGTGCCGAAGGTATTCGTATCCAATGTTCCGGACGCCTGGGTGGCACAGACATCGCTCGCCGCGAATGGCAACGCAAAGGCCGTGTGCCCTTGCATACCCTCCGCGAAAATATCGACTACGGCTTCGCCGAAGCGCTCACCGTTTACGGCAAGATCGGCGTCAAATGCTGGATCTGTAAAAAAGAAGCCGACAACAACTGATCCGGTTCACGGATAAAATCTTTCAAAGGAGAATACTCCCATGGCTCTAGCTCCCGCCCGCACCAAATACCGCAAGTCGATGAAAGGCTCCCGCGCTGGCAATGCCAAGCGCGGCAACACACTCGCCTTCGGCGAGTTTGGCCTCCAGTCCCTCACTCGCGGACCTATGACCGGTCAGCAAATCGAAGCTGCGCGTGTCACGATTTCCCGCCATCTGAAGCGCAAAGGAAAGCTTTGGATCCGCGTGTTCCCGCACAAGCCGATCACCAAGAAAGCTGCCGAAACCCGCATGGGCCAAGGCAAAGGCGCCGTCGAGTATTACGTCGCGGTGATCAAGCCCGGTGCCGTCCTCTTCGAGCTCGCTGGTGTACCCACCACCGTTGCCAAGGAGGCTTTCCGTCTTGCCGACGCTAAGTTGCCATTCCACTGCCGCTTCATCCAGCGCGATAGTAACGTGGTCTAATCTTTAATAACGTCATGACTTCCAAAGAAATCCGCGATCTCTCCTCCGATGAGATCACCGCCAAAGTTCGCTCCACCCGTGAGGAACTCCTCCAACTCCGTCTCCGCAAGCAGACGGGTCAGGTCGAAAAGACCGATCAGTTGCGCACGCTCCGCAAGGACATCGCCCGCCTCCTCACCATCCAAAACGAGAAGAAACGCCCAGCGACCGTCGCCTAACCGCAGTCGTTCAAACCCACTCACCGCCATGTCCACCGCCACTGAAGGCCAGCGCACCAATCGTCGCAAACAAATCGGTCTCGTCACGAGTCGCTCGGGCGACAAGTCCGTCAAGGTGACCGTCGCCTACAAGACTCCGCACCCACTCTACCATAAGGTCATCAACCGCCAGACCGTGCTCCACGTCCACGACGAGAAGAACGAGACCAAGGTTGGTGACAAAGTTGAGGTCATGGAAACCCGTCCCCTTAGTCGCCTCAAACGTTGGCGCGTCGTTTCCGTCCTCTTGAAGGGCGTCACCACTGACGCCGTCGCAATTTCCGAGAAGGATGTTGCTGAACTCGTTCCCACCAAAATCACGAAAGCCTGAGCGCTTTTATCTCTATTAAACTTTCCCTCTCGGGAGACCTGCCATGATCCAACTGCGCTCCATTCTCGAAGTCGCCGATAATACCGGTGCTCGCAAGGCCGCGATGATTAGCAAAAAAGGCCAAATTACTGCCACCGCCGGCGTGGGTGATATCATTACCGTCCACATCAAACAAAGTGCCACCGAAGCCACCGTGAAAAAAGGCGAGGTCGTCAAGGCCGTCGTCGTTCGCACCCGTGCCCCGGTTCGCCGCACCGACGGTAGTTACCTCCGCTTCGACAGCAACGCGATCGTCATCATCGACGCGGCTAACAATCCCAAGGGCACCCGCATCTTCGGGCCCGTCGCCCGCGAACTGCGCGCGAAAAACTTCATGAAGATCATCTCGCTCGCTCCGGAGGTTCTCTAACATGGCCACGAAATTTCACGTTAAACGCAACGACATGGTCGTTGTCATTGCAGGGGCCCATAAGGGTAAGTCGGGAAAACTTTTGGAGATTCTCGCTGCAAAATCTCGCGCCCGCGTTGAGGGCGTCGCGATGATGAAGCGGCATCTCAAGAAGTCCGAGAAGCATCCCCAGGGCACCATCTCTGAACTCGAGGGTTCCGTTCACATTTCCAATCTCATGCTCCAGTCGGTCTTCGATGGGAGCAAGCGCAAGAAGGTCACCGCCTAAGCCCCCCACTAATGCGCGCTTGCCATCTTGGCAACGCGTATGAGTTACTCGGCGCTTTTCCACTTCAATCACCATCCTCAATTGCCTCCGGGTCGGTAATCCGGTCGCCACGAAAATGAGCTACGTTCCAGTCCTTAAAAAAATCTACACCGAGCAGGTCGCCCCTGAACTGGTGAAACTCCATGGCTACAAAAACAAGCACCAGGTGCCGAAGTTGGTGAAAATCAACTTAAACACCGGTATTGATGCCGACGCCGATAAGAATCAAATCGCCGACATCGCTCGCGATATGGCCGCGCTTGCGGGCCAAAAGCCACTCCTCAACAAGACGAAGCGCGCGATCGCTAATTTCAAGTTAAAGCCCAACCAAACGACCGGTTGCAGCGTCACGCTCCGTGGACCTGCCATGTGGGAGTTCCTCTACCGCCTCCTCTCTGTCGCCCTCCCCAGTATTCGCGACTTTCGCGGCGTACCGTCGAAACTCGACGGTCAGGGTAACTACAGTCTTGGCGTTACGGACTTCTCAATCTTCCCTGAAATCACGCTGGAAAATGTTAAGAAATCCATGGGTCTTGATGTTACCATCGTCACCACGGCTCAGACCGATGACGAAGGTCGCGATTTGCTCCGTCTTCTTGGAATGCCCTTCCGGCGTATCGAACCCCAACCTGCCCAGCAAAAGCCCACCGCCGCCTAAGCTAAATTTTCGCCGACCATGCCCAAGACATCTGCCATTCAGCGTAACGAAAAACGTAAGCGTCTCACTGCAAAGCACGCCGTTGAGCGCGCTGAGCTCAAAGCGATCCTCAAAAATCCCGCGACGCTCGACGACGCGTTTTACGCGGCGCAGAAAAAGCTCCAGCAGCTCCCGCGCAACTCTTCTCCGACGCGCATCCGTAACCGTTGCTCTATGAGCGGTCGTCCGCGCGCCTTCATCGGCAAGTTTGGCGTCTCCCGCATCCAATTCCGCGAACTCGCCCTCTCGGGTAAGATTCCCGGCGTGACCAAATCCTCTTGGTAATTTTCCGGCCGCGGGGGTTTGTGCGCCTCGGCGCATCGGATATGACCCACGGCCACCTCTAAACAACATCCACCATGACCGACCCGATTAGTGATCTCCTCACGCGCCTCCGGAACGCCAGCAAGGCGCGTCTCGATGAGTGCGTTATTCCGCATTCCACCGTTAAGCAGGCCATTGTCGCCATTCTGAAAATCGAGGGCTACATCACAGAGCATTCGAATTCCGTTAGCGCTGCCGGCCACAAGACGCTTGTCGTGAAGATGAAGTATGTCGATGGCGCTCCCGCGATCACCGGCATCACTCGCGTTTCCTCTCCCGGCCGTCGTCTCTACTACGGTTACACCGAAATTCCGCGCGTCCTCAACGGTCTTGGCATTGGTATCCTCTCGACCTCCAAGGGTCTGATGAAAGACGCCGACTGCCGCCGTAATAAGGCCGGTGGCGAACTGATCTGCAACGTTTGGTAAAACCGCCACTCACCATGAGCCGCATCGGCAAACAGCCCATTCCTATCCCTGAAAAGGTCAAAGTTACCCTCACCGGTGACGTTGTCCATGTTGAGGGTCCCAAAGGTAAAGTCTCCAAACTTTTCGCGCCCGTCGTGAAGGTCACCGTCGCTGACAAGGTAGTCACCGTCAGTCCTACCGACGACGACAGTCGCTTTGCGAAAGCGATGTATGGCACCGTCCGCTCCGTCATCGCCGGAATGGTCAAAGGAGCCTCCGAAGGTTACGTCAAGGATCTCGAAATCCAAGGCGTCGGTTTCAAAGCCAATCTCAAAGGCACTACGCTCGATCTCGCGCTCGGCTATTCCCATCCGATCCTGATGGAAATTCCGGCCGGCATCAAACTCACCGTCACTGACCAGACGAAAATCAAGGTCGAAGGCGCGGACAAGCAGCTTGTCGGCGCCATCACTGCGAAAATCCGCAGCTATTATCCGCCTGAGCCCTACAAGGGTAAGGGTGTCCGTATCGTTGGCGAACGCGTCCGCCGCAAAGAAGGCAAGACTGTCGCCTAATCGTAATCTTCAATTTCAGGGTCCAACCCATGAGCACTTCCAAAGCTATCCTCCTCCAGAAACGTCGTTGGAGAATCCGCAAAAAAGTTACCGGCACTGCCGTCCGTCCACGACTCGCCGTTCGCTTCACCGCGAAGCACGTCTACGCCCAGGCGATCGACGACGATACTGGCACGACGCTGGTTTTCCTCGGCAGCCTTGATGCCGAACTCCGCAAGCAGAAACTGAAGGCCAACGTCGCCAGCGCGAAAGTACTCGGCGTCGCGTTTGCCCTGAAGGCCAAGGCCGCCGGCATTGCTGCTGTCGTCTTCGATCGCAGTGGTGCTCCCTACCACGGTAAAGTCAAAGTCTTCGCCGACGCCGCTCGCGAAGGTGGTCTCCAATTCTAATATCGCATGAGCACTGAACCAACTTCCGCGCCTGAGAGCGCTACTCCAGCTCCCGTCTCCTCCGTTCCAGCGTCTGCCGCTCCGGCACCCGCTCGCGAACAGCGTGCACCTCGCGGCCAAGGTGGCGGCGGCGGTTTCCGCGGCCAAGGTGGCCCTGGTGGCAATCGCGGGCCCGGTGGTAATCGCGGCCCTCGTCGTGACAATCGCGACAAGCCCCAAGAGGGTGATGGTCCCACCATGATCGAGAAGGTTGTGTTCATCAACCGCTGCGCCAAGGTCGTTAAGGGCGGTCGTCGCTTCTCCTTCTCCGCGCTCGCTGTCGTCGGTGACGGCAAGGGCAAGGTCGGTATCGGTTACGGCAAGGCTAACGAAGTTCCCGATGCGATCAAGAAGGGGACGGCTAACGCCCACAAGCGCCTTGTTAGCGTCAAGCTCAAGGGCGACACGATTCCGCACGATGTCCTTGGCCGCTACGACGGCGGACGCGTTATGCTGAAGCCCGCTTCGCCGGGTACTGGCCTCATCGCCGGTGGTGGCGTTCGCGCCGTCCTCGAGGCTGCTGGGGTGAAGAATATTTTGACGAAGTCGATGGGTTCCTCGAACCACATCGCTGTTGTGCACGCCACTCTCAACGGTTTGCTCCAACTTCGTCTGCCGGCGGATATCTCCAAGATCCGCGCGACGAGCTAATTTTTTAATCAACCAATCCGAGTTCCATTCTGCGGCGACGCGGGATGGGGCGACCCTATCTAGGAACCAGTATGAAACTCCACGAACTCAAGAACGTTAAAGGTGCGATCCACCGCAAGAAGCGCGTCGGCTGCGGCGAAGGCGGCGGCCACGGCAAGACCTCCGGTCGCGGCGGCAAGGGACAATCGGCCCGCTCCGGTAGCTCTATCCGTCCTGGCTTCGAAGGGGGCCAAATGCCCCTTTACCGTAAACTCCCACACCGCGGATTCAATCAGTTCAATTTCCGCACCGAGATCGCTATCCTCAATGTCGGCGATCTCGCCGGATTGGATGCTTCCGTCACGGAAGTCTCGGCCGCCACGCTCGCCGTTGCTGGACTCATCCGCTCCGGCGAGAAGACCGTGAAAATTCTGGGCGATGGCGAACTGACCCGCGCCATCAAGGTTACCGCCGCGAAGTTTTCCGAGTCGGCCAAGGCCAAGATCGAAAAAGCCGGTGGACAAGCCATCGTCGGTTAATGTGAAGCGCGTTGATTAGCATCACCGCGCTTCGTTTTTCTTCGCACGTCTCTCAACTACCTGCCTCACGCCGTGTTTTCCGCTTTCACGAACTCCCTGAAAATTCCCGAGCTGCGCTCGCGCATTTTCTACACGTTGTCGCTGTTGTTCGTGGCCAGGGTGGCCGCGCACATTCCGCTGCCCGGCATTGATCCCCAGCCACTGCAAAAATTCTTCGGCGACCAATCTGCCGGTGGGGCCAGTGCGCTGGTCGGTCTTTACAACATGTTCACCGGTGGCGCCCTGATTAAGGGAGCCATTGCGGCGCTGGGCATCATGCCTTACATCAGCGCGTCGATCATCTTTCAGTTGATGACCGCGGTCGTACCGGCGCTTAGCCGCTTGCAACAAGAGGGTGATGTCGGTCGCCAGAAACTCACGCAGTATACGCGCTATGCCACGGTCTTAATCTGTTTGATTCAGGGCACGCTTCTCTTGCTCGCGCTGAATAATCCCGCTCAACTCTTTGCCGGCTACGATGTCGCGACCTATGGCCCGATCGTCCTCGGGAGCAAATGGTCCTTTATTGTCACATCTGTGATTTTCATGACCGCCGGCACGATGTTGTTGATGTGGCTGGGCGAACAGATCACGCAACGTGGTATCGGCAACGGTGTCTCGCTCTTGATCACCGTCGGTATCTTGGCTGACATCCCTGGTGCAGCCGTCGCGACCTACAATCTCTTCTTCAAGCCCGTTGGCACCGGGACCAGTCTTGGTCTTCCCCAGGCCGTGATCATGGTCGGACTCTTCATTCTGGTGACCATGGGCATTATCGCTGTCGTGCAGGGTCAGCGTAAAATTCCGGTTCAATATGCAAAGCGTGTCGTCGGTAATAAGGTCATGGGTGGCCAGAGTTCCTTCCTACCTCTGAAGGTTAACTACTCCGGTGTGATGCCGGTCATCTTCGCTAGCGCTATCTTGTTGTTTCCCCAGCAGATTTTCTCGTGGATCGGAAGTGCCTATAATATCAAGTTCTTGGTCGAAATCTCCAATAATCTTCTCCGTGGTCACTGGTCCTATTACGCCATCAACATCACGCTCATTCTTTTCTTCAGTTACTTCTGGGTGTCCGTGATGTTTAAGCCGATTCAGATCGCCGATGACCTGAAAAAATACGGTGGCTACATTCCGGGTGTCCGCCCAGGCGAACCAACGGCGCAGTTTCTCGATTTTATCATGACGAGGCTCACCTTGGCCGGAGCAATTTTTCTCACCGTTATCGCGGTCATGCCTGATGTGTTGCTCTTCGAACTCGATGTTCCGCCCCGCATCGCCTACTTCTTCGGCGGCACGGGTATGTTGATCACGGTGGGTGTCATCCTCGACACGATGCGCCAAATCGAAACCTTTCTCCTTCAACGTCACTACGATGGATTTCTCAAGAAAGGCCGTATCCGCGCCCGCAGCGCGAACCCGCAAGGCGGCATGACGGGTGATGCGTTGAGCACCGAAGCCGTGATGAAACTCGCTTTGCCGATGCTCGGTTTGCTGCTCCTCGGCACCGCGATCTGGGCCTACAAAGCTTTCGGCAAATAAGTGCTGGACTTGGGTCGCGATGGGCTCCATCAACGACCCTTTTTCCGGTTCTGGCACTGCCGCCAGAGCCAAGTTCCTTCTCCTCGGTTCATTTGATTCTCCTCCCGAAAACCTGATGAACCGGGTTCGTTCTTTGAATATTGAGCACGTCTCTCCCGCCCGCCTTGTGCGGCCGGAGATTTCGCGCCGCCCGGTTTCGACCGTGGCGGAGGAAGCAAACACGTTGGCGTTAATGCGCCGCTGGTTCTTCGCGCGCAAACCTGATGCGGGATTCGTTCTAAGCGAATTCCCGGCTACGCTGCTCCAAGCAAAAGTGTTTGACGAATGGCTCGACGCCCGCGACGAAAGCCTTCACGGCGTTCTCGCCGGCCTTGGCTCCAACGAGTCCGTCATCCTACACTACCGCACGCTCGGTCTCATCATTGAGGCCAGCGACCTCGCCGCATGAGCGCCATCCCGATCAAGAACAAAGAAGGGATCGCGAAAATGCGTGAGGCGTGCGCCATTGCCGCCACCGTACTTGAGCAACTCAAGCCTCTGGTCCGGCCGGGCGTCACGACGCAAGACTTGGAAGAGGCTGGTCGCGATTGGATCGCGCGCCTAGGGGCCCGGAGCGCTTGCTATGGCTACCAACACGGTTCGCGCCGTTATCCGGCGCATACTTGCATCTCGGTTAACGAAGAAGTCGTCCACGGCATCCCATCGTTCAAACGCGTTCTCCGTGAAGGAGATATTGTTTCGCTCGACATTGTCGTCTGGAAAGACGGCTACGTCGGGGACAACGCGTTTACTGTCCCGGTCGGCCCGACATCCTCCGCCGTCGAGAAGCTGCTCCGCGTCAGTCGCGAGGCGCTCGCCCTCGGCATAAAGCAGGCTCAGGTCGGCCATCGCGTCGGTGATGTCTCTCATGCCATCCAGCAGTTCTGCGAAGCCAATGGTTTCAGCGTTGTCCGCGATATGGTGGGCCACGGCGTAGGCGTCTCAATGCACGAGCCGCCTGAGATTCCAAACTTCGGACGCAAAGGCACCGGCGATAAGATCAAAGCCGGCATGACCCTCGCGATTGAACCGATGGTAAACATGGGAGCATATAAGACGAAAACGTTGTCTGATGGTTGGACCGTCGTAGCCGCCGACGGATTACCTTCCGCTCATTTCGAACACACCGTGCTCACGACCGATCAGGGCCCAGAGATTCTGACATTTCCCCGCCCAACGGTTCGGACCGACTCCCTTTAACAATTTCAGATTCAACCAACCCTCGTTTTCACGTTTCAACCTAATCATATATGCCACGTCTCCTCGGTGTAGAAATCCCCGCGAAAAAGAAAGTCGCGTTTTCCCTCCGTTATATCAACGGCATCGGCCCCACGCGCGCCGATCAGCTCGTTAAAGAAGCCGGCCTAAATCCCGATATGCGGGCTCAGGACCTTACGGAAGAGCAGCTCAACAAGATCCTTCACATCATCACCGAGCACAAATGGGTGCTGGAGGGTGACCTTCGCCGCGAACTCGCCGCGAACTTGAAGCGTCTCCAAGCTATCAATTGCTACCGTGGTGTTCGCCACCGTCGCAGCCTCCCGGTGCGCGGTCAGCGCACCAGCACCAACGCCCGCACCCGCAAGGGTCCGCGCAAGACCGTTGGTGTCACCAAAGCCGCGCCCGCAAAAGTTTAATTACACATCTCCATGGCCGAAGAAAAGTCAGCTCCTAAGAAAGAAAAACCCGCCAAGCCCGCCACTGAAGGCGCGCCTGCTGCTGCCCCCGCCGAGAAAAAGGCCAAGGGCCCCAAGGCCGATAAGGCCGGAAAACCCGCTGCCAATGGTGCCGTTCCGGCGGCTGCCGGTGAAGCCGCTCCCAAGTCGGCTCCCGCCGCCAGCGAAAAGCCCGTTGAACTCATTGGCGGAGTCGCCAAGCAGCCAACCGCTGAAGACCTGCTCAAGGAAGAGCTGGGAACCATCAAGGTCCGCAAGGCTAAAGGTTCGAAGAACGTCATTTCTGGTTACGCCAACGTTCTCGCCTCCTTCAATAACACCATTGTCTCGATCACCGACCACAAAGGTCAGGTCATCGCGTGGTCCAGCGCCGGTAAGTGTAACTTCCGCGGTTCGCGCAAGTCCACCGCCTACGCTGCGCAGGTCGTCGCTCAGGACGCTGCCCGCAACGCCATGTCGCACGGCTTGAAAGACGTGCAGATCCGCGTTTCCGGTCCCGGTCTCGGTCGCGACTCCGCTATCCGTGCGCTTCAGGCCATCGGCCTTGAGATCACTTCGATTGTCGACGTCACGCCGATCCCGCACAACGGATGCCGTCCCCGCAAACGTCGTCGCGTCTAATCCGCGTCGCGCGCTCCACTCTCACTCTCACTCTCACTCACTACTTCCATGGCTCGTTATACCGGCCCCACCACACGCATCAGCCGCCGCTTCGGGACCTTCCTGCTCGGTTCTGGCAAAGCTTTCGAACGCCGCAGCTATCCGCCCGGCGTTCACGGCCCCAAAATGCGCCGCAAGCTTTCCGAATACGCTGTCGGTCTCAATGAAAAGCAAAAGCTCCGTTTCATCTACGGGCTGCTTGAGCGCCAATTCCGTCGCGTCTTCGAAATCGCCAAGCGCGAGCGCGGCGTCACCGGCGAACGCTTCCTCCAGCTCCTCGAGACCCGTCTCGACAGCACCGTTTATCTCCTTGGCCTCGCCAAGAGCCGCGCCGCCGCGCGCCAGTTCGTTAATCATGGCCACATCCGTGTCAACGGCCACAAGGTCGATATCGCCAGCTATAACGTCCAGGCGGGCGACGAGATCGAGGTCAAGAACTCGCCCGCGTCTCGCCAGCTCGGCACCCGCTGTCTTGAAGAGAGCCGAGCCCGTAATGTTCCGGGTTGGTTGACCATGAACGCCGAAACCTTCAAGGCCACGGTGGTTCGTCTGCCCACGCGCGACGAGATGGAACAAAACGTCAACGAGCAGCTCATCGTCGAGTTCTACTCGCGCTTCTAAGCCGGTCTCCGGCTTTTCCTTTTCACATTACTCAAAGTCCAACGTCAGAACTCCCAGCCATGCCCAAACGCCTCGGAAAGTTCGAACTCCCCAGCAAGCTCACCAAAGTCGAGGACGGCGCTACGCCGACCTACGCCAAGTTCATCGCCGAGCCTTTCGAGGCTGGTTATGGACATACGGTCGGCAACTCGCTTCGCCGCGTCCTCCTCAGCTCCGTCGAAGGCTCCGCCATCTCGTCGATCAAGATTGATGGCGTTAACCACGAGTTCCAGTCCATCGACCACGTCGTCGAGGATGTCACGGATATTGTTCTCAACCTTAAGAAGATCCTGATCGTCTCGACCAAGCGCGAGCCGATCACCCTTTTGATCAAGGCCAGCAAAGCTGGGGCCGTCACCGCCGCCGACATCCAAGCCGATGCGAACATTACGATCATCAATCCTGAGCAAGTAATCTGCACCCTCGATTCCAAGCGCTCCTTTGAGGCAGAAATCGAGATTAAGACTGGCCGCGGTTATTATCCCGGGGTCGAGAACAAGAAGGAAGAGCAAGCGATTGGAGTTATCCCGATCGACTCCCTGTTTTCTCCCGTGCGTCTCGTCAAATACGCCGTGGAAGCGACCCGCGTCGGCCAGATCACCGATTACGACAAACTCATCCTTGAGATTTGGACCGACGGACGCATCACGCCCGACGACGCCCTCAAGCAGTCCGCTTCGATCTTGAAGCATCACCTCGACGTGTTTGATCGCGTCTCTGAGGAGACTTTTGAGTTCGAGAACCAACAGTCCGAGGTCAGCGAGGAGCAGAACAAGCTCCGTAAGCTCCTCAATATGTCGGTCAACGAGATCGAGCTTTCCGTCCGTGCGGCGAATTGTTTGAACAACGCCAACATCACCACGGTCGGCGAACTCGCGATGAAGACCGAGCAGGAGATGCTAAAGTATCGCAATTTCGGAAAAAAATCCCTCAACGAAATCAAGGAGAAGCTTGAAGCCCTCGGCCTGTCACTCGGCATGAAGTTTGACGAGCGCCTCCTTGACACGAAGAAGGAAGCCTAAGCAATTTCGGCTCTCGCGCCGTCCGCTGCCGCGCCACGCTGCGACCGGATTGCCGATCGGGAGTCGCCTAAAACAAAACACCCATGCGTCACAATAAACACCACGCCTCTCTCGGCGTCACCGTTGAACATCGTCGCTCGATGATGGCCAACATGTCCGCCTCGCTGATCACGCACGGTCGCATCGAGACCACGCTTGCGAAAGCCAAGGCGCTCCGCCCGTTCATCGAGAAAGTCATCACCAAGGCCAAACAGGCTGCGGCGAAGACCGAAAAGAAGGATGCGATTCACCTTCGCCGCCTCGCTCTCAGCGTCGTGCGCGATGAGACCGCGATCACCAAGCTGTTCAACGAAACCGTCAAAGAGTTCACGAACCGCAATGGTGGCTACACCCGGATCTACAAACTCGGTCAACAACGCCAAGGCGACGCCGCCGAGATGGCGTTGATCGAGTTCGTGAAGGCGGACGACCCCGGCTACAAAAAATCGAAGGGCAAGCGGAACGCGAAGGGCAAGAAAGCCAAGGCCGCTCCCGCTTCTGCTCCCGCCGCCGAAGCTTCCGCACCCGTCGCGGCGACTCCAGCGACAACGACACCCGAGGCTGCGAGCTAAGCCTGCGGAGCAATCATTATTAAGTTCAACGCGCCGACTGTAGTGGTCGGCGCGTTTTTTTTGGCCCGTGGCATGGCGCGTTGGATTGATCCTTGCGGGTGGAGCCCCGGCGCTTCCTCCTTTCTCGCATGTTCGATCTGACCACCGCGACCGTGATCTACTGCGCAATAGTCGCCGTGGTCTTTGGCGGCGTCTGGCTGTGGTATGACCGACGCGACCACCTGACGTTCGAACTCGCCCGGCGCAAGACGACCTTTCACTGCATTCGCTGCGACTCCCTTTATTCGGCGCCGTCCGCGACCGAACTCTGCTTGTGCCCGAAATGTGGACACCAGAATAGCCGTCTCAAATTTTGACTGCCGTTAGCTGGTTTCCGCCCTCCCATACCCGCATTCTATGCGGCCGCTCACTGTCTTGAGCGCTGAAGATGAGCAGGATATTCTCGTGCTGTTGGAGCATTAGCTCGAGCCCAGGGGTCACACGGTGATCACCGCCCGCATCGGCATCGAAGCGCTCAAGCTTATTACGGAAAACTCTTTTGACCTCGTCATCACCGATATCCTGATTCCGGAGAGCGACGGCCCCACGTTGATCAATGGACTGAAAAAAACGCAGCCAACGTCCCGCGTGTGCAGGCGATTTCTGGCGGCGTTCGCTTCATGGATAGCGAAGAGCATCGGCAGATCGCCGAAGGCTTCGGTGCCGATGCCGCCACCATGAAGCCTTTCAATCGGGAGCAATTCCTCCACGGCATCGGTCGGGCAATGGCGGTGCGTGCCGTCGGTGCGTTACCGGGATCCCTTGTTCTGATGCGGGGCGCCGGGATCGACTGCGGAAAGCTTGACCCGGATCAATGCCGGCGCAGCCGGCGTGCGTTACGCTACTAGGGATGAACTCGCCGTCGTTGCAGCAAGAGCGGGATTGAACGAATCCCGCACTGCTGTCTGAATCCTCTCCGCCCTCATCCCCTCCCCATGTTGCGCCACCGAGTATTCGCCTTCCTTGCGTCCATGGTCTGTCTCAGCTGCGTCGGACTTCGCGCGCAGAGCGCCCCCGACTACGAGCATCCGCCGGTCAGCTACTCTGCGACGGTACCGCGGGACGCGATCATGCGATTGAAGCTTCGGCTCGCCAAGGGAGACGTGGCCCTAGCCGGGGGTGAGTTGCAGATGGTGCAAACTTTGCTGACGGAATTGGGTGTATCTGCCGACACCCAGACGCTCGTTTTTTCGCGCACGAGCTTCCAGCGCAGCCGCATCCGGCCCGACCAACCGCGCGCACTCTATTTTTCCGATTCGGTCTACGTCGGTTGGGTGCCGGGCGGGCTCGTCGAGGTGACGGCGATCGACCCACAGCTCGGTCCCGTTTTCTACACGATGGAATTGCCCGGCGGGCGGCGCGGGGCGCCGAAGATCGAACGTGATGCTGACTGCTTACGATGTCATGGCGGCGCGTTTGTGCGGGAGATTCCGGGCGTGTTCGTTCGCTCGGTTTTCCCCGATACAAACGGCGATCCGCTCCTGCGCCATGGCACGCAGCTCGTCGATGACGAGACGCCGTTTGAGCAACGGTGGGGTGGTTGGTATGTGACCGGCTATCGCGGCGCGACAGCCCATCGGGGCAATGCCTTCGCGTTCGAAAAAGGCGATCAGCTTGTCTTTGCACCGGCGTTGAAACGCCCCGACGAACTCTCCGCGTTTTTCGACACCACGGCTTATTTGAAACCCACCAGCGACGTGGTCGCTCTCCTCGTGGTTGAACACCAGATGGCGGTGCAAAACAGTCTGACGCACGCGGGTTTTGCCGTCCGTCGGATGACCACCTACCAGCACGGTTTGCAGAAAACCTTCAAGGAGCCAGAGACCGACGAACCGGTTTACGACAGCGTGAAGAGTGTGTTCGCGAGTTCCGCGCAGGACGTTGTTGATCGACTCCTGTTTCGCCACGCCGCGCCGCTGCCCAGTGGCGTCACGGGCCATCCGGACTTCGTGATGAATTTCGCGCGGGGCGCACCGCGGAGTGCGGTCGGCCATGCGCTGAAGGATTTGCAGTTGAGCGGGCGCCTCTTTGCGCAACGCTGCAGCTATTTGATCTACTCCGAATCGTTCCGCGCACTGCCCGCGACCTTGAAGGTGCGCATCCTCGATCGCCTTGATTCCGCTTTGCGCAGTCGTGACCCGAAGGACCGCTACGCCTATCTGCCGTCCGACGAGAAGCAGCGAATCCGCGACATCTTGATCGAGACGCACCCGGACGCGAAGGCGCGTTGGGAAAATTAACCGAGGCGCCCGAGCCAAGCGTCGACGTGCGGCGCGAAACGGCGGGCAATTTCGTCGGCCCCGTAAGCCGTGAAAGGCGCGGCGAAGACATCCATGGTGTAGTGCGCCCGCAGAATGATTACCGTGATCGCCTCGACGACCGCGATGGCTGCAGCGATAGCGGCCAGCCACGGCGGTGCCGAGTGGGCGAGCTGGATGGCACCGAGCACGGAAATGGCGGTATGGCCCGAAAAGAAAAAATCGTTGCTGGTGCCGTACGTTACAAACAACGACGGGAACCCCGGGTGATGCCAGATTGCGCCGGGCGGAATCGGCAGCGTGCAGATCGCTTGGCAGGTTTGTCGCATGGAGAAGAGAACGAGGATTGCGATGAGCGGTTGCAGCGTCGGGCCAAAGATCGAACTGGCGAAAAGGTAGAGACCGAAGAGATCGATGAACGCCGAAGTCAGAATGAGCGTGAGATTCGTCGCGCGCGGGTGGGCGAGAAACCACGCGTGGAGTGGGGCCGACCAATCATGCAAGCGGTCGCCGACACCGTTCTTCACCGGGGCTTTCGCGCTCACGAGGCGTTGCGTCCAGAACCAGAGCACAATCGCGACCGCGACGAAAACGATGCGGGGACCGAGGTGGCTGACTGTGCTCATGGTCGACGGGAGTTGGCCAGTGAAGCGGCGAGCATCTTTTCCAACTGAGCGCGGATCGCGGTCATGAGCGAATCGCCGTCGGGGCTGCGGGTGCGCTCCGGTGAGACTTCGATGGCCTCGCCGACTTCGACCACGGCGCGGATGGAGGGATGGAGGCGGGCGGAATCAGTGAGGTCTTCTTCGAAGCGTTCGATGGTTTCGAGCAGACGTTCGGGCGTAGGACTGGCGGACAGATAGTCGGGCGGGTAAAAGGCGAGTTGCTGCGCGAGGTAGATATCGGCGAGTTGGCGCCAGCGACGGTGGAGTTCGGGTTCGGCCAAGGTGCCGGCCGCCATATCGGGCACCATCGCGATCCGCAGGAGTTTTACCCGCTGCACGATCTCTTTTTCGCGCCGACCCTTGAGCCATTCGGTCTCGAGCGGCACGAGCAGGCGGTCGATGAGGCGGTCCAACCGGTCTTGAAACCCGCCCGGCTGCGCCGCGCCGAAATGTTCGATCTCTTTCAACGTGAGGAGCGCGCCGCCAATTTTTGCGATGCGCTCCTCGACGGAGAGGTGTTCCTGCGCGTGCCAGGACAGCCGCCGCTCGATGTCGCGTAGCACCGGGGTAATGGCGGCACGCACGTCGCCATCAAAAAAATACCGGATCGCCACCGGATGGACGACGACTTTGCCAGGAGGATTCGCCGTCGCGCGTTGTTTCGCGGCCCCGCGGGCCATCAGCGCAGTGCCCTCCATGAGATTGTTGAGTTTGTCGTTGTGGCGGGAGATGACGCCCTCGGGAAAAATTACGAGCGGGCGCTCAGCTTCGGCGGTGAGTTGCATCGCCGTTTTCAACGCCTCTCGATCCGAACCTTCGCGGTAAATGCTGAATACGCCGAGTCGCGGGAGCAGAAAGGTCTGAAACGCGTTTTGCATGAACAGATGCCAACTCGCGATGACGTAGAGCGGGCGACCGACCGCGTAGGAGAGGTGGCCGAGGACCATCGGATCGGGCGGCCGGCAGTGGTTCGGTGCGAGCATGATGCCGTGGCCCGCGTCGAGTGAGGCGCGGAGACGCTCCACGCCGCGACATTCAACAGCGATGACCCCATGGCTCTTGCGCAGGTAGAGAGCTAGAAGTGGCCGGAAAAGATGCCACCACAGCTTGCTGCGATGCGGCGCGACGAAGCGGTAGGGTTTCGCGATGACGACGTTTTGCATCGATCAACCGAGGGTGGGGTGGGGCACTTCTGCGTCAAGCGATCGGACCGTTCCTAGCCGGGCGGTCCGTGCCGAAGTCCGCTACGGATGTGCGGCGGGAGGAGGCGATTTCTTCTTGGTGAGGAAATTTCGGAGGCGTTCGGCGGCGTCGCCGTCCTTACCGAGACAGCGTTGCGACGCGGCGGCTTCGCTTACGGCGTTTTGGGCCAGCGTGCTGTGGGGGCAGGAGGCGAGCAGGTGCTTCATTTCGCGGTTCGCGACGCGGGAATTGGCGACGACGGCCGTGAGGAATTCTTGGACGTGAACGGCGAGCGCATCGGGTGCACCCTGCCATTCCGCGACGCCGAGGCGCACCGCTTCCTCGGCGTCGAAGATGCGGCCCGTGAAGGCGAGTTCCTTGGCGCGGGCCAACCCGACACGTTGAACCAGACGGTAGCTGCCGCCCCAACCGGTGACTAAGCCGAGTTTCGTTTCGGTCTGGCCGAACTTCGCGTGAGTGGAGGCAAAGATGAGGTCGCAGGCCATGGCGAGTTCGAGGCCGCCGCCGAGCGCGTAACCTTCGACGCGGGCGACCATGGGCACAGGGAGCGCCTCGATTCGATTCATCAACCGATGGCCGCGTTCGACCCACGGGCCGACGGTGTCGCGGTTCATCGACTCGAGTCCATGGATGTTGGCGCCGGCGCAAAAAAATTTAGGTGAGGCACTTTGCAGCACGACGGCGGAAAGCGCGGAGGCACGTCCGTCGATTTCGGTGAGCACGTGGTCGAATGCGTCCATCACCGCCAGGTCGAGCGTCGGCGGTTTTCCTTCGGGCGGGTGTAGCGTCACCGTGCAGACGGTGTTGGCGTAAGCGGTCGAGAGGTGGGTGCTCATGGAGTGGGTCGCGCGGATGAGCCGAATGCACCGGCTTGGCGAAGTTCGGCGAGGCGCGCGTCGTCGTAGCCGAGTTCACGGAGAATTTCGACCGTGTGTTCGCCGAGCTCTGGGGCGAAGCGTCGCGGCACCGGGGGTGTGCCGTGGAGGCGCACCGGGGTGCCGGGTAAACGCAGCGTCCCGGACGTCGCGTGATGCATTTCGATCACCATGCCGTTCGCGGCGAGCTGCGGATCTTCGATCGCTTCTTCGAGCGTGTTCACTTTCGCGCAGAAGACTCCCTTGGGCTCAAGCTCGGCCAACCAGACCGCTGTGGTTCGATCGCGAAACCGCGCCGCGAGGAGCGAGTTCAGTTCGGCGCGATGCGCCTGTTGCTGTGCGTGGTTCGAAAATTTGGCTTGCTGCGAGAGATCGCCGAGGCCGAGGGCCACGGAAATGTCGCGCACGGCGTTGTCGGAAAATACGGGCGAGATTTCGATGTAGCCGTCGGCGGTGGCGAAGGCTTTGTCGATGATCGATTCGTTGGCGCTCACGCCGCTGACCTCGGTGATGCGGGTCGCGTTCATCGCGGCGGGGCCTTCCCACGAGTGCGCGTGAAACGCCACACTCAGAAGATCGGTCGTGACGCGCTGACCGAGACCGGTGCGGGAGCGTGCGAGGAGTGCAATGAGAATGCCCTGCATGAGCATGAGTCCGGCCGGATAATCGGCTGACATGCCGGCGGGAAACGGAGGCTTCGCGGGATCTGGCTGCGTAAACCAACCGGCTTCCGCGCGCGCCATGAGGTCGTGACCGCCGCGGGCGCGGTCGGCCGAGGGACCGTGATCGCCCCAGCCGCCGGACGAGGCGTACACGAGACGTGGATGCGCCGCCGCGAGCTGCTCGTAGCCGAGACCGAGTTTCTCCATCACGCCCGCGCGGAAATTATGCACGAGCACATCGGCAGTCGCGATTAACGCGCGGATGGCCGCGATGCCCTGCGCAGTTTTCACGTTGAGAGCGAAGCTGCGTTTGTTGCGGTTGAGTCCGGCATAGGGCAGGCTCACACCGTGGACGAACGGCCCCCAGCGGCGGCTCCAGTCACCGGCGTCGGGGCGCTCAACCTTGATCACATCAGCGCCGTAGTCGGCGAGGATCTGGGTGCCGACCGGCCCTTGGTAAACGTGACTGAAGTCGACGATGCGGATGCCGGTGAGTGCGGAGGGGGTAGACATGGGAACGGTTGAAACAAATTCAGAGACGTGACGCCATCCGGCACTTCAGGGCTGGCCGGGAATGCGGTTGAGCGTGTAGTAGGCGTCGGGCTGCGGGAGGGCCGCCCCGGCGGCGGAGCGCACGCCCGCGGCGCGGAGCTCGTGCACGTAGAGCGCGCGCAGACCATCGATCTTTAAGCGCACGCGCCGCCGGTCCGCACCGACCGAGACACTTGTCACGGTCAGCGGCCGTGCGTCGATCTCGGCGCTGCCATAGGCGTTGGAATAGAGATAAGTGTAGCTCTTCAGCGTGTAGGATGCGGTAAGCGCAGCGCTCGCCGGGTCGACCTCGTTCGTGAAGACCAGTTCAAAGCCGTCGGGCAGCGCGCGCATTTCTTGAATCGCGAACGGCGTCACGCCGCTCCAACGCACCCGTTGCAACCCGTAGGCCTGCGTGCCGAGCGAGGACCAACCGCGGCTGCTCATGCCCACGAGCAGGCTGCCATCGGGCGCGAAGAGGAGTCGCACGACGCCGGAGGCGAAGCCGGAGAGAAAGGGAAACGCGGCGCCTTGATATTCGCCTTCGATTTTCTCCAAAAAAACGCGGCCGACTTTCGCGTCGGTAAATTCGCCGACAAAAAACTGGCCGTCGAACGGGCCAAAATTTCCGCCCGCCGGGCAGACGGCGAGGTCGGTCCCGCTGCGACCCATTTTGTTGTAGGGCAGCCAAACGGCGGGCGGCACCATTTCGGGCAGGGCGCGGAGCGCGGCGGGATACGGCACTTTGTTGGGGACAGGCGCGGAGAGTTTCAGTGGCGAGTCCGGCCGCTCCTGAGAAGCGATCCCCTCGGGATTCAGGAAAAACGCGCCCTTGCGCAGATGGTAGATCGGCGTGGACGGAATCCACGTGCCCTGCTGATCGACGCAAAACATGTCGCCGGCGGCGTTGGCGCCGAGTCCGCAGGGAGAACGCAGGCCGGCAACCATCGGCACAAAGGTGTTGTCCGGCCCCATGAGACCGCTCCAGCCGCGCCACGCGGCCTTGTTGTCGGTGCGGTCGCCCATGTCGAGATTGAGGGCGACCCAGAGATTTCCGCGGCCGTCCCGCTTCGGGCCATACGCGTAGCCGTGATAGGAACCGGAGACGTTCCACCCGCGCGCGGCGGTGAGATATTCGTCGGCGACGCTGTCGCCGTCTGTGTCGCGCAGTCGCGTCACCTCCGTGCGCTGGGTCACGAGCAGGCTGTCGCCTTCGCTTAGCACGCCGAGTGGTTCGTGCAATCCGGAAGCGAAGAGCGAGTAGCGGACTTGGTCAGGAGCGCCGAGCACCCCGTCGATCAACCAGACCTCGCCCTTGCGGATAGCGACGGCGAGTTTTCCATCCGCCATGAAATCCATGCCGCCGACTTCGAGCGTGAGGCCGTCGCCGGGTTTCCAATTCGCGTTGCGCGAGGAGGTGGGGGAACTCCCGGTGAGGATGGTCTGGATTTCGTAACCTTCGGTGGCGACGAGACGAAGTCCGGTGGCGAGTAGGGCGGTCGCGAGTGGGAGAATGCGTTTCATGGCCACGTGTAGATGAACTCGAGTTTGCCGGGAGTGCTC
>CAMBVX010000045.1 GCA_945871085.1 Opitutus sp. GAS368 | reverse complement strand
TCCGCCGGCCGTGACCAGCACGCGGCCGTCGGGGCTGAACGCGGTTGTGCCGACCGGGCTCGCCGTCTCCAGCACGGTCTTCACTTCACCCGTGGCAGCGTCCCAGATCCGCGTCTTCTGCTCGTTGGTGACGGTCGCCAGCCAGCGATTATCGGCGGACCATGCGAGCCCGTAAATTCTTGCATCGTGCTTCAGCGGTCCGAGCACCTGGCGGCCGGTCGCATAGTCCCAGACAGCCACCGAGTCATCCGAAAAGGCGGAAGCCGTGCGCGTGCCGTCCGAACTGGGGCGGTGGGCCGTGAGTCGCCCAAGCGGCCGGAAACTTTGCTCCAAGCGACCGCGATCGAGATCCCAATACCGCACCATGTCATCGTCCGCAGTCCACGCGTGACGGCCATCCGGCAAATATCCCGCAGCCCTGACTCCCGTCGGCACCAGCGGCTCGCCCATGGGCTCGGCGAAGTTGCGGAACGCGAGGGCCGACATCAACCGGGGTCCGACGGCCGGGTTCGCCGGGTCGGAACGCGCGGCGCGCACCAGGAAAGCGAGGCCCTCGGGGGTCCGCTCGTCCTCGAGCATGCGGGAGCCGAACGCAAAATCCGTGCGGCTCGACTGCGCGGCCTCGTCGCGGGCGAACTGCTCGGCGCGGCGCTGTGCGCGCAGGCCGAAGACAGCACCGATGCAAAGCGCGACGACGGCGGTGGTGAGCCCGCCGATGATCAAGCGCTGCTTGCGCGTGCGCCGCGAGGCGGCGGCGAGCGCGAGGCGGCGTTGTTTTTCAGCCTCTTCGAGCGCGAGACGCTGCTGGCGGGTATCGCGCGCGGCGCGGATCACCTCGGCCAGCACGTCGTGCGTGAGCTCCACGCGCTGCACACCGAGGCGGTCTTCGAGCCGCACGAGCCGGCGGGCGACGAGCGTGTCGATCAGCGGACGCGTGACGCCGGGAAATTCCAGCGCGGTCTCGAGCGCGAGGTTGTCGCGGAAGCCGGATTTCGTGAGGAGCCGGTCCTCGACGAAGGTCCGCATCGCCTCGGGCAAATCGGCCACGCTGCGCTCGTAGAAGTCGGTGAGAATCTCCCGGCGGTTGCCGGACACGAGGTCGGCGGAAATCTGCGGCTGGCCGAGGGTGCGACGACGCTCGTTAAGCTCACGGCAAATCACCGAGAGTAGCGCCGGCTCCACCTCTAGTTCGGTCAACCGTTCGGCCGAGCCGCCGCGCGCACCCGCCACAAACTCCACGATGCGCTCCGCCACGCCCTCGGCGAGCAGGTGCGGCGCGGGTTTTTGGACGATTTCGAGGGCCTGCGTGCCGTTGAGCCGGCGGACGCGCATGCGGCTCTGCATGATCGAGCGCATCTCGTTTTTCAGGCCTTCGAGGTCGGGCAGGAAATCCTCGCGCAGACTCAAAATCACCTGGCACGAAGGCTTGTCGAACGCGTAGCGCGCCGGGTCGAGTTCGCCCGCGTCGAATTTTTCCCGTAGCGCCGCCGGCGGACGGTTCTCCACGAGGTCGGCCAGCTCGGCGAGGAAGGCGCGTCCGCGCTCGCGTTGGGCGTCGGTGGCGCGACCGAGGGTGAAGATTTCCTCGAACTGATCGAACGCGAGGATCGGCGTGAGCAGGCGGTTCTTCGCCGACCAGATGTCGATGTCCTTCCGGTGAAAATATTCCCAGAGCGACTCATCCGGCCGCGGCGCCGGCGCATCGGCCCCGACGGATTTGAACGCCTCGACGAGCGCCAGCTTCACCTGATCCGCCAAAGTGGCATGGGCATCTTGCCCATGCTCCGAACTCGGGCGGGAGACCCGCGCCACGTCAATCCCGTGATCCAGCCGCAAGTAGAGCGGCAGATAATCCGCCTCGCGCAGCAGCGGAAATGCCCCGGCTTGGAGCAGCGAAGATTTCCCGAGCCCCGATTGCCCGAAGAGCACGGTGAGCGTATTCCGCCGCACGAGCCGCACCAACTCATCGGTCTCTTTTTCCCGACCAAAGAAAAACGCGCGAGCATCCTCGGTGAACGACGCCAATCCCGGCCACGGATTCTCGCGGTCGATGGCAGCGGCGGAAATGGGGGTAGAGTCAGACATCGGAGTTTAACCGCAGATTACGCAGATATCGCGGATAGAAGGCCCGCCGGATCGATGCCTTGATCTGCGTTCACCTGCGTCATCTGTGGTAAAAATTCAGACGGAAAACCACAGAGACACCGAGGCACGGAGAAAAACCCAAAGCCGCCGAGCTCTGCCTTGTCCGATCTCTGTGCCTCTGTGTCTCCGTGGTTCATCTGTTTCATGGTCCCTGCGATTCTGCTGCCTTGATCCGTGTTCATCTGTGTAATCTGTGGTTAAAAATTCAGGGGAAAAGCAGCCGGAAAATCACAGAGACACAGAGGCACAGAGAAAACCCAAAGGCGCTGAGCTCTGCCTTCTCCGCTCTCTGTGCCTCTGTGGTTCATCTTCTTCAGAGTAAACCCCGTTCGCGTTTCCGAAAATCCCGGATCAACCGCACCATCCGCTCCACGAACTCCGGCGTCGTCGCGCCGCCGGCCAACCGGCTCCACTGCACCTGCAAAAACCGCTCGGGCACGAGCGCATCGTTCTCGTTCACCGGATCGATCACCACGGGCAAAATAAACGGAATCGTCTCGGCGATGAGTTTGCTGCGCTCGGCCCCGAGCGCCCATTCAAGGCGGAAGTAGCCTTCGTGCCGCGCCTGCGTATTCGCGGAAATCACGGGGACAAAGAGCGAGCAGCTGCGGATGTTCTTTTTGATTTCCTTGTCGAAGTCGTCGCCGCTTTCGAGGCGACGTTGGTCGAACCACACTTCGATGCCGGCGGCTTCGAGCGCGTCGCGGATTTTTTTCACGGCCGGCGCGTCCTGGCTCGCGTAGCTCAAAAAAACGGAACCGGGTTTCATCTCGGGAGCGGCAGGCGTCGACGCAACCAAGGAGGTCGGCTGGCTGGCGCTCGCCGCTACGCCGGGGCGAGGCGCGGGAAATTTTTCGAGGTAGCGCGCGCTCAATTCACGCACGAAATCGGCCGCGTTGCCCTGTTCGAAGATCTGTGTGCGATAGGAAAAATTGCGGAGGAAGAGCACCAGCTTCGGATCCTGCGCCACCGAGCGGTCGGCGATGATTTCGAGTTCCTCGCGCTGGAGCGAGAGGCGGCCGTGTTTCGCGATGCGGATGAAGAAGCGCGCGAGCCAGTCGGGAAACGTGTTTCCGATCAGCAGGAGGTGCGCGGTCTTCAGCTCATCGAGCAGCACATTGGGGCGTTTCGACTCGGACTGGATCGCCGTGAAAAATTCCAACGTGTCTTCCTCGTTGATCACGTAGTCGGGCGAAGCGGACACCCGCCCGAGGAGATGAAACACCGTCGGTGTATCGCCGCGGCGCGCATCGGCCGGCAAGTCGGCGCTGCTATTCGGCGAATAGGCGAGCGACACCGTGCGCGGCGCGCCAGAAAAACGTTCCTCGTCGAGCGCCTGCGCGAGCAGCGAATCAAACGTCGTCGTGACGAACACGTTGAAATGCCGGATACGCGCGAGGTCGCGGAGGATCGGCGGCACGGTGGGCGCGAGCTCCTTCAGCAGCGTGCGGATGCGCGGGTAAACTTCCTCGCGTCGGCCGCCGCGCTGAATGTAGCGGCAGACCACTTGGTGCAGCGCATCGTCGCCCGTGCAGTCGTCGGCGGAGACGCGGAGGCGTTCGGCGAGCTTTTGCGCGAGCACGCGCATGAGCGGGAGTTCGCCACCGGCACCGTCGGACACCGTGAGGAGTTCGGCACCGACGATCGGAATGACGCGCTTCTCCCCGATGTATTCGAGCAGATCATCCCAGAAAAATTCTTGGGCGGTGGGGGCAGGGGAGAGCACGGCCAGAAGGTTGTGTCCGCGCGAAGCACGCGAGGTCAAGCTACGAGGCGGCCAGCGCGGCGGGCGCGGCGTAGCTGAGAGTTGACGGTTCGCGCGGATGTCATGCGTCCGCCGGACGGGCGACAGATCGCCTAAATTCCGGTTTGCTCCCGCCGCACCACCCGCCGACTTTGACCGCCCCACTTTCCGCTATGCCCCACTTCCCTCGTCCTTTCGCCGTGTACGCACGCGCCTTCGCGGTCAGCGCCGCTCTCACCGTCGCTGCGCACGCCCAATCACTCCTCGCACCCGAGCGCGTCGCCCTCGATTCGCTCGTAGCCTTCAAGCCCGTCACCGCCAACTGGCAGCTTGCCGCCGGTCTCGCCGGCGACCCGCGGCGCGACAAGACCCTCACCGCCACGCCCGGCTCCGGCGTGCTCATGTGCAATCCCGGAAAAACGCCCGCCACGCGCGGCCATCTCTTCACCGCCTGGGAACACGGCGACCTCGAGCTCGAGCTCGAATTCCTGCTGGCCCCCGGCTCGAACTCCGGCGTGTACCTGCAAAGCCGCTACGAGGTCCAACTCTTCGACAGCTGGGGCAAAAAAGACCCGACGCCCGCCGATTGCGGCGGTATTTACCAGCGCTGGGACGCCACTCGCGGCGCCGGTAAAGAAGGCTACGAGGGCACCGCGCCCCGCGCCAACGCCAGCCGCGCCCCCGGACTCTGGCAATCGCTGCACATTGAATTTCAAGCGCCCCGCTTCGACGCCACGGGCAAAAAAACAAAAAATGCCCGCTTCACCAAAGTCCTCCTCAACGGTTTTCTCATCCACGAAAATGTCGAGGTCACCGGCGCCACCCGCAGCGCGCTCTATGAAAACGGCCCCGAAGCCCCGCTCGGTCCGCTCATGATTCAGGGCGACCACGGCGCCGTCGCCATCCGCCACCTCGCCTTCAAACGCTTCGACGCCGGCGCGCACCTCACGGTGGAAAAACTCGGTTACCAACTCCACTCCGCCGCGTACGGGAAAATCGGTGACTACGATGCCCAAAAACCCACGGCCACCGGCGTGCCCGAGCGTTTCTCGCAGGCCGCCGTCGAGAAAAATGGCAAGTTCGCCCTCGTCCTCACCGGCTCCCTCAACCTCGCGCGCGCCGGCGAGTATGCGTTCACCCCCGAGACCACCTCACCCGTCCGCCTGCTCATCGACGACCGTCCCGTGATCACCCCGCTCGAACGCGGCGGTCAGGCCGGCAAAATTTCCCTCGCCGCCGGTCCCCACATCGTGCGTCTCGATTTTCTCCATACGGGTAACAACCGCCCTGCACTCGATCTCATCGCCGAGGGCCCCGGCCTCGCCCCCCACTCTCTGAGCGGCTCCGAAAACGCGGGCCCCGCCGGCGCGCGCCGCTTCGCCAACGCCCCGAAAAAACTTCTCCTCGAACCCGCCACCGACCGCATCCGCCTGCAGCGGGGGTTCGTGCCGTTCGCGCCCAAGAAGCGCCTCTATGCCACCAGCGTGGGCACACCGCAGGGCGTTCATTATGCCTACGATCTCGAAACCGGCGCCCTCCTCCGCGCGTGGCGCGGCCCCTGGATCGACACCGCCGAAATGTGGGAAGGCCGCGGCGAATCCCAACTCGCCAAACCCACCGGCCCCTCGCTCACGCTCAACGCCAAGCCCACCGTCGCGTTGATCGACAATCCCCGCACCGCCGGTTGGCCCGAATCCGCCGACGCCCTGCTATCGTCCCAGGGCTACACCCTCGAAGCCAACGGCCAGCCCGTGTTTCTTTCCACCCTTTCAGGCGTAACGATCCGCGACCGCCTCGCCCCCACCGCCGATGGCAAGGCCCTCGCCCGCCGGCTCGATTTCAAAGGCTCACTCGCCTCGTGGGAAACCCAAGTGCTCCTCGCCGAAGCCGACGTTATCACCGCTCAACCCGGCGGCGGCTGGGTCATCGGAGATCGCGACTACTACCTGGATTGGCCGGCCGGCTCCGCGCACCAACCCACCCTCCGCCAGGTCGGCGACCGACAACTCCTCGTCGTTCGCCTCTCAAAATCCACTCTCGAGGCCCCCCTCGCCTACTCGCTCGTCTGGTAACGCCGCCGCCATGAAACGCTTTTTCTCCACCCTTCCCGCCCTCGCCGCATGCAGCGTCGTCACCACCTTCGCGCCACTCGGGTCCGCCCAGTCGAACAACCCTTCCTCCGCCGAGCGTTTCGCGAAACCCAGCGACGAACTCGTCGCCCGCGAAAATAAATACTGGAAACGTATTCCGCTCACCGTTCCCGATGACATCGTCCTCGAGACGAGCGGGATTCTTCCGCTCCCCGGCCAACGTCTCCTCGTCACCACGCGTCGGGGCGAGGTGTATTTTATCGATGGGGCCTTCGACGCCGATCCGAAACTAAAATTCACCCTCTTCGCCTCCGGCCTCCACGAGCCGCTCGGCCTCATCGCCGCGCGCGCCCCGCGCAAAGGCTACTACGTCGCCCAACGCGCCGAACTCACCCGCCTCGAAGATACCGATGGAGACGGCCGCGCCGATGTCTTTGAGACGGTCGCCAAGATTCCGATTTCCGGCAGCTACCACGAATACGCCTTCGGCCCCGTGCTCGCACCCAACGGCCATCTTCGCGTCACCCTCAACGTCGCTTTCGGCGGCGCCACTCAAGCCCCCGTGCCTTGGCGCGGTTGGATGATGGACATCACGCCCGATGGCCAGATGACGCCCATCGCGGCCGGCCTGCGCTCGCCCGCCGGCTTCACCGTCACCTCCGGCGGCGACTGGTTCGCCTCCGACAATCAGGGCGAATGGGTCGGCTCCGGCAAACTCACGCACATCGAACGCGGCGATTTTCTCGGCCACCCCGCCGGCCTCGCCTGGAGCAAGCAGCCCGGCTCGCCCGTGTCGCTCCGCCCCGAAGACATCACCAGTTTTGGCAAACCCATGGCTGAGGTGGCCAAAAAACTCCCCGGCGTAAAATCGCCCGCCGTCTGGCTGCCCCACACCGTCCTCGGCATTTCCAACTCCGGCGTGCTCGAAGATCTCAGCGGGGGAAAATTCGGCCCGTTCGCCGGCCAGCTCTTCGTCGCCGACCAAGGCCAGAGCAAAATCGCTCGCATCAGTCTCGAAAAAGTAAAAGGCGTGTGGCAAGGCGCCGCCTACGCGTTTCGCAGCGGCTTCGACAGCGGCATCATCCGCCTCGCTCAAAGCGAAGACGGCTCGTTTTTCACCGGCGAAACCGAGCGTGGCTGGGGCGCCCTCGGCCCCAAGAAACACGGCATCGAGCGCCTCGTCTGGACCGGCGAGACGCCGTTTGAAATCAAGGAAGTCACAGCCCAGCCCGACGGCTTCGTGCTCACCTTCACCACGCCCGTCAATCGTGCCACCGCCGAAAAACCCGAGAGCTACAGCGTATCCGGTTTCACCTATCTCTGGCACCGGGAATACGGCAGCGCTCCCGCAGATCGCGCCGGTTGCCCCGTCCGCAAAATCGTCGTCGCCCCCGACGGCCTCAGCGTGCGCCTGGCCAACATCTGTCTGCGCGAGGGCTACATTCACGAAATCAAAGCCGCCGGCCTCCGCTCCGCCCAAGGCAACGAAACCCTCCTGCACGCCACCGCCTATTACACCCTCAACCGTTTCCCCGACGGCCACCGCATTATCCCCCTCGAGGTCAAGGAAGCCGAACTCTGCCTCGCCCCAATTCCCGCCGTCGCGAGTGCCAACACCAAGAAACACCCGACCAAAGCCCCCTCCGATTGGGCCGGCGACGACGGCGACAAAACCATTATCCTCGGCACTCAGCCCGGCCTGAAATTCGACCAGGCGCTGCTCACCGTGAAAGCCGGCTCCCGCGTCCGCCTCGTGTTCCGCAACACCGACGACAAGCTCCACAACTTCGTCCTCTGCGCCCCGGGCAAAGGCGAGTCAGTCGGCGCCGCCGCCCTCGCCCTCGGCGTCGACGGTGCGGCGAAGAACTACGTGCCCGACACCACCGACGTCCTCTTCCACAGCGCGCTCGTCCTGCCGGAAGCGAGCGACACGATCTACTTCAACGCCCCGACCGCCCCCGGCGACTACGACTACGTCTGCAGTTTCCCCGGCCACTCCACGTTGATGAAGGGCATTTTCCGCGTCGAATCAAAGTAGGGCAGGGTCTCCGACCCGCCCTCCGTCCGCCGCCGATTGCCATGTCCACCCCGCTGCCACCCCTCCCCGCCGAACCCCGCCCGGGCCGCTACCGCCACTACAAGGGCAATCACTATCGCGTGCACCACCTCGCGCGCCACTCGGAGACCCAGGAAGTCCTCGTCGTCTACCAAATGCTCTACGGCGACCACAGTTTCTGGCTTCGCCCCCAGGCCATGTTCGTCGAAAGCGTCACCCTCGGCGACGGCCGGCGCGTGCCGCGCTTCGCTTTCGTCGACCCAGAGTGACGCGACCACCCACTCCGGCGTAAATTCCAGCGGCGATTTTCATCGTCGCATCCGTTGGCTCCGGTTGAAATTTCCGCACCGCCCTACCCCATGACGAACGTGCTTCCGTTTCTTCGCCTCGCTTTCGCCGCGCTCCTCGGGCTGACCACCCTCGCCCGCGCCCAACCCGCCGCTCCCACCACCGGCACCATCGAGGGCCGCGTGAAAAATGCCGTCTCCGGCGACTACCTCAACAACGCCCGCGTCTCACTCAAGGGCACCGAACTCGTCGCCCTCACCGATGAGAGCGGCACATTCCGCCTCGCCGGTGTGCCCGCCGGCGCCGCCACGTTGCGCGTGCGCTTCGCCGGCTTCGATGATCAAGAAGTGTCCATCACCATCGCCGCCGGCCAGACCGCGCAACACGACCTGACCCTCGCCAGCCAGTCCCGCTACGGGGAAACCAACGCTACGGTAAAAATGGACGCGTTCACCGTGCAGTCGAAAAAAGAAACCGACGCCGCCGCCATTGCCGTCAACGAGCAACGCGTCGGTGTCGGTCAAAAGAGCGTCGTCTCCGCCGATCAGTTCGGGACGCTCCCCGACTCCAACCCCGGTGAGCTCATGAAGTGGCTCCCCGGCGTCAGCGTGGAATATTTCGCCAACAACATCGTCGGCGTCAGCGTGCGCGGCTTCGACCCCGTCAATACCGAGATCCGCTTCGACGGCATGCCCACCGCCTCCGCCTCGACCTCCACCCTCGGCACCGGCAACCGCGACCGTAATTTCGAGATGATGGGCTCCTCCTCGGCCGACATCTCCCGCGTCGAGGTCCGCCTCCTGCGCACACCCGAAGACAGCGCCAACGCCATCGGTGGCTCCGTGAACATGATCCGCCGCTCCGCTTTCGAAGCCAGCCGCGCCCGCTTCACCTACAATGCCCTCTTCACCACCGATCACGAATCCTTCGCCCTCGGCGCCCGCTCCGGCATCCGCGATACCCGCGTCCCCGGCTGGCGCCCCAATCTCAAAGCCACCTGGACCCACCCCGTGTCCAAGACCTTCGGTTACGCCCTCACCTTTAACCACAACGATGTGCTCGCCCGCGTGCATTGGTCCTTCCCCACCGTAAATTTCGGCACCGCCGATCAGGCCGCCGCCGCCCGCGCTCGCCGCGCCGCCGGCAAGCCCCTTACCACCGTCAGCGCCTACAATCCGTCTCCCACCACCGAGGGCCTGCACGACAACCCAAAACAGGACGTCACCGACAGCGCCTCGGCCAAGTTCGACTGGAAGCCCACCCGCGAACTCAAGGTCTCCTACTCCGTCAGCGGCGGTCGCTATCAAGAGCGCGCTGGCGACGACATCCGTTTCACTTGGAACACCGGCGCGCAGAGCACCGCCGTCACCGCCGCCGTCCTCGACGCCCCGCTCGGCGCCCCCGGCACCAACAGCGAGCACGCCGTCTACGGCAATCTCGGCACCGGCTCCATCCGCTACGATTTGCGCGAGGCCTGGCGTAACGGCACCAAAGATACGTTCACCAACGCCGTCGATGCCGAGTGGCGCCGCGGCGATTGGCAGCTCAACGCCGCCGGCTCGTTCTCCCGCTCGCGCCACAGCTTCCGCGACACCGACGATGGCTTCTTCGGCAGCAACACCCTCACCGGCTCCACTCTCCCGCTCACCGGTATCGGCATCGGCACCGCCGGCGCGCGCCAGCTCATCACCCTCAACTTCCTCGACAACGGCCCCCACTTCAACGCCCGCACCATCAAGTCCCTCGCGTTCACGCCCGCAGTCGGCACGACCGCCGCGATCAGCGGCCCCGCGATCAATTGGCAGGACCCCGCTAACATGACCATCGGCGGCGCCGTCTCCCGCACCGGCAAAACCGAGGAGTCCATCGCCGCCCTCCGCCTCCGTGCCAAACGCACCTTCTCCCTCGCGCAGAATCCGTTCTCCGTCCGCCTCGGCTTCGACTACGATGAACAGTTTCGCAACGTGCAGCGCTACGATTCCAACCTCTGGACCTTCGTCGGCGAAGATCACCTCGCCGGCACCCGCGATGACCACGCCGCGCAGATCGCCGCCGTCAACGTCCTCCCCGAACGCGACACCTACTACGATTTCCCTGCCGTCACCCGCACCAGCATGCGCCGCCTCTACGCGCTCTACCAGCAACACCCCGACTGGTTTCAATACCGCGACGCCGAGTCCTACCGCTTCTCCACCACCGAACCCTACGAGGTCAACGAGCGCACCTACGCACCCTGGCTCGAGTTCAGCGGCGGCTTGTTCCGCCACCGCCTCACCTACTCCGGCGGCGTGCGCTACGAACGCGCCGCCGCCGTCGCCCGCGGCAACCTCGACCGCGGCGCGCGCTACGTCACGAGCCGCGGCCTCGTCGACCAAAGTCTCGCCGGCAACCAACTCCGCTACGTGCGCAAAGGCGCGCGCGGCACCGGGCAAAACGAAGGCTACTTCCCCAGTCTGCAGCTCAACTACCACCTCAGCGACAGTCTCATCTTCCGCCTCGGCTGGGCCCAGACGCGGGCGAAAAATCGTTTCGGCCGCGCCATCATCCCGAGCACGAGCCTCGACTACAATCCCGTCACCACCGGCACCTACGCCGGCATCGCCGTCGGCACCGCCAACCGCCCCAACCCCGCGCTTCGCCCCTGGACCGCCAACAACTACGAGGTTCACTTCGAATACTACACCGCGCAGGGCGGCGTCATCAGCCTCGGTGGTTTCGTCAAAGACATCAAAAACGTCCAGGTCCAGCAGCTCATCCTTCTGGATACACCCGAGAAACTCGCCGCCCTCGATCTCGAACCGTCGTTCCTGAATTTCCAAAGCACCACGTGGATCAACCAGGGCATCGGCCAGGTAAATGGCGAGGAGCTCTCCATCCGCCAGCCGCTCGACCGCTGGCTCCCGTCGTTCGCCAAAGGCCTGAGCCTGACCAGCAGCTTCAACCACAATCACCTCGCACGCTTCAACTACACCGCCGGCAACATCGGCAGCGATTTCCAGAACTACTACGAAAACCAGTTCAAGAGCTCCGTGCGCTACAACCGCGGCAAACTCGGTGCCACCGTCGGCGTCATCCGCCACGGCCGCGTGTATCGTCAACGTCTGGACATCGCCGCCTCCGCGACGAATCCCGGCCTCCGCGGCGACAGTTTTTTTCCGCCCTACACGACCGTCGATTTCAGCGTCGAATACAGTGTGACCCGCTGGGCCCGCCTCTTCGTCTCCGGCCGCAACGTCACCAACGCCCAGAAAACGCGCTACCGCGTCGTCGACGGTGCCCCCGAGTGGAGCCGCTTCGCCATCGCGAACAACCTCGGCTTCACCTACACCGCCGGCCTCACCGGCGGCTTTTAATTCAGGAGGTGGGCGGGCGCGTCCCTGCGCCCGCATTCGTCTTGTAGCGGCGAGCTCCACGTCCGCCCCGTAGCGGCGAGCGCCAGCAAGCCGACCCCGCGTCCGCCCCGTAGCGGCGAGCGCCAGCAAGCCGACCCACGTCCGCCCCCGCAGCCGCGAGCGCCAGCAAGCCGACCCCACGTTTTGTCATTGCGAGGAGCCTTAGGCGACGCGGCAATCCACCTTGCCCGCCCCATGCACGTCCTCCTCGCCTTCGATAAATTCAAAGACTCGCTCACCGCGCCTGCCGCCTGCGAACACGCCGCCGCCGCGCTCGGCGCCGCGCACCCCGACTGGACGCTCGACCTCTGCCCGCTCGCCGACGGCGGCGAAGGGTTTTGCGAAATCCTCACCCGTGCCGCCGGCGGCACCGTTGAAACCCACACCGTCACCGGCCCCCGCGACACGCCCACACCGGCCACCATCGGCTTCGTCCCGCTCGCCAACATCCCCGCCCCCGCCCGCACGCTCCTTTCATTAGACATTGGTCATTCGTCATTGGGCCTTCCTGCCTCCGTCGCCCTCATCGAAATGGCGACGGCGTCAGGCCTCGCCCTCCTCACCCCCGAACAACGCGACCCGTGGCACACCACCACCCTCGGCACCGGCGAACTCATCCGTCTCGCCGCCGCCCGCCCCGGTGTCGTCGCCATTCTCCTCGGTGTCGGCGGCAGCGCGACGAGCGACCTCGGCCTCGGTGCCCTCTCCGCCCTCGGCCTCACGTTTCACTCCGCGGACGGCGCCCCCGTCTCCCCTCCCATCCCGGCCCACTGGCCCCAGATCGCACACCTCTCCGGCCGCCTTTCCTTCCCCACATCCCAGACCCTAAACCCCATCACCGTCACTTCCGCCCCGCTCCCACCCATCCGCATCGCCTGCGACGTCACCAATCCCCTCCTCGGCCCACGCGGCGCGGCCGCCACCTACGGTCCACAAAAAGGCCTGCGCCCCGCCGACCTCGCCCGCCTCGATCACGAGAGCGCGCGCCTCGCCCTCCTCCTCTGCGCGTACACCGGTCGCCCCGACTCGCTCATGGATCTCCCCGGCGCCGGTGCCGCCGGCGGCATTTCCTTCGGCCTGATGGCCGCCGCCGATGCAAAACTCCTCCCCGGTTTCGGCCTCGTTTCGACGTGGCTCGACCTCGAACGCAAACTCGCCGCCGCCGATCTTGTGATCACCGGCGAAGGTCGTTTCGACGACACTTCACTCACCGGCAAAGGCCCCGGCGCCGTCGCCGCCCGCGCCCTCGCGCTCGGCAAACCCGTCCACGTCTTCGCCGGCGCCGTCTCCACGCTAGCCCCACGCGCCCACCTCAGCCTCCACACGATCACGCCCGCAGGCACCCCGCTACCCGAGGCTCTCCGGAACGCTCCAGCCCTCCTCGCCGCCGCCGTCCGCCGCGCACTCTGACCACCGCCTGCATCCCGCAACTTGTAACCTATTGGGTTACAAAATCAGTTCTCGGCCGCGCACTCGCCCGCGCGCTTCCTTCGCCGATCAGCTCGCGTGCTTTTGGACGTGACCGCGCCCCGCCACGCAGCCCACTCTCGCCCACCTCTATGCCCGGCGCGCTCCGTCTCCCTTTTCTCCAATCGCTGCTCCCGCTCCTCGTGCCGCTGCTCGGCCTCATCGGTTGCCGCGCGAGCCAGCCGCCGATCCCGAAGTCCGCCGCTCCGTTCGTCACGCCACAGATCACCGCCACCCCCCCGGCCGCCCCAGCCGAAAAAAATACCCCCTTCCTCCTCGGCATCGACGTCCTCGAAGCCGACGGTTTTGCCGCCGTGAAAGGTAAACGCCTCGGTCTCCTGACTCATCCGGCGGGCGTCAATCGCCGCGGCGTTCCCACCGCCGACATCCTCCGCCGCCCCCCCGGCGTTAAACTCGTCGCCCTCTTCGCCGTCGAGCATGGCATCAACGGCGAATTCCCCGCCGGAAAAAACTTCAACGACTACGTCGACAAACGCACCGGCCTTCCCGTTCGCACGCTCTACGACGGCAAGACCCGCAAACCCACCAAGGCCCAGCTCAAGGACCTCGACGCCCTCGTCGTCGACCTGCAGGACATCGGCACGCGCAGCTACACGTTTATCAGCGCCATGAAGGGCGCGATGTCCGCCTGCTTCGATCACGGCGTCGAAATCATTATCCTCGACCGCCCCAATCCGCTCGGCGGCCTCAAGGTCGACGGCCCACCCATGGACGCCGACCTCATGAGCTACGTCGGCGCCTTCCGCGTCCCCTACGTGCATGGGCTCACAATGGGCGAGCTCGCGCGAATGACCAAGGACGCCCCCGAGCCCCCCGGCCGCCACTCCCTCACCGATACCCAGCGCGCGAAAGGCAAACTCACCATCATCCCCATGCGCGGCTGGAAGCGCTCGATGCGCTGGACTGAAACGGGACTCACGTGGATTCCCACCTCCCCGCTCATCCCCGATTTCGAAGCCGTCAAAGGCTACCCCATGACCGGCCTCGGCTGCGAACTCGGCGGCTTCAAACACGGCGTCGGCTCGCACTACCAGTTCCGCGGCGTCCTGCACCTCACGACCAAGATCGACGTCTACGAAAAAGAACTACGGGCCCTCAACCTCCCCGGTATCGACTTCCGCCGCGTCAGCGCACCCAACACCAAAACCGGCAAGGCCGGCACCGGCCTCTACATCGAGATCCGCGACTACGACGCCTGGCGCCCCACCGAGCTAAATTTTCATCTCATGCGCCTCGCCTGCAAACTGGAACCCAGAAATCCGTTTACCTACTCCGCCACGCCCCAACGCAGCCTGTTCCTCAATCTCATGGGCTCCCGCGCCTTCTTCAACGACCTCGCCGCCAACGGCAAAAACATCGACCTCGAACGTTGGCTGAAGCAGTGGCGCGAGCAGGCCAGAATCTACCAACAGCAGAGCCAAAAATACTGGCTGTATCGCTGACGCGTGCCGCAGTGCGCGTGCCGCAGTGCGCGTGCCGCGGTGCGCGCCGCGGTGTGGGGCCGCGCTGTGGGGCGGGCTTTATGCCCGCCCTCGATGACCTCCGACCTAATAATTCGTTGCCGCCCCCGCGTAATTATTAAACCTGCCTTCGTGCCCCGCCCCGCGAAAAAAATTTCCCAGAGCGAGCTCGCGAAGGAACTCGGCATCTCCCAAGCCCTCGTCTCCCTCGTCCTCAACGGTCGCCGTCAGGGCATCAGCGCCGAAACCTACGACCGCATTTGGGCTCACGCCACCGAGCGCGGCTATCACCCGAAGGGCATGCTCCTCGCGTCGTCCCCCACCGCCCAACCCCGGCAAGTCGGCATTATTCTCCGGGCCCCCCTCCGCCTGAACACGCCGACCATGTATTTCGGCCACGTCCAACACGGGCTGCACATCGCACTCGATACGCGCGAATACACCGCCGTCTTCCTTGGGGCCGAAGATCAACTCGACGGCGACAAACTCCGCCGCTTCTTCCCCGCCGGCCACACCTTTCAGGGCATCGTCTTGGTCGGCGAAGTCGCGCGCCCCTTCCTCGACAAGCTCCGCCGCTACGACCTCCGCGTCGTCGCCGTCTCCGCCCGGTATCCCGGCCTCTGTCACTCGGTCCTGGGCAACGAGCCCCAAGCCCTCGAAGCCCTCGTCACCCATCTCCACGGTTTGGGCCATCGACGCTTTGGCTGGCTCGGTGGCAACGTCGGTCTCGGCCGCCACGAGGCCCGCCTCCACGCCCTCGGCTCCGCCCTCGCCCGCCACGACCTCTCCGTCGATCCCCGCTACACGGTCAAACTCCAGGAGGGCGACCGCGCCGAGGGTGCCGAGGCCGCGCTTTCCATTTTCCCCCATGCTCGCCGCCGGGATTTTCCGACTGCCTTCCTCTGCTACAATACCCTGATGGCCGCCGGTGCCACGCGCACCTTCGCCCGCGCCGGCCTCCGCGTCCCCCAGGACGTCAGCGTCGCCAGCGCCGACCTTTCTCCCGTCGCCACCGAGAGCAAACCGAGCATCACCGCCGCCGGCTCCAATCCCGAGAAGCTCGGCGAAGCCGCCGCCCGCCTCGTTCTCGGCAGCACCACCGACGACCACGGCACGTTCACCGATCTGATGCTCCCCGCCCAGCTCTTCCTCGGCGACACCACCGGCCCCGCCAGTAAATAGGACGCGGCCTCCGACCCGACCGCCCTTCCGCGCGGCTCCTCACAGGCTGTTCTCACTGTGGGGCAGGCTTTACGTCTGCCATCAGTCGATCCCTCCCCTCTCAGCACACTTTGCTCTTGGCCCTTCATAATTATTAATCATCAGTCCTCCCCGCCCGCTTTCGCGTCTTCCATGACATCCTACGACTACGCCGTTCTCGTTTTCTACTTCGGCTATATGCTGGCGATCAGCTGGGTCTTCCGCCGCTTCGTCACCAACGTCTCCGAATATTTCCGCGGCGGCGGCAAAGCTCTCTGGTGGATGGTCGGCGGCTCCGCGTTTATGGTGGCGTTCAGCGCTTGGACGTTTACCGGCGCCGCCAGCAAGGCCTACTCCGACGGCTGGCCCATCGTCATAATCTACGTCGGTAATTCCCTCGGCTTTCTCCTCAACGCCCTCCATTTCGCCCCGCGTTTCCGCCAGCTCCGCGTCGTCACAAGTATTCAAGCTATCCGCACACGCTTCGGTGCCGCGAGCGAGCAAGTCTTCACTTGGCTGCAACTTCCCCTCGGCCTCCTCCAAGCCGGCATCTGGCTCAACGCGCTCGGCGTCTTCTTCGCGGCCGTTTTCCAGATCGACCTCAGTCTCACCATTCTGGGCACCGGCCTCGTCGTCCTCGTCATGGCCCTGATCGGCGGCAGTTGGGCCGTCCTCGCGAGTGATTTTATCCAAGTGCTCATCCTCATGCCGGTCTGTCTGGCCGTGACCGTTCTCGCCCTGATGAAAGTCGGCGGCCTCGGCGGCTTCGTCGCGCAGTTGCCCGCCACCCACCTCGATCTCGGCCAGGTGTTCTCCCAAGAATTCCTCGGCCTGTGGTGCCTCGCGATGATCCTCAAACAGCTCATCTCCACCAATAATCTCAACGACGCCAACCGCTACCTCTGCGTCAAAGACGGCCGTCACGCGCGCTGGGCCGGCTTCCTCGGGGCCGGTCTTTTCCTCGTCGGCATCGTCATCTGGTTCATCCCGCCGATGGTCGCCCGCATCGTCCACCCCGATCTCCACGCCGTCTTCCCCACGCTCAAGAATCCCGAGGAAGCCGCCTTCATCGCCATCGCCCGCGACGTCATGCCGGTCGGCATGATGGGCCTGCTCGTCAGCGGGATCTTCGCCGCCACCATGTCCTCCATGGACGCCGGCCTCAACAAAAACGCCGGCTACTTCATCAAGAATTTTTATCAACCCATCCTCGCGCCGCACGCGCCCGACGCGCATCTCCTCCGCGTCGGTAAGTTCGCCACCGCCACCCTCGGCATCCTCGTGATCATGGTCGGTCTCTGGCTCAGCGAGCTCCGCGGCCTGAGTCTCTTCACCATGACGCAGCGCCTCGGCATCTTGATCGGCACCCCCATCATGGTGCCACTCGTGCTCGGCCTGCTGGTCCGCCGCACACCACCCTGGTCCGCCTGGAGCACCGTGCTGGTCGGTTTTTTCTGCTCGCTCACCATCAGCCGCTTTCTCACCCCGGAGTGGGCCGCAAACTTCTTCGGCCACCCCGGTGCACTCGACGAAACCACCCGTGAATATTGGCGCCAATCCATCGAGCTCTTCGGCAACGTGGCCGTCGGCTCCCTCTGGTTCCTCGGCACCGTCTATTTCTGGAACGGCTCCACGCCGGCACACCAAGCCAACGTCTCCGAATTCTTCACCCGTTTCAACCAGCCCATCGACTTCGCCAAAGAAGAGGGCGCGGGCAACGACGCCCGCCAACAATCCGCCGTCGCATGGCTCTGTCTCGCTTACGGCGTCTTCGTCTCACTGCTCGCCCTCATCCCCAATCCGCTCACCGGCCGGCTCGCCTTCCTCGGCTGCGGCAGCCTCGTCCTTCTAGTCGGCCTCCTTCTGCTCCTGAGCTCTCGTCAACCCGCTCGCTCATGAAAACTCCTCGCCGCCCGCTCCTCTTCGCCGTCCAGCTCGCCGCCGTCGGCCTGGCCGTCGTCGGCTCACCTCACGCCCACTCTCCGGTGCACGCCCCGGCGACCGCCCCGGCCGCCGCCGAATCCTCCGCGATCAGCACCCTCGCGGAATTTTCCGTCACGTCCACCGCCACCACGGACTACACCTCCGCCGTGTCCACCACCAGCACCCGCGTAGCCGGAAAAATCATCGACCTCCCGTTCACCGCCTCCGCCCAAAGTGCCCTCGTCACCAGCGGCCTCGGGCGCGTCGACGACGGCCAAGGCGAGAGTCGCGCCTTCAGCGCCACCTCCAACCTCTCCTTCTGAGCATGTCCGATCATCGCGGAAAAATCCTGCGCCTCCCGCCCAACCGCGTCTGGCGCACCTACCTCGGCGGTCGCACCCTCGACCAGCTCGCCACCGCTCCGCGTGACACGGGCTTTCCAGCCCGTGAGATCTCCCCCGCCGACACCCATTTCCCCGAAGACTGGATCGCCTCCACCACCCGCGCGATAAATCCCCCCGACGCCACCCGCCACCCGGATTCCGGCTCTCAGCTCTCAGCTCTGAGCTCTGAGCTTTCTCTTCCCGAGGGCCTCTCCCCTGTCCACTTCGGCGACGACCCCACCCCGCACAACTTCGCCACTCTCCTCGCCACCGATCCCACCTACTTCCTCGGCCCCGCGCACGCCGCCCGCTTCGGCGCCAGCCCGCAGCTCCTCGTCAAGTTTCTCGACCCCTCGATCCGCCTCCATCTTCAAGCCCACCCGACCGCCGCGTTTGCCCAAAAATTCCTCAACGCCCCCTCCGGCAAAACCGAGGCCTACCACATCCTCGCCATCCGCGACGATCTCCCTCATCCCCCGTATCTGTATCTCGGATTCCAACGCCCGCCTTCCCGCGAGCAACTCCGTCACCTCATCGCCACCCAGGACATCGCCGGCCTTGAAGCCTGCTTCGACCGCATCCCCGTCAAAGTCGGCGACACCCTGATCGTCCCCGGCGGCGTCCCCCACGCCCTCGGCCCCGGCCTCCTCCTCGCCGAAATCATGGAGCCCAGCGATCTCGTCGTGCGCTTCGAATTCGAACGCGGCGGCTACACCCTGCCCGAGGACGCGCGCTTCATGGGCCGTGGCCTCGAGTTCTGCCTCGCTGTCTTCGATTTCAGCCGCTGGTCCCCCGACCGCGTGGCAACCGAGGCGTTTTGTCCGCCCCGCCGCGCCCGCTCCCTCGGCCCCGATTCGTATCAAGACGCCCTCATCGGCCCCGAGCGCACTCCCTGCTTCCGTATCCGGAAAAGCCATCACCGCGGCCCCGTCACCCGCCACGAAACCGAATGCTTCATCGGCATCGTCACCGCCGGCAGCGGCAGGCTCACCGTCGGCGGCATGGCCCACCCGCTCCGCCCTTTCGACAAATTTTTCCTCCCCGCCGGCCTGGGCGCGTGGCAACTCGACCCGTCCCCCACCCTCGACCTCCTCGAGTGCCTCCCGCCCGCCGCCTGATCCGAACTCCGCGCTTCGCTCTCCGCCGTCCATGTCTTCACCTTCCCTGCTCGTCGTCCTCACGCCCACCGAAACGGAAAACTTTTTTTCGCCCCCGTTACTCGCCGAACTTCGGGCCCTCGCACCCGACTTCCGCCAGCTCGATCCCACCGGCCTCAGCGCCGCCGACTTTGCCCGCGAACTCACCGCCGCCGATCCCGCCATTCTCCTCGCCTGCTGGAAAACTCCCGCCCTGCCCGCCTCGCTCCCGCCGCGTCTGCAGTACGTCTGCTACCTCGCCGGCAGCGTCAAAACCTTCGTCTCGCGCACGCACCTCGAACACGGCCTGTTGCTCACCAACTGGGGCCACTCGGTCAGCCGCGTCGTCGCCGAGTGCGCCCTCCTCCACACGCTCACGTGCCTCCGCCAGGCCACCCGGTGGACTTTCGCCATGCACCAACATGGCGCCTGGAAAAACGGCCCCACCCGCGCCGTCTCCCTCTTCGGTCGCCGCATCGGCATCCACGGCTTCGGCCCCGTCGCCCGCGAGTTCATCCGCCTCGTCCACCCCTTCGGTTGCCCCGTCACCGTGTTTGCGCCCGACGTCGATGACGCCGCCGAACGCACTTACGGCATCCGCCGCGCGCCTTCGCTCGCCGACCTCTTCGCCCACAGCGACGTCCTCGTTGAACTCGCTCCGCTCATTCCTGCCACCACCGGCATCGTCGATGAAAAACTTCTCCGCCTGCTCCCTCCCGGCGCCGTCTTCATCAACGTCGGCCGCGGTGCCATCGTCGATGAGACCGCGCTCATCACCGTCGCCCGCGAGGGAAACCTTCAATTCGGCCTCGACGTCTTCGCCACGGAACCGCTCTCGCCGAACCATCCGTTGCGCGGCCTGACCAACGTGTTTCTCACCCCCCACTTCGCCGGCCCCACCCTCGACCGTTACCCCGACGCCACCACGCACGCCCTCCGCAACCTCCGCTCTTTTCTCTCCGGCCAACCCCTCGAGTCTAGCGTCACCCCCGAAATCTACGACCGTTCAACCTGAGCCCACTTTTGTCCGGGCGCGTCCCACGCAGCAGAACGTGGCAAGCCACCTGGAATCCAGGCCCACGTTCCGCCATTAAACGCGTTCTCGTTCTCGTAAACCTTCGCGTTCTCCCCCTGTTCAACTCACGCAACTTGTAACCTAATAGGTTACAAACTCTCGGTCCCCATGCGCTCTCCCGCCTCCGTTTTATGCGCCTTCTTGGGCTTTTATGCGACCTCGGCTCCCGCCGCCTTCGCCGCCCCCGACCCCGCCAGCGTCGTCCCCGCCACCGCCCCGCGCACGAACGTCCTCGCCGGCCGCACCGCCGCCTTCCGCACCTCCGTCACCAGCGGTGAGGGCGCGAAAGCCTTCACCGTCATCAAGCGCGACCTCGACCGCGACTACGCCACTTACTCCGTTCCCGCCGAACCGTTCACCTACGGCGATCCGTCGCCCTCGAAACGCGACTCCGCCAAAGCCGACCAATGGCGCGCCGTCCAAGATGTTTGTGGACGCGCCGCCGGCGTCGCTGAAGCCGCCGCCCTCTGTTGGATCGTCACCGGCGAAGAAAAATACTTCGCCCAAGCCCGCGCCATTCTCCTCGCCACTGCCGCGTGGCACTTCGCCCCCGACTGGAAATCCGGCGACGGTGTCGGCGCCACCGACATCCACTACAACGACGAAGCCCACTTCCGCCTCTGGCGAAAGCTCCCCCTCGTCTACGATCAGCTCCGCGCCAAACTCTCCCCCGCCGACCGCGCCACCATCCTCGCGCACTTCAAGACCCGCGGCGCCCGTTCCGTCGCGTGGATCGAACAAGAAGGCAACATCTCCCAGACCCAGCGCAACTCGATCGCCTCCGACATTTCTTCCCACCCAATCCGCTTTATGCCCATGACCGGCCTCACCGCCCTCGCCCTCTGGGATGATCTCCCCGAGTCGCGTGAGTGGTGGGCCTACGCTTACAGATTCTACCGCGACCAATTCTCCCCGTGGGGCGGCGACGACGGTGGCTGGGGTGAAGGCAGCGCTTACTGGCGCGGCACCTTCGAACACGCCGCCTTCCAGGACGCCCTCCTCGCCCTCGGCGACCCGCTCGCCTACGCGTCGCCCTTCTGGAAAAACTCTCCGCTCTTCGCGATCTACAACGTCCAACCCTACCTCCACACCACGTTCGGCGATTCGTCCAACGCCGGCCGTTTCAACCTCGAACCCGTCATCGCCGATTACCTCGTGCACCTCGCCCGCGTGCAGCAAAACGGCGTCCTCCTCTCCTACGCCGCCCTGTGCACCGACACCCGCCCCCGCCCCGTCGACAAAGGGCTCGACGACCTCGGCCGCACTTACCCCACCGCCGCTGAGTTCCTCTTCCGCAACTTCATCGCCAGCTCCCGCCCGCTCCCCGCCCCCGTCGCCCTCTCGACGCTTCCAGCCCACCGCCACTTCCGCGACGTCGGCTGGGTTTCCCTCCACAGCGCCCTCGGTCAACCCGCCGACGATATTCACGTCACGTTCAAGTCTTCTCCCTACGGCTCGTTCAGCCACAGCCACGCGGACCAGAATAGTTTTATCCTCAACGCCTACGGCGAAGGCCTCGCGATTAACTCCGCGTATCGTGAATTCCACCACTCGCCGCACCACGCGCAGTGGACCCGCCACACGCTCTCGAAAAACGCCCTCCTGCTCGACGGCCTCGGCCAGAAAACGCAGTCGAAAGCATCCACCGGAAAAATCACCCGCTACGAAAACACTCCCCGCACCGTCTGGACCACCGGCGACGCCACCAAAGCCTACTCGACCCTCCAGCCCAAGGACCACGTGAAGCGCGTCACCCGCGACCTCGTCTTCATCGACAATCGCTACGTCGTCCTCCGCGACCGCGTGGTCCTCACCGCCCCCGGAAAACTTTCCTGGCTCTACCACGCCGAGAAATCCCTCACGTGGAATGCCGCCACGTCCATCGCCACGATCATCGGTGCGCAGAAAAAATCCTCGCTCACCACCCAACTCCTCGCGCCCGCCCTCACGTGGCGGGCCACGCTCACCGACCAGTTCCCCGTCCCCGTTGACCCCAAGTACGCCACCGGCGCCGTGAGCGGTGCCTACCTCACCGGCCAGTGGACCCCGCAACAACACCTCACGCTCGAGAGCCACGAAACCGCCACCGCGTTCACCGTCTACTCCGTCCTCTGGCCCGAACGCGGCGCGAAACCCGCCGCTCTTGCCGCCACGCTCGCCCCCGACGGCACGCTCACCATCCCGCGCCCCGACGGCAAAACCGACCTCCTCACGCTCACCGACGCGACCCTCACCCTGAAGTAGGGCCATTCGACTTCAGTCCGCCTCCCGCCCAGGGGATTTTTGATCCAAGAGCGGACTGAAATCCGCCCTACCCCAGCCCCCTCACCACCACCCGCGCTCCGTCGCCGCCGTCAGCGCCGCGTCCAACGAAGGCAAATACGGATGCCACAGTCGCTCCCATTCCAAACTGACCGGCCCGGCAAACCCCGCCGCCCGCAGCTCCGCTCTCAGCGGCGCCATCGGAAATTCTCCCGCCCCCGGGAGCACATAGGTAAACGGATGCCGCGCACTCGGCACGCTCACGCTATCCTTCACATGCACGTGCACCACGCTCGCGCGGATCGCCCGCCACGTCACAAGCGGGTCTTCGCCGCCTTTTTTCCACGTATGGTGCGCGTCCCATAAAATCGCCGCCTCCGGCACGACCGCCAACAACCGCCCGATGGCCGCCGCTGTGCACAACGAGTCGTGCGTCTCGATCATCAAATTCACCTGCCACCCGCGTGCCGCCCGCTCCTCCCGCCACCAGCGAATCGTCTCGACGGCCTGCGCCAACTCGGCCGCGTCGGCCGTTTTTCCGCCGTCAAAAACCCGCAGCCACCCCACCCCGAGCGCGTCCGCCCACGGCACGATATCGACCAATTGCTCCCGATCATCCGCACTCCCGCCGACGAGCTTCATTGACGTGTTAAACGCCACCACCCCCACCCCATCCCCCGCCCCTGCCCTCTCGGCGTCAGCCCGCAATTTTTCCGCCAACCCTTCCGGCGAACCAAACTGTTGCCTGAGATATCCGGCCAGTTCCACCGTCCCTCCCAGCGCCCGCAATTCCACGCCGCCGAGCCCATGCCGCGCCGCCAGCGCGCACGTTTCCTCCAGCGAAAATTCCGGGCAACCCAGCGTATTCAGACAGCGAAACAATGGCACATCGACGACGTTGACCGATTCGCAGCCCCGCGCGAAGCGCGTAAATCATCCGCGATGCGTTTCATGTTTCTCATTTTTAATGGGTCAAGGTCGGAGGACAGCGATTCAGATTTTCCCTTCGCGCCCCGGCAGGATGCTAGCTGCGGCAGCTCGGAGTCGCCTCCGACATTCCTGCCGGCCGGTTTTTTAGCGGTGATCTCAACCCCACCGGCACCGAGGTCTGTGGCGACCCCGGGCCAAATCGCCAACCCGTCGCCAACAGCGAGCAACCACGCATGGCGGACGTTGAGCTGGACCAGTGCACTCGACCTGACCTCGCCAGCGGCGGGCGCTACCGATACGGATTTTTCACACTCTTGGTGGTCATCGCGCGCCCGAGGAACGGGGGCGTGGCGATCCGGCTAGATGGCTTGCTTCGTCGCTGCGCTCCGCGCCATGACAAGACGTGGCGTGGGTAGCTCACCGGGTGTAGCCGTTTCACGCGTGAGTGTGAAATATCCGCCTAGTCCACAAACTGCGGCGCGACCCAGCGCGGCAGGAAGAGCACCAGTTCCGGAAAAACGATCACGAGGAGCAGCACGAGCATCATCGCCGCGAGGATGATGCCGACGTCTTTCAACGTCGCGACCACCTTGATTTGCCCGATGCTGGCGGCGATCAACAGGCACAAGCCGTAGGGCGGCGTCACCAAACCGAAGGCCAGCGAGATCACGCCAATCAGCGCGAAGTGGATCGGATGCATACCCACATTCTGCGCCAGCGGCAGCAAAATCGTGCCCATGATAATAATGGCCGGGATGGCATCGATGAAGCATCCGATGATCAGAAACGCCAACGCGATCAACAGCCCCGCCGAAATCGGCCCCGTCGCCCAGCCGGCCAAGGCACCAACGAAGGCCTGGGGCACCCGGTAATAGGCGAGCAACCACCCAAACGCCGAGGCCGTGCCAATACAGAACAACGAAACCGCCGACAGCCGCGCCGACTCCTGCAGCACCGCCGCAAATTCCTTCCGACCGAGCGTGCGGTAAACCACGCCGCCCAACGCCGCCGCATACAGCACCGCGATCACCGACGCCTCCGTCGGCGTGAAGAACCCGCCGACGATTCCGCCCACGATGATCGCGGGTGTAATCAGGGCCAAGACCGCACCGCGCAGCGCCGTGAAAAATTCCTTCGCCGAGGCGCGTTGCGCTACCGGGTAGCGGCGCACCTTGGCGTAAACATACACCGTGCCCATCAGAAACAGGCCGATCATCACTCCGGGCACGACCCCCGCGAGGAACATCGCACCAATCGAGACCGACATCAACCCGCCCCACACCACCATCAAAATACTCGGCGGAATGATCACACCCATCGTCGCCGCACACGCCGTGATCGCCACGGTGAACGACGTATCATAGCCCTGCTTTTTCATCGCCGGAATCAACAGCGACCCAATTCCCGCCGCCTCCGCCGTCGAAGAACCCGACACGCCCGCGAACAGCATGCTCACCACCACATTGATCTGGCCGAGCCCGCCGGGCAGATGGCCGACCGTCGCCCGCGCGAGCGTCACCAACCGGTCCGTGATGCGCGCGGCATTCATCAAATTGGCCGACAGCACGAAGAACGGCACCGACAACAAAATAAACGAATTATACGATTTCCACATCTCACTGATCAAAATCACCGGGTTCAGACGGTCGTCGATGAGCAGCACCGGCAGGCACGCCAATCCGAGCGCAAACGACACGGGGATGCGGGCCACAATCAGCACCGCGAAGACGCCGAACATCAGCAGTGAAACTTCGCCCGGGCTCATGCGGAGAATTCAGCCGACGGTGAGCGGAGCAGGCGAACATCCGCCACGATATGTTCCCCGAGGAACAGCGCCCACGTGACACCGGCGAAGGGGAACGCGATGTAGATACTCAGCATATTGATGCCGCTCATCTCCGACGTCTGGATCGCACCGAATTTCGCGAAGTCGTAGCCGTAGCGGATGAAGACGACCGCCATCACCAGCATCGTGAGATGCACGACGAGTCCGGCGAGGCCCTTGTGCCGCGCCGTTTTCGGATGCGGCAGCACGTCGACGTCGAAATGCGCGCGGTCTCGCACGGCGATCATCGAGCCGATCATGATGATCCAGACGAAACAAAAACGCGCCGCCTCCTCGGTCCAAATATAGCGCGGAATGAGGCCCGTGTAGCGGGACAGAATCTGCAACGTGACGGGGATGATTAATAATCCCATCAGCACGGTCAGGACCGAATTTAGCAGCCGGTGATATCCTGCTAGGATTTTCGTCATGGGGTGCGTCGGAGCCTGCGCGGCGCGCGGTCGTCGGCAAGATCACTTTACCGCATTGATGCGGGCCAACACGTCGACCGCGTCGATCTCCTTCGCGTAGGCCGCCTGCACCGGCCCGGCGAGGCGCATCAATTCGTCCCGCTGCGTAAAAACGTGCGTCCGCAGTTTTCCTTCCGCCTTCAGTTTCGCGAGCACCGCCGCGTCTTCGGTCGATTCCGCCTGCCGCCCCCACGCGCCGGCCTCCCGCCCCGCGCGAAGGATCGCCGCCTGCAAATCCTCGGGCAGACGGCGGAAAGTTTTCCCGCTCAGACAAACCGGCCGGACCGTGATGGCGTGCTGCGTCAGCGAAATCTCCGGGCCGACTTCGTAGAACTTCATCTGCGCGATGCCGGACGCTTCGTTTTCGGCACCCGCGATCACCCCGGTTTGCACCGCATTGTAGATTTCATTGTAGGCAATCACCGTGGGTGCCGCGTGGAGCGCCTGAAAGATCCGGGTTTGGATCGGCGCACCCATCACGCGGATCGCGAGCCCGCGCAGTTCGGCCAAGTTAGTCACGGGTTTATTAACGATGAGGTTGCGGGTGCCGCCCCCGGCGTAGCCGATCAGCATCACGTCCGCTTTTTTGGCCACTTCCTCGGCGACGGGCTTGAGCGCATCGCCGTCCAGCACCGTGTTCCACTGCGCCAGATCGCGAAACAGAAACGGCATGTCCATCAGCGGCGCACTTTTTGAAAACGTGGACATGTGCGAAGGCGAGACGAGGGCGTAATCCACCGAGATGCCCTGGCTCATGTAGGCGAAGAAATCCTTCTCCAGGCCGAGCTCGCTGCTGAGATAAAGCTCAAAGGTGATCGGCTTGGCGTAATATTGTTTCACGAGCTCCTCGAACTTGCGCAGCGTGCGGGTATGGATGTGCGACTCGTCGAATTGGGCGGCACCGCGGAGCACGATCGTCTTGTTGGCCGAGCACGCGGGCACCAGGCACGCGACCACGCCACACGCCACCAAGGCGCCGAGCATTTTGAAGAAGGGGTGTTTCATAGAGGGGATTCCGCCGCCGCAGCTGAGGAAAAAATCGACGAACACCAGCTGACAGGAACGAATCAAATTGGAAAGGACGGACTCGCCGGAACAAGAATCCATGCCCTAGTTCGAAAGCCCCGACGGCGTCCCCGCAGGTCAATCCGGCGTCCTCTGAAAATATCAATCCTCCGGCTCCAACCGGGTCTGCGGCGTGAAAGGTTTGGGCTGAAATTTCTCATGATTTTTCCGTCGGTGGGCGGGCACGTCCGTGTGCGCGCAGGTCAACCCACGACTACTGCAGGCACCGGGCGGTGCCCACCCTCCCACCGCCCATCAAGCTCCATTTTGTCATCACGAGCCCGCGGCACGAGAACGCCGTGATCCAGCTCGTTTCGCTTCGTCGTCGCAACACCCCCGCCCATACCCTCACAGCCTTGGTCATTGCGCGCCCGGCTCAGCGGGCGCGGCAATCCCGCTGAAATGATGGTTCAGCCATGCCCCCATTTTTTGTCCCTTGTGCCGTGCGGGCGCCGGTCACGCCGCTCACACCGCCCCCGCGTTTGTGCGCGAGCGCGGCGCGGCCTTTGAGGACGACCATCACCGGCTGCCACTCATGGGCGTTGCGTTGCGGAATTGGACGAGGCTGGAGGCGGGGTTGTAGCTCCCGTCTTTCCAGCCACCGTGGTGCTGGAGGGCGAAAGGGCCCGTTGCGGGGAGGCCGGGGAGCTCGGCGTGGTCGATCACGGTCTGGCCGTTGAGGATGACGGAGAGGCGTTCGCTGCGGAGCGTGATTTCAAAGGTGTTCCATTGGCCGACGGAATTGTCGGCGCGGACTTTCGGGGTGACGCCGGCGCGGACGGAGGGCGGATTTTCGATTTTCGATTTTCGATTTCGGATTTTCGCCTTGCGCGGCGGAGGCGGCGAGAGCGGTCGCGAGGGCGAGCGGGGCGAGGAGACGGCGGAGTTTCATCGTGATTTGGAGTGAAGATCGGCGAGGCCGTGGGGCAGTAAAAATAGGGTGCGGGCTTCGACGGGGGTGAGTTCGCGGTTGAAGACGGCGAGGTCGTCGATGAAGCCGGTGTAATTAAGGCCGAGGGTGAGGGCGCTCTGGGCGGCGTCCCAGTTGAAGGTGTGGTTCCAACCGGCGGCGGTGCCGAGGCCTTCGCCGTCGAGGTAAAGCGTGCCGCGCGCGTCGGGCTGCCCGGAGTTGAGATTGGCGAAGGTGATGAGGAC
>CAMBVX010000044.1 GCA_945871085.1 Opitutus sp. GAS368 | reverse complement strand
GGCACGCTCGACAAACAGTATCCCCATCTGCGCGAGGCCGTGGCCAAGTCGTGCGATTTTATCGGCGCAATCCGCCTGCCGAACACCGCCTTCAAAAAGAACGCCAATACCGAAGTCACGACCGACATCGTGTTCCTTCGCAAACGCGCGCCCGGGGAAAAAGTCGGCGGCCAGCCGTGGCGGGAGAGTCGACCGCTGGGCGCGGAGACGAACCCCATTTTTCTTAACGAGTATTACCACGCGCATCCCGAAATGATGCTCGGCCGGTTGGAGCGGGTGGAACACGGCATGTATGGTCGCGAGGAAGTCCGCCTTTCCGCCGACGGACGCGACTTGGGTGAAGCGTTGGCCGGTGCGGTCGCGAAGCTGCCGGCGGGCGTCTTCAAGCCGATCTCGGAGCAGCAGGCGGCGGCGATGCGCCAGACCATCCCGGTGCCACCGGGCGTAAAGCCCAATGCCTACGTCCTGACGAACGAGGGCGGCGGCGGAATCGCCGTGCGTGACGGCGACGAGTTGCGGCTATTGACCGATTTGCCGCCACTTTTGGCGCGGCGCATCCGGCGGCTAATCTACGTGCGCGACGCGGCGCGCGATTGCTTGCGCGCGCAGGTGGAGAACCGGCCGGACGCCGAGGTCGAAGCCGCGCGCTTCCGGCTCAATCAGGACTACGACTATTTTAACGGGCAGTTCGGACCGGTGTCGCACACGGCGAATGTCCGCGCGTTCGCCGGCGACCCCGACTTGCCACTACTCCTTTCATTGGAGAACTACGACGACGACACCAACACGGCGACGAAGACGGCCATCTTCCGGGAACGGACCATCCAGCGGCGCCAGCCCGTGCTGGCCGCCGGCGGAGCGAAGGAGGCCCTCGTCATCACGCTCAGCGAAAAGGGTAAAGTCGATCTGGCGCACATCGGAAAACTCCTCGGTAAATCCGAGGCTGAGTTTCTCCCGGAATTGCAGGGCGCGCTTTTCCTCAACCCAGAGAGCCAGCGGTGGGAGACGGACGACGACTATCTCTCGGGCAACGTCCGGCGGAAACTCGCGATGGCTGAGCACGCGGCAAAAGCCGACGCCCGGTATCGTCCCAACGTCGAGGCGTTGGCCGGCGTGCAGCCGGTCGACCTCACGGCTACGGAAATCGACGTCCGACTCGGTTCGGCATGGATTCCAGCGAGGGATGTCGCCGCCTTCGCCGTCGAACTCCTACACGGGCATCGTCCCGACGACGTGCGCGTGCATCACGCGGCACAGGTCGGATTGTGGACGGTCGAAGTGAACTCCGCCATCAAGTCGGGGGTCGCCGACCGCAGCGAATGGGGCACAGCGCGCGCAGCGGGCCATTCCCTGATCGAGGACGCGCTCAATCTGCGCACCCCGACGATTTTCGACTATGACGACGAGGGCAAAGCCACCGTCAATGTGACGGCTACGGAGTCCGCTCGCGACAAGCAGCAGAAAATCAAAGACCGGTTTTCCGAGTGGATCTGGGAGGACGATGCCCGGCGCGAGCGGCTCGTGGATTTCTACAACCGGGAGTTCAATCACCTCCGGCTCCGCACGTTCAACGGCGACCATCTCACGCTGCCAGGCGCGAGTCCGACGATCACGCTGCGCCCTCATCAAAAGGCGGCGGTGTGGCGCATCCTGCAAACTCCCAATGCGCTGCTCGCGCACGTGGTCGGCGCCGGGATTATGCCGCGTGCCGGGATATGCCGCGTCGGGCCGCCATCCTCCTCTGGCGCGAGGGTGTCCGCGCGCGGCATAATCCGGACGCCCTTTGGCCCCCGCGCGAAGGCGGTGCAAGCTGGGTTCGTGAATCCAACCTACGATCCAATAAGAATCATCGAGGGTCTGCGCCGCAGCCCTCTGCATCCGCATATCGCACTCTGCGTCACCGAACTCAAAGCGCAGGACTATCATTGGCGAACGGTGGCCGCTAATGTCCAAGTCTTCGGGCACCTCGCGCGTTGGCTGCAACGCACGCGGCGCAGCCTGCGGACGTTGAATGAAACGGTCATCGCACGCTTCTTGGACAAGCAGCTGGGCCGCAGCGCACCACCCGATGCGAAGCCCGCGTTGGTTCGATTGCTCTCGGCCCTGCGCGCGGCGGGCGTTGCGCCGCCCGCAGCCGCCATCGCGCGCACTTCGGCGCAAGCGTTGGCCGACGACTACCGGTGTTTTCTCGCGCAGGAACGGGGTTTGGACAGCGTCACGATTTATCACTACGCGCGGCACGCTGAAAAATTTCTGGACGAGCGCTTTGGCCGGGGCGCGGTGGCTTGCGCCCGACTCCGCGCGCGCGATGTAACGACGTTCGTGTTGCGCCACGCCCGTCAGCACAGCCGCGGGTATGCCTTGCAGCTCGTCAACGCGTTGCGGTCGTTCTTCCGATTTTTGCACTACCGCGGTCTCACCACCGTAGACTGGTCGCTGGTCGTGCCGACCGTCGCGCATTGGCGAATGTCCCATTTGCCGAAACATCTCCCGGCTGACGCGGTGCGCCGGGTGCTCGCCGGCTGTGCACGGTCGACTCCGGTCGGCCGGCGCGACTATGCGGTTTTGCTGCTGTTGGCCCGCCTCGGCCTGCGCGCGGCGGAGGTTATCCGGTTGCAACTGGACGACGTCGACTGGGAGCAGGCCCAGCTTACCGTCCGCTCGAAGAAGGGCCGAGGCTGGGCCCGGTTGCCGCTGCCGGCTGACGTCGGCCGGGCCTTGGCGGAGTATCTGCAATCGGCGCGTCCCGCCTGCGCCAGCCGCAGCGTCTTCGTTCGATTCCACGCGCCGCACCGTCCGCTGGCGAAATCCGCCACGATCTCCAATCTGGTCAGGACGGCCATCGAATCCGCCGGAGTGAAAGCGCCCCGCACCGGCGCGCACGTCTTCCGCCACAGCCTCGCGACGGAAATGCTCCGGCAAGGGGCGTCGTTGGATGAGATCGGGCAGGTGCTGCGTCATAAGGACTCGGATACGACGGCGATTTACGCCAAGGTGGACCTCGGCGCACTGCGCTCGCTGGCGGTTGCGCTGCCGGGAGGTGTGCGATGAGCCCCTTGCCAAAAGCCGTGGCTGACTACCTCGAACTCCGGCGGGAGCTGGGATTTAAGTTGGCGCGAACGGAGACCCGCCTGCGGATGTTCCTGGCGTTTCTGGCGAAGCGAAAAGCCCCGCGGATTACCACCAAGCTGGCGCTCCAGTTTGCGACCGAGGATTCCCGACTTACCCAGAAGACCATGGCGCTGCGGCTCAGCGCGGTGCGGGGCTTCGCGCGCTACCAAACCGGCAACGATCCGAAGACCGAGGTTCCGGCGCTGGATCTGTTGCCGGCCCGCGCGTGGCCGGCCCGTCCGTATCTCTACTCGGAAACTGAAATCGTCCGGCTGCTGCGGGCCGCCCGGGCTTATCCGTCGTGGACCCGATTCCCCGGCCCGTGGTGGCACCGGTGCCAAGGCTGGGCGTGGTATTGTTTTTTTGGACTGCTGGTGGTGACCGGCATGCGGGTCGGCGAGGTCCGCCAGCTTTGCGACCACGACATCGATTGGAAGGAGGGCGTCCTGACCGTGCGACAGGGAAAGTTCGGCAAATCCCGCTTGATCCCACTGCACCGCTCGATGGTGCGCGCCTTGGCCTCCTTCATAAAGCACCGCGACCGCTTTTTCGCGCGGGTGCGACCGCAGCTGAAGCCCCAACGCTTCTTTGTCAGCAGCTGCGGCACACCCATCTGTATCACTGAGGTAAATCGGACGTTCTTGCGGATCTGCCGCAAGATCGGGCTGCGTGAAGCCGACGCCCGCAAGGGACCGCGGCTGCATGACCTCCGCCATCGGTTCGCGATTGAAGCGCTCCTGCGCTGGTATCGCAGCGGCGAGCAAGTGGACCGCCTGCTGCCCGTGCTCTCGACCTACCTCGGCCACACCCATGTCAGCGGCACCTATTGGTATCTCCGTTGCACACCGGAACTGATGACGGCGGCCGGGCACCGTCTCGAACGGCGGTGGAAAGGAGTCCGATGAAAACGATAACCACGCTCGCTTCATTGCTGGAAGGCTTCTTCACGCAGCGGCTGATGGCGCAACGTCGCGCGAGCCCGCACACGATCGCGGCCTATCGCGATACGTTTCGGCTGCTGCTGCGGTTTGCGGAAAAGCGTCTCTGCCGCGCGCCTTCGGAACTCACCCTCGCCGATCTCCCCGCGCCGTTCGTGGCTGCATTCCTCGACGACTTGGAAACCACGCGCTCGAACGGAGCGCGCAGCCGCAACCTCCGGCTGGCGGGCATCCGCTCGTTCTTCCGCTATGCCGCACTGGAAGCACCGGAACACTCTGCGTTGATCCAGCGTGTGCTGGCCATCCCCCGCAAACGGCACACCCGCGCGCTGATCGACTTCCTCGTTCGACCGGAAATCGAAGCCATGCTGGCGGTCGCGGATCGGACCACATGGATCGGACAGCGCGACCACGCCTTCTTGCTGACTGCAGTGCAAACCGGCCTGCGGCTCTCCGAGTTGACGGGCCTTTGCCACGAGCATGTCGCGCTCGGTGTCGGGGCGCATGTGCGCTGCGAAGGCAAAGGCCGGAAAGAACGCTGCACGCCCTTGACCAAATCCACGGTGACCGCGCTTCGCCGTTGGATCGACCATCAACCGGACGGACCGGAACCAAAGTTTCTGTTTCCGAGCGCGAACGGCGGCCAGCTGAGCGCCGATGCGGCGCAGGCGCTGGTCAGCCGCCATGTCGCGAGTGCGCGCGCCACGTGTGCGTCGCTGACGAAAAAACGCGTCACGCCGCATGTGCTGCGTCACACCGCCGCGATGGAGCTGCTGCAAGCCGGGGTGGACCGCGCGCTGATCGCCATTTGGTTGGGCCACGAGTCGGTCGAAACCACCCAGATCTACTTGGACGCAAACCTTGCGCTGAAAGAGGAAATCCTCGCAAAGACGCGGCCCATCAAGAGTCCGCCGGGGCGGTATCGACCCGGTGATCGTCTGCTCAACTTCCTCAAAGGCCTGTGATAACCCCGCCGGATTATGCCGCGTAGGAACAACACCGTTCAGAGGCAGACCGGGCCTGACGCGGCATATCCCGGCACGCGGCATAATCCCGGTTATGCCGTGCGCGGCATAACCGGGAAGAGCTACGTCATGGCGGCGGCGGCCATCGAGCTGAAGCGGCTCGGGCTCGCCCGGAAGCCGATGTTCGTCGTCCCGAATCACATGCTCGGCCAGTTCAGCTCGGAGCTGCTCACGCTCTATCCCGGCGCAAACATCTTGGCGGCGGGACGCGACGACTTCGCGAGCCTGCGTCGGCGCGAATTGATGAGCCGCATCGCGACGAATAATTGGGACGCCATCATCGTCACGCACTCGGGCTTCGAGCGCCTGCCGCTCTCGACGAAGGCTCGGAAAGAGTTCCTCGATGGGCAGCTCGCAGAGCTGGCCGAGTGCATTTTGGAACACAAAAGCCGGATCGGCGCATCGTCGTCCGGCACGCGAATCGTGAAAGAGTTGGAGCGTGCGAAAAAGAAACTCGAAGGCCGGATCAAGGCACTCGGGGCCGAGCACCGCAAAGATGACACCCTGACGTTCGAGGAACTCGGCGTGGACCGGCTATTCGTGGACGAGGCGCAGGCGTTCAAGAACCTGTTCTATATTTCCAAAATGACGCGGGTGGCCGGTCTGCCCCAGACCGCCTCGGAACGGGCCTTCGACATGTTTCTGAAAGTTCAGCACGTCCAAAAGCAAAACGGCGGCGCGGGCGTTGTCTTCGCCACCGGCACCCCGGTGACCAATACGATGGCGGAAATGTTCACGATGCAGCGCTACCTGCAAATGGACGTGTTGCGGCGTCAGAATCTCCAGCACTTCGATGCCTGGGCCGGCACGTTCGGCGAAACCGTGACGGCGATGGAACTTTCACCGGACGGGGCGGGCTATCGGCTCCACACGAGGTTTGCTCGGTTCGTGAACGTCCCCGAGCTGATGCAAATGTTTCGGTCGATGGCCGACGTCCAGACGGCGGACATGCTCAAGCTCCCGATCCCCGCGCTCGACGGTGGCAAGGCGCGCATCGTACGCGCACCGGCACCGCCGGAATTGAAGGCGTTTGTCGCCGCGCTGGCGGTGCGCGCTGAGAAACTCAAACGCGAGAAGGTCGATCCGACGGTGGACAACATGATCAAAATAACCGGTGAAGGCCGGAAGGCGGCACTCGACATGCGCTTGGTGCAGGGCGGCACGGCGGACGCACCCGAGGGCAAGGTCAACCAAGCCGTCTGCGAAATCTTCTCCATCTGGCAGGAAACCCGGGCGGATCGGCTGACGCAGATGGTATTTTGCGATCTGTCCACGCCGAAGGTCGAGGGGCGTGGCTTTTCCGTCTACCAGGATGTCAAAGCCAAGCTGATCGCGCGCGGCGTGCCCGCAGAGGAAATCGCCTTCATCCAAGACTACGACGGCGACGCCGTGAAACTGACGCTCTTCAAAGACGTGCGGTCCGGCAAGGTGCGCGTCCTGCTGGGTTCTTCTCAGAAAATGGGCGCGGGCACCAACGCGCAGACGAAGCTGGTGGCATTGCATCACCTCGACGCGCCGTGGCGTCCGGCGGACATCGAGCAACGCGAGGGCCGGATTCTCCGGCAGGGCAACCAAAACGCGGTCGTTCGCGTGAACCGGTATGTCACGGAAGGCAGTTTCGATGCCTACATGTGGCAGACGTTAGAAACCAAGGCGAAGTTCATCTCGCAGGTGATGACTGGCCAGACGGTGACCCGGCGGATCGAGGACTTGGATTCACCCGCACTCACGTATGCCGAGGTAAAAGCCATCGCGTCAGGCAATCCACTCGTGATCGAAAAGGCCAAGGTGGATGCCGAGGTCATGCGCCTGTCGCGGCTGCGCTCCGAGCATAGCGAATCGCAGTATGGCACGCGCAGCCGGTTGCGCATGGCCGGCGAAGATGTTGCACGGCTCGAACGGCAGGTGGCGGCCATGGAACAGGACAAGGTCACGTGCGTGGATACGCAGGGCGAAAAATTCCGGATGGTCGTCGGCCAGAAAACCTACACCGAGCGCGCGGAGGCCGGCGCGGCGCTGGTGTATCTGGCAGCCGAACATCGCGACGATCATCTCGCGGGGCGTGCCGGAACTGTCGTGCTGGGTGAGTTGGCCGGCTTCAAACTCGAATACCGCTCAACGTGGCCCGACAAGGTGACGCTGCGGGGCGCGGCCGAACACGTTGCCAACATTTCGCCGTCACCGATCGGCTCTATCAGTTCGCTCGAACACGCGGCGCGCTCCATCGAGGAACACGTGCTGCGGCTCCGCGATGAACTCGCGCGGTGTCGGATGAACCTCGCGGAGTTGACCGCGCTCACGGGAAAAATCTTCGAGCACGAGGAACGCTATCGCGAACTCCTCCAGCGACAGGGCGAACTCGTTGACCTGCTCGACATCACCAAAAATCAGGCGGCAGCGCAGCAGGCCACCGAATCGACCGGCGACTTGGAAACTGTCTCGGTGGAGGCATCCGAGATTGGTATCTCGACCGACGTCGAACCATCAGAGGAATCGCCTGCACCGGCAGTAGCCGTGACGTCCATTGAACCAAGGCGGATCGCTCGTCGATTCAAAACCCGAACGCCGGCCAAAGGGCAAACGACCAAATCGACCTCACCCACGGTGCGACTCGCGCCGCAAGAACCCGCGCGAATGAAAATCGCCGTATGAGGCAGAACCAACAAATTGCCGTCGTTCTCACTGAAGGGAAGCGTCTCCGACGCGTCGCTGAACTGTTGTGCAAGGCCTGCTTACTTACCGAGGAAAGACGTATTCATAAAAAACGCGTTGATCTCTTCGGAGATACGGAACCGGGCGAACGGGCGGACGCGAAGACGAAATCGCGGCCCGTTTATTCTGGTTTCGAAACAACGACTTCGACGTTGACGCAAAGATCGAATCGGATGATTCTCCCTACGCGCCAGAGGAGCGCAACTCAGCCCCAAAGGGCTTCGATCTCGCCTGCCCCACCCGGCTTCGCATCGCAGGCGGCGACCGTCATAACGGCGCACGGCGAAGGTTCGTTAACTTGAACGCTTCATCCCTATGAGTTCCTCTGTCGCCACATCTGTATCGGTCCGCTCGAAGCAACCCGCGCCCCCGGCAAACGACGACCGCGACCTTTTCACTCTACCGCGGGTCGCAGAAAAATTATCCATATCGAAACGGACGCTAGAACGTTTGATTGCGAGCGGATCTTTTCCCGCCCCGGTCAAAATCGGTCGATCCGCCCGTGTCTTGCGCAACGATATTACCGCCTACCTTGATCGGCTCTGCCGTGAGCGTGGGGATAAAATCGGAGCGTCGTGAGCGAAATCTCAAACACCTCCAAAAACGTGATTGGGGCGTCGAGCTTTGGTCGTCGTATCCGGCGGCGTAGGCTCGGCAGCTTCGGCTCGCATCAAAAGGCGGAAAGAATGAAACAATCGGCGCCCCGGTGGTCGCAATTTCGGACGGGCGGCCGCGTTTTCGCTGTTGGACTCAACCCAGTGCAGCATCCCGCGAATCCGCCGATCCCCGACGAAATCATCGGAGGAATATTGTGATTTCCTACGTCTTCAAACCGGCACGCTGGCTGGACGGCCGCCGTCATGAGCGCGAGCACTACTCTGGTAAGCTGAAACTCGATACGTGGGCGAAGCCGCGAGTCTTCGCCCTTCACACGACAGATCGGCGTATCGCCGAAATGAAGCTCATCGAAATGGCCAAGGACTTCGAAAAAGAGGCATTGGGGCTAATGCCCGCGCGGTCGATTCGCGACGCGCTGAACACTCCTCTTGCCGAACATCTCGATTTGTTCGCCGCTGACTTGAAAGCAAAGGGCAGAACGCAGGGCACCCTGCGAAAATATATTGGCACACTGCGCCTGTTATTCGAACGACTTGGTTGGCGTGACCTCCGCGGTATCAGTCCCAAGGAATTCGTTCACTGGAGGACAAAGTCCGGCCTCAGCGCGAAGTCCGTGAACGACGTCCTGGCCAACGCCCAGGGATTCTTTCGGTGGCTTCGCCACCAACGCCAGCTTCAGGAAGACCCACTCAAATACGTTCAGCGGATTGACACCCGGGGACGAGGGCCCTGCCGGCGCGCACTGTCGCCGGACGAATTTTCAAACCTTCTGCGAACCGCGCCGTTTCTCCGGGCAGTGGTCTATGGGACCGCACTTTATACCGGGCTTCGCCGGAAAGAGCTGAATGAGATTTGCTGGGCAGATTTCTTCTTGGATGACGCCAAGCCACGGGTGCGGGTGCCGGCTTCGATCAGTAAGAATCGGAAGGAGGCATTGCTTCCGTTGCATCCCGAACTCGCAGCCACCCTGCGACGGTTTCGTCCGGTGGATTTTGATTCCTTGGCCAAGCCGTTCTGCCATCACGTTCCGCGAATCGAAACGGTCAGGAAGGACCTGGAGCGGGCCGGAATTCCACTGAAAGACGAACGGGGCCGTCGCGTAGATTTTCACTCCCTTCGGATGACGTTCGGCACGACTATGCTCGCGAGCGGAGTCCATCCTATCGTGGTCAAGGAACTGATGCGTCACAGCGACCTAAAACTGACGACGAACCTCTACACGGACTCGTCGCAGCTGCCACTCGCGGCGGGTGTCGCCATGCTTCCGGGCTTCGCAGCATCGCAACCGGAAGTGACCGATAAGAACTCGCCCGACCGCAAAGGCGTCGGGGTGAGCGCCTGACCGCGTCATTTGTCGTGCGGCGCCCGCAGAAGCGCCGACGCCGGCCGCAGTCATTCACTGCGGTGCGGTCCAGATAGGGTTCTCAAAAATGACCCCGTTTGTTCAAAATTCACGCGCTGAAGGGGCGGGTCAGGAAATCGAGGCATCCTTGCACGCACACAGAAACGCACACAAAAACGCACACAAACGGGGGTCACAGGGGGTCATAGCCTGTCATCACATGTCGTATCAGGTCATCGAGCACCGATTTCGCAACCGATTTCAAGAGACGCATTTAGGCGTATTCTGACGCAGTCAGACGTGGCTTTACGTCGCGGGTTAAATGGTCGGGCTGGTGAGATTCGAACTCACGACCTCTTGCACCCCATGCAAGCGCGCTACCAGGCTACGCTACAGCCCGAACAAGGAAGGGCGAACAAGCCGCATGCCGCCGACGTAAGCAAGCGCTTTTTCTGCTTCGCCCGAAATCAAGGCAGGGGTCTTTCGCCTGTCGAGGTGGGGTGGGTGCGAATCGCTGGTGGGGCGTTTGAGCGGAGCTTCCTCAGGAGTGATACCAACGTCCTTTGAACTCTGGACTTTTCGGTAGCCGCGAGCGCCAGCGAGTGGACGGATCACCCCTCGCGGGCGCTCGCGGCTACCCGGCAAATCAAAGTCTGAATCATTTGGGCGATTGATATGAGATGTTTGTCCGTGGTGAAGATATTAGGCGGCGAGGCCTGTGCCCTCGATGCGCTGGAGATCGAGGCGTTCGCGGAGGGAGAGCCCTGAGGGGAAGCGGCGAGAAATTCCGGCAGGCGCTGACGCAGGGCGCAGGCGACAACAAACTCCGAGGGCCCATGCGGGGAGCGCACGGTGCGCAGCGAGGAGCCGAAGTGGCGCCAGACCAGAGCCCGATGAAGGGCGGCGAGGCATTGGGGGAGACCTTGGGCAACGAGGACGATTTGGCTATGGCGGTAGGAGGCGTCGAGCTTGCGGCGGATGGCTGAGCGAAAGGCCGCGGACTTGTGAGGGAGGAACCGGTCGCCCTGAAAGCGGCGCAGCGGCTGCATGACCGGGCGAGAAATCGGCCTAGCGTTTCGCGGGTGATTCCGAACAGAGTCGTCCGCGACAACTCGCCGACCCGTCATGCCCTCGCTTCTTCGCCACCCTCTCGCCTGCGCCCTCCTCTGTGGAATCGCCGCCTCCGGTGGGCTCGCTCGGGCGGCCGCTCCAGCGGTAGTATTCAAAATGCCCCCATTGCCGCCACCGGCACCCGTCATCGAAGCCGATCCCGTCGTTTCCTCCCTCCCGGCTCGCGAATCGGCCGAAACCGACAGCCCAACCACTACGCCGACTCCCGTCACTTCGTGGCTCGACGCCCAGATTGCTCTCGCCCGCGCCGGGTTTTCTTCCGGCCCGATCGATGGCGTCGGCGGTGCGCAATCCGCTGCGGCCTTGCGGGCCTATCAAGAAAGTCACGACCTGCCCGCCACCGGCGCACTCGATGCAGTGACTCGCGGCCGCCTCGCGCTGACGTCCGCACCGCTCGCTCAACTGGTATTAACTCCCGAGGACCTCGCACGCCTGCAGCCGCTCTCCACCACGTGGCTCGGCAAATCTCAACAAACCGCCCTCGACTACGAGACCGCACTCGAACTCATCGCCGAACGTACGCACGCCAGCCCGAACCTCATCCGTCGCCTCAATCCCGACGTGGATTGGGCAGAGCCCACCGCCGGCACGCCGCTCGTCGTGCCGGCCATTTCGCGTCTGCCGAAAACCAAAAAAGCCGCGCGCATCATCGTGCAGCTCGCCGCCCACACTTTGGAAATCTTCGACGCCGACGGCGGGGTCATCGCCCATTTCCCGGTCAGCATCGCGAGCCGCGTCGAAAAACGTCCGGTCGGTGAGCTGCACGTAACCGTCGTCGCCCGCGATCCCGACTACACGTTTAACCCGGAGGTCTTTCCCGAGTCGGAGGAAGCGCGCTCGCTCGGCCGCAAACTCATCTTACCCCCCGGACCCAACAATCCCGTCGGCCTCGCGTGGATCGGCCTCGATCTCCCCGGTTACGGCATCCACGGCACCCCGAAGCCCGAACAAGTCGGCCGCACGGAATCGCACGGTTGCTTTCGTCTCGCGAATTGGGATGCGCTCACCCTCCTCGACCTCGTGTGGACCGGCCTCCCCGTCGTCGTTGAACCCTGAATTTCGCACTGTTGTGCCCCTTCATGAAATCACCGCTGCGCCTCCCCGCCCTCCTCCTCGGTCTCCTCGTCAGCCTCCCGCTCGCTCCCGCCCAAGGCGACGCGCCGCCGCGTATACCCGACGCTGGCCAAGCCGAAAAAATCTCCGCTCTCCTGCCCGCAATCACGAAACTCTACGCCGATTTCGCGACCGAGAAACACGCCCCCGGCCTCGTCTGGGGCCTCGTGCTCGACGGACAACTGCTCCACACCGGCGCCATCGGTTTCGCCAATCTGGAGAAAAAAATCCCGGCCGACCAACGCAGCGCCTTCCGCATCGCCTCGATGACGAAGTCCTTCACCGCGCTGGCCATCCTCAAGCTTCGCGACGCCGGCAAACTCTCGCTCGAAGATCCGGTTGAAAAACATCTCGCCGAATTTCGCGGGATCAAACCGCTCACGGCCGACGCTCCGAAAATCACCTTGCGCCACCTGCTCGGCATGGCCGCGGGCTTCCCCGAAGACAACCCGTGGGGCGACCGCCAACTCGGTGTCACCGACGCGCAGTTCGGCGAGTTCCTCTCCCGCGGTATCGCGTTTTCCAATTCACCCGGCAGCGGCTTCGAATACAGTAATCTCGGTTTCGCCCTCCTCGGCCGCGTCGTCTCGCAGGTTGCGGGCGTACCCTACCAGCGCTACATCACCCGCGAGATTCTCCTCCCGCTCGGCATGAAAGATACGCGTTGGGAATTCTCCGAGGTTCCGCCCGACCGCCTCGCGCTCGGCTACCGCTGGGAGAACAACACATGGAAAGTGGAGCCGCCCGAACGCGATGGCGCCTACGGAGCGATGGGCGGGCTCATCACGACGGCCGAGGACTTCACCCGCTACGTCACTTTTCACCTCTCGGCCTGGCCTCCACGCAACGCCCCCGACACGGGGGCCGTGCGCCGCTCCACCGTGCGCGAAATGCACACGCCCACCCAGCCCACCGGCGTCAACGCCACCGCCAAAACCCTCGCCGGCGAACCCAACCCCACCGCCAACGGCTACGGCTTCGGTCTCGTCAGTAGTGTCGACAGCAAGGGCGTTGCCAGTTCACGCCACGCCGGCGGCCTGCCCGGCTTCGGCAGCGACTACCGCTTCTTCCCGCAACACGGTTTCGGCGTTTTCTCTTTCGCCAACGTCACCTACGCCGGCACGGGCGCCACCAATGCCAAGGTCGCCGCCCTCCTGCTCGAAAAGGCCAAACTGCCACCGCGCTCGCTACCAGTCTCAGAAATTCTCGCCCAAAGAACCCGCCAACTCGGGCAAATCCTCGCCAACGCCGTCTGGGACGAAAAACTCAGCGCCGAAGTCTTTGCCGAAAATTTTTTCCCGGATCGCGCTCGCGCAGACTGGATCACGCAGACCCGCACGGTGCTCGCCCAGGCGGGAAAAATCACGTCCGTCGGCGAAATGAAACCGCAGAACCAACTCCGCGGCACCTTTCCCCTCGTCGGCGAAAATGGCCGCATCGACGTTTTCTTCACCCTCACGCCCGAAACCCCGCCGAAAGTGCAGGAGCTAAAGCTGACCTTCGTCGAAAAGTAGCGCCGGGTCTCCGACCCGCCCTTTGCCCAATCACTGGCGTGCCTCAGCGCGGAAATAATCGATCCAGCGCCCCGAAATTTTTGACCGGCGCAATTTTCTTTTCCGTCACGCCGGCCGCTAGGATCGGTTTCGCCACCGGCGGCTCCGTCCGCGGCAGGGCGATCCCGTGCTGCAGCGCCGCCAGCGCCCGGTCCAACTTCACCGTCGAAACGGGTTCCGCCGTGCCGAGCTCCTGCGCAAACAAACTCACGCGGAATTCCTCGACCAACCAGCGAAACGCCTCGCCACCCTCGTGCGACCGCAGTTTCCCCACCACCGCGACATACGGCGCCAACTGCGCCGCGCGCTCGACATCTTTCGCCGGATTCTGCCGCCAACGCTCGGCCCGCAGTTTCATGCCTTTCAGGTAACGTGGAAAATGCGGGAGCTGCGCGTAGGGCGTCGTCCGCAAAAAATCCGGCGGCAGCAGCGCCGCGAGGTCACGTTCGAGACCGGCATGCGCGCCTGGTTGCACCATGAGCGTCTGGCGCAGTGTGAGAATCTCGCGCAGTTGATCACAGAACCGCGGCACGATCCCGCGGAGATCCGCCTTTGATTTATCGAGCGCTGCCGTGAACCGGGCGGTCGTGTAAACGCGCGCGCCAGCGAGGGGATTTCCTTTCGGCTCGCTGGCGCTCGCCGCTACGCGCGCCGCATCGCACAACCATCCGCGCAGCATCGCAAACGCCTGCGCCTGCAATTCCTCGGCCGGAGCCAGCGTGGAGATCAGTGGACCAAGATTTCTCACCGCCCGCAAATCGCGTTCGAGCCAGCCGAGGTCGTTGCTGAGCTGTCGCTCAAGCAACGCGGCCAGCCCGCGACGCGTCACCTCCCGCGCTTCCTCGGGCGTTTTCGCCAGCCGCACCGCCACGCCGTCTTTTTCCGCCTGCAACGCCGGAAACGCGAACACCGGCACACCCGCCTGCTCGGTCACCAGCACGCGTTCGGTGATGTCTCCAAATGTCCACGTCGTGTGCGCGGGAGTCTCCCATTTCGCCCGCGCCCGCCGCCACGCCTCCGGCTCGACGCGCGCCACGGTCGCACTGGCCGCACGTTTTTGCAGGTGCAACGCCGCGTCGATCTCGGCGAGCTCTCGACTGGCACAGAGTGGATTTCCTTTCGCGTCGAGCACGCGCACCCGCACGCGCAAATGATCCGGCAACGGTTTGTCGGCCCACACAGCCGCATCGAGCGTCATGCGAAATCGCTCCGCGATCTGCGCCGCCAGCGCCTGCGTCAGTGACTCCCGCCGGTCGGTGAGTCGATCGCGCGCCGCAACTTGCTCCGCGAGGCTCTTCGCGGTTTCTGCGAGCGGCACAAAACCCCGCCGCAGCTCTTTCGGCAACGCGCGCAGGTAGTGTTCGACCTTTTGCACGAGATGCCCCGGCACCGCCCAGTCGAGCGCGGCCGGCGTCAACGTCTCCGCTTCGCGCACGCTCACGTCGAGCGTCACGCCGTCGTCGGTCTGCCCGGGTTTGTAGGCGTAGGCGAGCGGCAGCGCGCGATTGTCGAGGGGCAGCGCCTCGGGAAAAGCCTCCGCATCGTGCTCCAGCGTCTCCGGATCGCGCAGGTCTTCTGTCTCCAACATCAAGAAACGCGGCTCGGCCCCGCGTCGCTCGCGCACGAGGTCAACGAGTTCGCCCACCGCCGATACCGGCGTTTTCTCCAGCCGCGCGGCGTAGAACCGATACGTGGCCTCGTCGAGATTCAGAAACCCACTGTCGCGGGCGCGCGTGAGGGCATCGGCGAGTTTTTCCCGCACCGTGCGGTTGTGCGCGACGAAATCGAGCGGGAAGGAAATCGTGTCGTTCACGAGTCCTTCGCGGATGAAGATTTCCGTCGCGTGCGCCGCGTCTATTTTACCGTAGCCGACCGCCTTGCTCTCCAACTCCAGTCCGTAGAGCCGCGTGCGTTGTTTCGCCATCACGCGGCCTTTTTCGACATCCCAAAATGGCTCGCTGTGACTCACGCGCACGAGATGCGCGCCGAGATCGAGTGCCCACAGCGGGTCCAAGCGCGCGCACGTGCGCGCAAACAGCCGCGAGGTCTCCATGATTTCCGCGGAGATAATCCAACGTGGCGTCTTCGGGGGCGCACCTTTCTGCGCTCCACCGCGTGGCCCGCCTTCGGGCGCACGTTTTTTCGGTTCCTCACGACGGAAAAGCACCGAGCCGGGAAACAGCGAGACGCGCCGGTCGTGCGTCGCCTTGTAGCCGCCGTTTTCTTCGTCGAGGTGCGCGATGTTGCCGAGCAGGCCGGCGAGGATACTCCGGTGAATGGCGCGATAACTGGGCGAACCAAACGCCAAATCCTGCGACGCGGGATTTTGTGGGTGCGGGGCTTGCGGTGGGTGCCGAGGATTTTGTGGGGCGGGGTTTATCCCCGCCATCCGGCCGCCTTTCGTGGCGGGCGGGACGCTCACCCCACCGCCATCGGCGACCGACGTCAGCCGGAAGTCGTCCCGTTGCTCCAGTGTGTCCAAGAGTTGGGTATAGATGTCCCGCCACTCCCGCATCCGGGTGTAGCTCAGAAAATGCTCCCGGCAAAAGCGCCGAAGCTTCGCCTGCGCCATCGTCTCAAACTCGCCGTGATACGCCTCCCAGATGTTGAGCAGTGTCAGGAAATCCGAATCGGGATGCACGAAGCGCCGGTGCGCGTTGTCGGCCTGTTGCTGCTTGTCCATCGGCCGCTCGCGCGGATCTTGGATACTCAGCCCGGCGGCGATGATGACCACTTCGCGCAAAGCCTTCTCCGCGCGCGCTTCGAGAATCATCCGTCCCACCGTCGGGTCGACGGGCAGTCGCGCGAGCTCACGACCGATGGGCGTGAGCACGCGCACCGAGTCCGCGACATTGTCCGACGCGTCGAGCGCACCGAGTTCTTCGAGCAGCGCGTAGCCGGCGCGAATGGATTTCGCCGCCGGCATATTGATGAACGGGAAACGCTCGATGTCGCCGAGGCCGAAGGCCTTCATCCGCAAAATGACATCGGCGAGATTGGCTCGCTGGATTTCCGGCTGCGTGAAACGCGGGCGCTCCAAGAAATCCTTTTCCGCGTAAAGCCGGATGCACACGCCATCCGCCACGCGGCCGCTGCGGCCTTTGCGCTGATCGGCGCTCGACTGCGACACCGGCTCGATCGGGAGCCGCCGCGTGCGCGCCGTCGGCGAATAGCGACTGAGGCGCGCGAGCCCCGTGTCCACCACGAACCGGATGCCTGGAATCGTGAGCGACGTCTCCGCGATGTTCGTCGCGAGAATGATCTTCCGCCGCTGGGTCGGCGCGAAAACGCGCTGCTGTTCGACATTGGAGAGGCGGCCAAACATCGGAATGACTTCGCAGTTCCCGAGTCGCCGGCCGTCGAGCAAATCGCCCAGCTCGCGGATGTCGCGCTCGCTCGGGAGAAACACCAGCACGTCGCCGCCCGTGCTCTCGCGCACGATGCGTTGGACAGCCTCGACCGCCCCGTCGATGTAGTGCAACGCCTCCGCCTTCGCCTCGCGCTCGTCGCCCTCGGCGACGTCGGAGCCGAATTCGTCGAGCGGTGCGTAGATCACTTCGACGGGATAGGTGCGGCCCTCGACCTGGATGATCGGCGCGTCGTCAAACGCCTTGCTGAACGCTTCGGTATCGATCGTCGCCGACGTGATCACGATTTTCAGTTCGGGACGTTTGTAGCGCAGCGTGCGCAGGTGCCCGAGGAGAAAGTCGATGTTCAGCGAGCGCTCGTGCGCCTCGTCGATGATGATCGTGTCGTAGCCGCGCAGCAGGGGATCGCCCTGCACCTCGGCGAGCAACATGCCGTCGGTGAGAAATTTGATGACCGTATCCTTGGTGGTCTCGTCGTTGAAGCGAATCTTGCAGCCGACTTCGCGGCCCCATTGCACCCCAAGTTCCTCGGCGACGCGGCGCGACACCGAGAGCGCGGCCACGCGACGCGGCTGCGTGCAGGCGATGCGACCGAGTGAGCCACGCCCGGCGGCCAGACACATTTTAGGAATCTGCGTGGTTTTGCCCGAGCCCGTTTCACCCGCAAGGATCACCACCTGGTTCGCCTGAATCGCCGCCGTGATCTCCTCCACGCGCGACGTGATCGGCAGTTCGGGCGGGAACTCCAGACGGAAGGGAAAGGGTTTGTTTGACGGTGCGGTCACGCGGGCGGAGGGTGAACTTCTTCGCCGCACCGAGAATCACAAGGCAATGATGAAAGCCCCCCCGCTCCTTCCTGAAGAAGTTTTTCAACGCGTCCTGCGCCTCGCCCGCTTCGACGGACTGAGCGTCGTCTTGGTGGCGTCCATCTGCGCCGTGCTGGCAGCTTCCATGGGCGACCGCATTGGCGCGGGAATCGGCGTGCTCATCGCCGGTGCCGGCGCGATCGAACTCCATGGTGTGACGCTCCTGCGCCACAGCGACGCGCGCGGGATGACGTGGCTGATCAACAGCCAGTGCCTCATTCTACTCGGCATGCTCGGCTACTGCGCCCTGCGCTTGGCCCACCCGCAGCTCGAGCCGTTGCGCGCCACGGTGACGGACGAGATGAAGCAGCAACTCGACGTCATAGGGTGGACGGTCGACCAGTTTCTGGAGCTGGTGTATCGAGTCACCTATCTCGCCGTTTCGTTCGTCACGGTCCTCTACCAAGGAGGCATGGCGATCTATTATTTCCGCCGCCGCGACGCCGTGACCACCGCACTCACCGAAGTGTAGGACCGGCTTTACGCCGCGAGCCTTCCCGCTACCGTCCGCCCCATGTCGAAGGAACGCTATATCGCGGCGAAGCAACGCTGGGCCGAAAAACAGAAAGCACGCGGCGTCACCGCTCACCCCGTCGCTTCGGAAGCTCGCCTGCCACCCGGCCAGAAACTGACCGACGGCTTCCCCGTCCTCGACCTCGGCGTGCAGCCGGAAATCACCCACGACACGTGGACCCTCACGCTCGATGGCCTGGTGGCGCAACCGACCACCTTGTCGTGGGCGGCGTTTCACGCGCTCCCCCAAGTCGAGGACGTCAGCGATTTTCACTGTGTGACGACGTGGAGTAAATACGACTGCCGCTGGGCGGGCGTCGCGTTCACCGCGCTCTACGAACTCGCGCAGCCTCCGCCCGCGGCCCAGTTCGTCTATTTCACGAGCTACGACGGTTACTCGACCAACCTCCCGCTCGCCGCGTGTCTCGACGACGATGTCCTCATCGCCACGGCTTTCGACGGCGCGCCGGTCTCGCGCGAACACGGTGGTCCCGCGCGCGTGATCGTGCCGAAACTCTACGCGTGGAAAGGCGCAAAATTTGTCAGCGGCATCACGTTTCTCGCTGAAGATAAACTCGGTTTCTGGGAAGTCCGCGGCTACTCCAACGGTGCCGATCCGTGGACCGAAGACCGCTATGCGTAAGGTTGAGCCGGGCACCAAGACAGGCCGACCGCGATCAACCGCGGCGGCGAGCTATCCGCCAGTCGAGCTTGAAATCGTCTGGCTCAGCGGAGCGGCTTGGGCGGTTGGTCCGGCGTGGGTTCAGTCGCGGGAACCACCGCCGGTTTGTCCGGATTGGGCGGCAGGATCGACCCGGTGGCGGCGCCCGGCGGAGCGTCCACCGCGGGCCGGTCTTCGACCGGAGATTTTTCCGCCACGGCTTCCACGTCCGCGTGCCGCTGGATTTCCTTGGCAATCGCAGTGATGAAATTTTTCGCCGCCTTCATGCGCTCGCGCACGATCGGCATCGTCTCGGGCAGTCCAAAAATCAGATACGGCGTGGCGTCGAAATATTCGAGCGTCGCGCCCGAAAATTCACGGTCCACGGCAACGTAGGTGAACTGCGGCGGCTTGATCCGCCACCGCCAGCCGAACTGCTCCGCTTCAAAGGGGACCCGCACCACCATCGGTTCGCCCCGGTGATGGATCTCCTGGATCAACCGCGGCAGCTCCGGCGCGGTCGGGCCACCCGTCAGCGCGAAAAAGTTAAATTTCAGTTCCTGCGCCTTCGCCCATTGCAGACTCTCCTGGAGCTGCCGGTAGCTCACGGTGCCATTCGACACCCCCGCGCCAAAGAGCGGTTGGCGCAGCCGCAGCGTGACCTCGGCATAATAGCGCACGTGGCGCGCACCGATTTTTTGGCGAAACACCGGGACGGCCCCGGCGATTTCCAACGGCCGGTCGCCGCGCGTATAACGCAAAACGACTGCCTGCGCCGTCTTCGCGACCTCAACCGTGAGCGCTTCTTCCGTTGGGTAACGGAACAACACCAGCGAAGCCAAAAAATACAGCAGGCCGAGACCGACCACCAACCCGGCGCCGAATTTTCCCAGTCGCACGCGCCAAAGCCGACGTCGCTCGCGCGCCTCCGCTTCTCTTTGCTTTACGCTGACGAACGGCGAGTTGGTCAGGGGCAACGGCGCGTATTCCGCCGCCAGCGCTTTGAGCGCCGAAGCCAGCTCATCGGACACCCCCGAAGCCCGGGCACCGCCACGCGCTGCGGGCGTCGGCTTGCCCCCCCCCGCAGCGTCGGCCGATTTCGCGACCGGCGGCACCCAAGCATCCGCACCCGACGCGCCCGCCGCCGATTTTTTCCCCGCTTTCGTCGAGGCATTCGTCGCCGGCTTCGGCCCCCGTCGCGGCGCGCGTTTTGCCTCCGTTTGTGCCGGGGCGGTTGCCGCGAGTGGCTCCGGGGGTGAGTTGGGCAGCGGCACGACGGGAGGCTCGACCGGGTGATCCGCCGGCGGGGTGATGAACGGGCTGGTCGGTGCCGGCCTCACCGGCAACGCGCGAAACGCCGGAGCTTGGCGCAAAGCCGGAGCCGCCGGCGGATTCTCCGGGCGCGGCTTGGCGTGGAACTTGGCCCACGGGTGTTTCGGTTTTGGCGCTTCGCTCAAGGCGCTGTCATCACGACCGGCAACCCGGAGCTCACTCAAACAAATTCGCGTCGACCGATCGCTACCGGATGGGTTCGTTCCAGTTGTCGAACAACTCTGATTCGGCCGCGCCGAGCACCCGCACCTGCATCAGCCCCCGGACTTCCGCTGCACGCAACAAGCGTTGCAGAGAAAATTCCCCTCGCGCCACCGCCGTCCTCGCGAGCCCCAAAATCTCGCGCGGATACACCGCGGCGAGTGGCTCGAAGAAATCACCGTCGCCGGGGCGCCGTGCCACCGCACCGACGCCGACCGAGCATTCGGCCAGCAGCGACTGAAACCATTTTGCCTCCATTTTTGGCAGATCCACCGCGAGCACGGCGAGGTGACCGTGCACCGCGCGCTCCAACGCCGCCACCAATCCACCCAGCGGCCCACCGCCTGAGACGGTGTCGCGCACGACGTTTTCACCGTGGGCCCAGAGCTGCTCTTCCCGTGCTGAAATAAAAATTTCCGCCGCGCCCGCCTGCCGCAGGACGTCATGCTGGCGCCGCCACCACGGGACGCCGTCGAGCTCGAGCAGCGCCTTGTCGCAACCCATCCGGGTCGAACGACCGGCCGCGAGGACGACAGCGCTAAATTCAGGCGGAGGCATGAGCGCACCCTGTGTCCTCCCCGCCCAGCGGACAAGTTTCTAGAACGCACCGGCTCACTTCGCATTGGACAAGCGGCCATGCGCAGAACACGTTCCGCCTCCATGGCTGAGACCAATCGCCCCCTGTCCAATCGCATTCTTATCGGTCTGGTCGTCGGCGTCATCGCCGGTGTCGCCACGCTCGCCGTCGGAAAGTTTTCTCCCGAATTTTTGGCGTTCATGCGCAAGGTCTCGACGAACGTCTTCGATCCCTTCGGTCAGATTTTCCTGCGCATGCTGTTCTTCGTGGTGATCCCGCTCGTCTTCGCCTCGCTCGCCACAGGTGTCGTGCAGCTCGGCCGACTTGACCGGCTCGGGCCTTTGGCCGGCCGGACGTTCGCCCTCTTTTTCCTTAACATGGCAATCGGCGTCGGCCTCGGCCTCGTCATGATGAACGTGCTCCGGCCCGGCAATCAACTCGATGCCGAGACGAAAACGCGCCTGTTGCAGGAATTCGGCGGTGCCGCCCAAAAACACATCGCCTCCGGCGCCGCCTCTCCGTCGATGAGTTTCATGACCATTGTCGAAATGTTCATGCCGAAAAATCTCTTCGGCGCCGTGATGGGCCACAATAACAACGTCATCGGCGACGTGCTCCCGCTCATTCTCTTCGCCATTCTCGTCGGTGCCGTCGGCACGCAGCTGATCGAGGAAAAACGCAAAAAATTCCAAGACACCCTGGAACTCGTGAGCGAGCTCATGACCGGCATCGTCCACTTCGCCCTGCGCCTCGCGCCTTACGCCGTGCCGGCGATGATCTACAGCGTGATCGTCAAAATCGGGATCGACATCCTGATGGCGCTCGGGGTCTTTGCCCTCGGCTGCGTTTTTGTCATGTTACTCCACCTCTTCGGCACGATGTCCATCTGGCTGCGCGTCTGGACCGACCGCAAGCCGCTCCAGTTTTTCAAAGACATCCGCTCGGTGCTCGTGACCGCGTTTTCCACCAGTTCGAGTAACGCGACCCTGCCCGCCGCGCTCGATTGTGCAAAAGAAACGCTCGGGCTCCGCCCCAGCGTCGCCGGTTTTGTGTTACCGCTCGGCACCACGATGAACATGAGCGGAACTGCCCTCTACGAGGGCTGCGTCGTGCTCTTCGTCGCCCAAGTCTTCGGCATCGATCTCTCGATCAGCCAGCAGCTCACCCTCTTGCTGCTATCGGTGCTGAGCGCGGTTGCCGTCGCCGGTATTCCCGGCGGCTCCCTACCACTCATCGCCGGTCTGCTCGCGACCTTTGGCATCCCCCCCGAAGGGATTGGTATCGTGTTGGGGGTCGACCGCGTCCTCGACATGGTGCGCACGATGACAAACGTCGGCTCCGATGTCGTCACCACGGTCGTCGTCGATGCGCAAGAACGCCGGGCCGAAGCGCGCGCCGTCGCCGCGTGATCGTAGCCGACGCCGCCCAACCGCTCCGTTCACGCTGCGGGCGACGATACGCGCCGGGCATTCCCCGCGCGGGGGGCACTACCCACCCCGTAGGCAATATCCTAGATCGACAGCCCCCGTAGAAAGCTGGGACAAACCTCTGTCGAATGACTCTTCCGTGGCACCGTTCCGTCCCTTTGGGCTCTGTGCACCGACCGCTCCTGTGCCGTCGGCAACGGTGCCGTGGCATGACCATCGCCGAAGTCTTGGTCGCCGCGACCCTCTTGGCGTTCGTGATCATGTCCAGTCTGACGGCCCTCACGGAGGCCTATCGCCTGACGCGCCACGCCCGCATGGTGACTCTCGCGGGCCAGATCGTGCAGTCGACCCTGGAGGATTTACGGCTGCGCAACTATTCGGTTCTCAAGGCCTATGCCGCTCAGAGCCAACCGGTGGATTTCACCTCTAACCTGACCAGCGAGCGCTTCGCGTCGGCGTTTACCCAGGGTTTCTCGCTCTCGGCTACTTTTACGACGATCGTGGCCTCATCCACGGGCACTCCGGGAAAAATGTCCGCCGCGATCACCATCACCTGGACCGAGCAAGGCTCCCAGTTTTCCCGCAAGATCATCACGTATTTTGGCGAACAAGGTCTCAGTGATTATTTTTATGTCGGCTGGGCTCCCTAACTGCACGCGCCGTCGCCGCGCCGGCTTTACGCTCGTGGAGATGCTAATCTCCCTGAGTTTAATGATGATGCTCACGCTGGCATTATTGACGTCGTTTACGTTCATCGCCCGCGGTGATCGCTCCCTCAGCAACTACGGCGACATGAACGCGCAAGCGCGTCTGATGCTGGAAAAATTGGGCTCGGACCTACGTTCCGCCACCGACGTCACCAACTTCAGTCCGACCCTGCTCACCCTCACGGTGCCGAGTAACCCCGCCGTGACCAGCACCCAGGACGTCGTCTGGAGTTACAACTCGGTCACGCAGCAGGTCACGCGGCAGGACCCCACCACCACCAAGGTCTACGCCGCCGACGTCCAAACTTTCGCGTTCTACTATGCCAACGGCAACAACGTGCAGACCACCAGCCTCGTCGAGGTCAAGCAGGTGCAACTCAGCCTGCGCATGCTGCGCCTCGTCGCCGGCACCGTCACATCCGAATATGTCATCTCTACGCAATTTACGATGCGGGCCAAATCCACGACGCACTGATCGCGGCAGTGCCGTGCTCACCGTCCTGATCCTCGCCGCCGTCACGGCGGTGATCTCGTCCAGCTTTCTATTTCGCGCCGCCCAAGAGGCGAAACTGGCCACGCGTTCGGTCTTCCTCAACGCCGCCTTTAACCTCGCCGAAGCCGGCATCGAAGAGGGCCTCTATGCACTCAACACGAACGGTTTCAATTCCGGCAACGGCTGGACCCTCGCCAGCGGCTCCACGACCGACTACGTGAAGACCATCACCACCGGCCTAGATTTCACCCAGGCGACCGGCGCCATCTATATCCGCGTAGACGGGATCGCCGGGGCGGCCCCCGTCGTCTACGGGGCCGGCGTGGTAAACTTCCCTAACCAACCCAAACTCATCAAACAGCTCCGGGTCGGCACTGGCCGCCGCAAGCCGTGGTCCAACGGCATGGTCACCAAGGGCGACATTACCTTGGCCGTCGTGAGCGCCGTCGACAGCTACGACTCAACGGTCGGCCCTTACAACGCCGCCACCAACCGCACGGATCGCGCGACCATCGCCACCAACTCCGCCGCCGTGGCCGCGATTGAGCTGACCGGTGCGTCCAGTATTTACGGTTACGTCGCGACCGGCGGGGCCGACCCCACGGCCGCGCTCGGTCGCATCTACGGGGCCACGTCGCCCTCCGTGCCGGCTGCACCCACGCCCTACACCGATCCGACCCGCGTGCGCCGGGATTTCAACACCAACCTCCCCGACGTCGCCGCTCCGGGCGGCACCGCTTACTCGCTCGGGGCCATTTCGGAATTTTTCAGCTCGCGGGATCTCCCTCGAGTTGGCGACGTGGCCGGCTCGAACGGCCGCTACCTCTACACCACACCCTCCGTGAGTCTCCTGCTGTGGGGTAAGCTCAATATCAAAGGCCCCGTCGATCTCATCGTCACCGGCAACACCTCCATGGCCGTAGGTGGGGAGGTCGTTGTCGGCCCCGCCGGATCAACGAATCCCTCCCTCAACTATTACACTCCGGGCAATATCTCCATCGTCGTCGCTGCGCCGGGTTTCACGAATTCCACCGGAGCCGCCGAAAAGACCACCCTCTGGGGCACCACCCCCACTGGTTCCACCCAGACCATCGCCCTCTGGGGTGCCGGCAGCAGCATTTGCACCATCTACGCCCCCAACGCCGTCGTGACCGTGCAACTCGCATCGGATGTCTATGGTGCCATCATCGCGAAAGAGCTCACGCTCCAAGGTGGCGGTCGATTCCACTGGGATTCCAAACTCGCCACCGTCGAAACCGCCCACTTCGGCTTTCGCGTGAATGCCTGGTCCGAACTGACCTTCGCCCCGGGCAGCGGCCACGCCTTCGCCCGCGACAACCGCGCGCCGTTCAACACGCTATTCTGACCATCCCCCGCGGCCCCGCCCGCCAGCCAATCCTTCATTTAATATCAATCGCCCAAAAGCTTCAGATTTTGATTTGCCGGGTAGCCGCGAGCGCCAGCGAGTGGTGATCCGTCCACTCGCTGGCGCTCGCGGCGACCCAAAGTCCAGAGTTCAAAGGACGTTGGTATAACGCGGCCGCGGCGGTCTCCCCCCCGTTTTTGCCGGGCCCACTTGTTCGATGTCACCGCGCCTGAAATTGTGGGCCATCCCAACGATCCGCTTCGTTTCCGCGCAAAACGAGCACTCGTGGTGAGGCGCATCCTACCTGACCAAAGCCGCTTCGCGCAGGGAAAAATCATCAAACTCCGCCCAGTCGCCCGTCATCTGGTTTTGTAGATGGACGCCAATACCAACCCACGCAGTCCCCGCCGGTGCCCGAGCGCCTTGCTGCAACTGCACCCAATCGGGCCACGCCCCATCGGGGAGGCGGGCGGCGGGCGGCTTGCCCAAGTGGCGGCCCTGCGCGTCGAGCCAGCCGAACATCAGATAAACAGCATTGCTCGCCGTCACGTGCCCCCGTGCTTGGACTGTGGCGACATAGATCCGATCCGCTTTCGCCGGGAGCCATTGGAAAACAGTGGTGTTGACCGCGCCTCCAATGCGCAAGCCGGCCGCGCCACTCCGGGCCGCCGCTGTCGTGACCTCGCCCACGTGCGTTCGCGTGGGCTCGACCTGACTTTGCCAGCCGCCGGGCAACGCGATGCCAAAGGGCAGACCGGCAATTCTCCGCTCCTCCCGGCATGCACCCTCCAGCCCGCCATCCGTGAGCCGTTCGGTCGTGGCTCCAGCCGCCGCCGCACGGGCAAACGCCACGCCGTCGGCCACACCCGGTTCCGGACGACCCTGGAGTGCGCCCCCCTGTCGATCTGCCTCCGCGTGCAGCGTGCCCGCCACGCCAACCCCGAGCGCCACCACCGCGGCCAGCGTCGGATCGTTGCGCAGAAAATCTTGGTAGAGAATCGACGAAAAGGCCAAAGGCTGACGCGCCCTCGTCTCCTCGCTGTAGCGGATGAAATCATGCCGCGCGTCGAGATACGCGCCCAACAACTCGGCTCCCGCAGGGCCGGCCAGTCGCATCGTCACCGTCTCGCGACTCAACCGAGCCCGCGTTTCGTTCATCCGCACAAATCGCTCCGTCACGCCAAAAGCATCGGAGACCAAGGCCACCCGCGCCTGCACCTTGCTGCGCCGCGCCAGTCGCCCAGCGGCGTCGAGTAGGTGCCGCAACTCGGCCCCCACGGCCGACGGAAACAGGTCGGCTTGGGAGTCATTGCGATAATGTTTCAGCCAATAGGAGTGCCCCGGCTGGCGCATCCATTGCTCCTCGCACCGTTCGAAGAACCTGCGCATGGGCACCGCCGATTCCTGAAAATACCGCTCATAGTATTCGCCGAGAAGCGCGTCGGCGTTTTGGTTCGGATCGCTCAGTAACTGGGCGACCATCCAGGTCATGGGACCGTCGATACCCCAGTTCGGCGTCGCCTCACAATAATAGTCGGTGAAGCCCACACTGCGGGCATGCCGCAGATGCTCGGCGATGAGGTGCGGATGAAGGCGGGGCACGACGAATCCGGCACCGTAAAGATAGTCGTAAAGCCCCAGCCGACGCGGACCCGCTTTCGCCCACCGCGCTTGCAACGAAAACTCCTCCCGCCAAAACGCCGGATCGTAGCCCTGCGAGCGATCTGCGGTCAGAAACGGCAAGACCTGCGGATGCACCGGAAAGTCGGGCGCATTCTCCGCCCAATAATAAGCGAGCGCGCCGAGATACTTGTCAGGGTGGCTGCGGGATAATTCTTCCGCCGCCCGGTTCATGAAGCGAAACGTGAGATTCGAATAGTCGGGCCGTTCACGAAACCAACGCAAAGGATTCACCGCCGCTAGCAGCTCCGGGCTCTCGCCATAGAGCAGCCCATCGTTCACGCCCAAGGCAAACGATACCCGGCCGGGCTCCGCGATAAACGCGTCCCGCGCGACCTTCGCCGCGTAAATCGCGACATCAGGGCCACTGAGCTCGGGATTCCACGACTGGGAATGCTCGGCCGGACGTTCGCGCTTGCCGTTGACCATCGGAAAATAATCAGGGTGTTTCTCAAAAAGGCTGGGCGGAAAAACACTCGCGAGATTGTGCGAAAAACTGAGCGCTGGCGTCAGCCCGTTGTGCCGCGCCCAGGCCGCCGCCGCGGGTGAACCGAGCCCACCGATATGCCGGGTGAGGAACGCGGCCGGCCCAGCCGGTGGGACTGCACGGCCTGGCTCATGCCCCATCGGTCCGGGCGCAAACCAGCGCTCCGGCTGGGACGCGTGGTCGCGCTGCAGGCGAAGCCACCACCCCGTCGGGATCGCCACGACCACCGCAAGCCCCGCTAGGGTGAGCGCAACACGCAGAGGAGATCGTTCGGTAGTCATGGGATCGCCGCAGAAAAACGGCGCGGCGCAGCCGGCGCAAGCGCAGCCGGCGCAAGCGCCGTGATCCGTGATCCGCACGGTGATCCGCGCCTTCGATTTCTTCCTTGGGTCATCCGCAGCTCCGTTCTTGTGACTGTTGGCGTTTCTTGCGGCCAACCTCCCCGGCTTTTCGGTGACGAGATTCTCGCCCGATCGACCGGCTCGTGCGGTCCGCGTCCGCCCCTCGTCACGTAAGTTTTCGCACGTCACATTTTGCGCTTCCCGGACGGTGATCCCCTCGCATGCCCCGTGCCGCGTGGACTCTTTCCCTCCCTCCGATTTTTCAGAGCTGCAAAAACCCCTGGCCCACTTCCGAGCCAAGACGAAGCGCCTGAAGATCCATCCGCCAGAGCTCCTCGTTCTGTGGAGTGTTGCGGGCCATCTCGTCTTTCTACCGTGGGCCATCGGCACCATGCCCATCTGGAGCCAGTTTGTCAGCTTGGGGTTCGCCGTGGTTGGATTTATTTTCGCGCACTTGCCCCGCAACTACACCGAGGATCACACCGGCTCCACTACCTTTCGCCTCGTGAGGTGGCCCCGTTCTACCTTTGGTATGTTTTCGTCCCAAACGGGCCTCA
>CAMBVX010000043.1 GCA_945871085.1 Opitutus sp. GAS368 | reverse complement strand
TAAATCAAACTGTCGGCCAACGGCAGCGGATAGCGCGCCGCGTCCAACGCCAACGTCGAGTCCAGTTCGATCACCCGCCCGCTCTGCATCATGCTGGCCACTTGGAGCGCTTCGTTTTCACCACGCTCGCGGAGAATTTTTTTGAAGACCTCATAGATTGTGATGACCGGCACCAGCAAGTGCTCGGTATCCTCGATCACCGGCGCGAAAAACGCCGCACTTTTGCTGTCCGCGAGGTATTCCAGCCATCCCGAAGAATCGACGATGTTAGGCTCGCTCACAGGCGATCAGGCTCCCGCACGAGGGTGGTGTCCATTCCCCGCAGAAAGCCGCGCATCTGCTTCATCGGCCGGACCGGGATGAACTCCACACGGTCCGCATAGGAAATCACGCGCAGCTTTTCCCCACCCCTCAGCCCCAGCGCTTCGCGCACGGCCTGCGGGATCACGACCTGAAACTTGGGAGAAAGGGTGACGGTTTCCATATCGATCAGCCCAAAGTAGGTCGACAACCCTATCGATGCAAGCACGCCCATTTGACCGCCTCCGCGGCGTGCGCATCTCACTTCCTCGCAACCTCGGTTTCGTTGGCTGCTGTGGGGCGGGGTTTATCCCCGCCATGTCTTGGCGGGCATAAAGCCCGCCCCACACTTGCCAGGAAACTGAGATGCGCCCCTCCGCCGCCAGCCGCCTTCGCAATCCGTGTTGATCCGTCGGTTGAGAATTCCGGCCCGGTGCCTGCCGCATTGCCGTGCGGACGAAGCCCCTCTCGTCGTCTTTTTCTGCACTCCCACGCCGCCGGCACCGCCCCGGCGGCGAGCTACGCGAACAACTCCCGCACGGCCTTCCCTCTGCCGTCGTTCGTCACGTAGAACGGCCGCTTCTCCACATCGTAGCCGTGGTTGGGCGGAATGCCCATCGCGCGATAGATCGTCGCGTGCAGGTCGGTAATCGTCACCGGATCCTTGATCGTCCGACACGGCCGCTCGTCGGCCGTCACACCGTGGACGTACCCGCGTTTCACGCCCCCACCGAACAACAACACGCTGCCCGCCGCCGTAAAATGCCGGTGCATGCCGTAGAATTTCTCGTCGTTGATCACCTCCGGCACCACGACTTGGTTCTTCACGGCGTTCTCCGGCTTTCCCTCCAGCATCATATCGCGGCTAAACTCGCTCGCGACCACCACGAGCGTGCGGTCGAGGAACCCGCGTTCTTCCAGATCGCGCACGAGCTGCGCGATGGGCGCGTCGATCATCTGTTTCATGCCCACGAGGCGCGCGTGGCCGTTCTCGTGCGTGTCCCAGTTGAGAAACGGAATGTATTCCGTCGTCACCTCGATGAAGCGCGCGCCGGCCTCGCACAGGCGACGCGCGAGCAGGCAGCCGAGCCCGAAGCGGCCGACCATACTCTCTTCATACTTCGCGCCCAAGCGGTCGCGCGGCGCGTCAAAACGCATGCCGGGTTCGAACGCGGGAAAATATTTCCGCGTGCGGTCGAGCGGTTCCAACGCGAGATCGAAAGCCTTCGCCGCCGGCGAGCTCAGCAATCGGTACGCGTTGTCCATCGCTCGCAGGAGCGAATCCTTTTGATAACCGCTCCCGTCACGGCCCAGCGGACTCGCGGCGAGGAGCTTGCGGTAAAACGCATCGCGGTTCTCAAACCGCCCCGGGCTCATGCCGGCCGGTGGTCGCACCGCGTCAGCGGCCTGCTCCGGAAACGCGACGTTGAACGGGCCATATTCGCTGCCGAGAAATCCTGCCGTGGTGAACGCCTTTAGCTCCTCGCCTTCCCCGAGGTCGAAGCGCTGCCCGATATTGATGAACGCCGGCATCGCCGGGTCCAGCGGACCGAGCGTGCGCGCCATCCACGCGCCGAGGTGCGGCGCGGCCACCGTCTGCGGCGGCACGTAGCCCGTGTGCCAGTTGAACTGGTGCCGCGAGTGCAGAATAAACCCGAGGTCCGCGGCCTGCATACCGCGCACGAGCGTTCCGCGGTCCATCACTGACGCGAGATGCTCAAGGCCCGCCGAAAAACGGACGCCATCAACTGCGGTGGGAATCGAGGGGAATGTGCTGAGCACTTCGTTCGGATCGAGCCCCGCCGTGTAGGGGGTGTAACGCTTCGGGTCGAACGTCTCCGTATGAGCCATCCCGCCCGCCATCCAGAGAACAATCACGCGGTCCGCCGTCGGCGCGATTTTCTCCAAGATCTGTTCGGCGAACAACGAGCGCGGCGCACCCGCGGCGAGCGCGGCCAGAGTGGCGGTCGAGGCCGACTTCAGAAAATCGCGCCGCGACCAAAGATCGGGGTTGGCTCGGCGGAAGGCGTGCTGGGCGATGAGGCGGTGGAGATTCATGGCGAGGAACCCTCTTTTGTCATCGCGAGGAGCGAAGCGACGCGGCGATCCAGCGGAGTGTTCATTTTACTTGATCAGTTGAAATTCAGGCAACATCGCGAGCGCCCACAGCAAATCTTGCACGCCTTCGGAACTCGCGGGCGCACCCACCACCGGCTCCGCGGCAAACAGCTCGGCCGACGTCGGCGGACGACTCAACGCGTGCCGATAGAGCGACGTGATAAGCGTCGCCGTGGTCGTGCTCACCGCTGTATCCGTGAGAATCTTTTCTGCCGCCTGCTTCAGCAGCACCGCCAGCGTGCTACCGTTGGTCAGTTCGAGCGCCTGCAATGTCGTGGCCGCACCCTGCCGCACCGTCATGACTTGCTCGCGATTTGGGCGGCCGAGCGCGGCCATCAGCGGATCGGCGGCGACGAGCGAGGCGCGCTGCACGAGCAGCGTGTCCTTGTGCGACGCCGCGAGTTCGAGAAAGTGCTCCCCCACCCTCCACGGCGCGAGGTCCACTCCACCCAGTTCGACCGCCGCCATCGGCGCCGCCTTCGCGACCGACGCCGTCCACGCCCCATCGGAAACAAAATCCATCACGGCGTGCTCCGCACGCACGCGGGCGTAGAGGATCAATCCCGCCGGATTGTCCGCGTCCATCGGGAGCGGCGCAGGCTTGCCGGCCTCCGCCTCGCGCGGAATCGGCGAGGTGCCATCCGGGAGGAAATTCAGCGCCGTCACCATGATCGTGTTTTCGCCCTTTTTCAGATTCCCCCGCACGTCGTAAATGTCCGCACCGGTGCTGGAGCGCTTCGAGGCCGAGGCGGCGTTCTTGCCGTTGATCGACACCGCATAGCTGTTGTCCGCCGCGATCGTGAGCCACGCTTCGGTCGGCACCGCAGCGAGTGTCACGACGCGCTTAAACACCACCGAGGCCGGCGGCGCCTTCACGTTTGCTCTTCCCGTGGCCCAAATCCATTTCGGCGTCAGCGGCAACACCTCCCGCTGGCCCCGCTGAAGCGCGAGGTCGCGGTTCAGTTTCGCATCCGCCTTGGGATAATTCATACCCGCGAGGGTCATGATCGCATCGGAAAACTGTTCGGCGCTCAGCCGCCGCACGCCCGGGCCACGAAAGATAAAATGATCCTCCGTCTCTCCCACATTCACCGCCGGGAGCTGATAGGCGCGCGATGTCAGGATGCGGGCCATCGTGTGCTTCAAATCATAACGATGCGCGGCGAGATCTTCCGCGAGCCAGTCCATGAGCGCGGGCGACCACGCGGGCCGGTCCATCTCATCGACCGGCTCGACGAGGCCGTAGCCCATGAAGCGCTGCCACACGCGGTTGACGATTGTGCGCGGGAGGCGGCCATTCGCACGACCGGTGATCACGTCGGCGAGCTGGCGTTTGCGCGTGGCCGAGTCGGCCCGAGCGTCGATCAGGCCAATTTCCTCATAGAGAAATTTCACCTTGCCGATGTGCCCGGTGGGCTTGTCGCACTCGGCGATTTCGAGCGGACCGGTCGCGTAGATACTCGCGAGGCCGTAAGCATCTTGGAGCGTGTATTCGTTGATAAAACTGTCGTGGCACGAGGCGCACTTGAGATTCACGCCCAGGAAAACCTGCGCGACACTCTGCGCCGCCTGCATCGGCGGCACCATGCTGGCGTTGACGGTCCCGCGCCACGTAATGCCGTTGGCAAAACCCTCGGCCTCCGTGCCAGGATTGACGAGCTCCGCGACGAACGCGTTGTAGGGCAGATTCCGGGCGAGCGCCGTGTAGAGCCAACCGGTGATCGGCTTGCGTCCGCCGTCGATGTAGCCGGTGCCTTTATAGTCGTTTCGCAGGAGATCGTTCCAAAACGACAACCAGTGCTCCGCGTAGCGTTGGTTGTCGGCGAGGAGACGTTGCACGAGTCGCGCGCGCTTGTCGGCCGCGACGTCGGCGACGAACGCCTCCAGCGCCACCGGTGACGGCAGCAGCCCGATCGTGTCGAGCCACACGCGCCGCGCATAGGTGCGATCATCGACCGGCTGCGGCCACGCGATCTGGTTTTTCGCGAAACTCGCGTCCACGAAGCGGTCAATCGGGTTGTCCAGCGAGGGCAGCGCCGACGGCGGCACCGCAATTTCCGCCAGCTCCCGCGAACGCAAATTCGCCGGCTCGTGCTTGAAGAACGTGATCTCCTTCGGCCACACCATACCCTGATCGATCCACGCGCGAAAGACCGCCACCTGCTCGGTCGTCAGCTTCTTACCCTTCTTCGGCATCACGCTGTCGGGATCGAGTCCGGAGATCATCGCCACAACGAGACTCTCCGCGCTTTTCCCCGCGACGGCCGGCACGCCGGTCTCCCCGCCGTCCATAAAGTCCTGCCGCGTCTCCAGACTGAACAATCCCTTGTTTTTCCCGCGCGCATGGCACTGCACGCAACTCGCCTCCAAGATCGGCTGGATGTCGCGCGCAAAATCCACGCGGGCAGTCGACGCCCGTGGCAGCAGCGCGAGTTTTTCCGGAGGCAGGGCGGCGTGCGCCACCATCGCCGCCGCGGCGGCAACCATGACGACGGACGGCGCAAGGGCGCGGCAGACCAACGAGCGTAAGTAAAGCGGTGGCACAGAAAGTGGATTCGGTTGCCCGTCACCTTTTGACGTGTTCGACGAAAATCAAGGCCCGTCTGCGCTCGCACCGGATCGCGCTCCGTCGCGCTCGCGCATCAATCCGAGTGCGCGGGCCGAAATCGGCCGCGCCGCCCAACGGGCGTGGAACCGGTTAACCCGTGGCTTTCGCAGCCCCTTTTTCGCGTCCTCCCGCTCAAAGCTTTCGACCCGGCCAGCCGCGAATCCAACCGCCGTCCGGCGGAGTTCCTGCTCGTGCGACGCCGGGCGCGCGAATGACTCGTTATCACCCGCGACGTATCCCCAGCGTGCCTCACTGATCTTGAGCTGCGCGGTCGATCGGGGCCTGCGGAATTCGGCGCGGCTCATCGAAGAAACCGTGGCCCCTTGGTCGGTTGTCGCAAGAGCTCGTTCCGGCTGCTATTACGCGGTTACTTTCTGCTGATAAAAACGCCCCAGAAAAGTATCACGTCTTACGTGACACTCCCTCTGGTAATTTGGGGTTTTTTGCCGGTAAACTTAACAGCGTATTATATCAATCGCCCAAATGATTCAGACTTTGATTTGCAGGGTAGCCGCGAGCGCCAGCGAGTGGTGATCCGTCCACTCGCTGGCGCTCGCGGCTACCAAAAGTCCAGAGTTCAAAGGACGTTGGTCTTACTCGATCAGCGTCTGCAGTCGGACCTGAAGGCGCAGGAATGAGGAACGTATCAAAAAGCTGGAGTCAAAGGACTGGAAGGCCTTGCGGCGGTCATCTGGAAAACGCCCAACTACGCAGGATTAACCATCATCGAAGCCGTCGCCTTCTCCCGCTACGGACGCACGCCAGAGTTCCGCGTAGCCGTCGCCGGTGGTTCCCACGGGGTCGCGCCGCCGCGTTGGATGTGCAGACGGAGGGCGGCTTGGAGCTCGCGCGCGACCTTTTGGTTCTTCGCGAAGAGATTCGTTTTTTCCTGCGGATCGTCCTTCAGATTGTAGAGTTCCAGCGGATCATAGGGGCTGTTCTGCATGAGTTTCCAGTCGCCCTTGATGATCGCCTCGTAGCTTTTTCCTCCGTAGGTCGCCCCACCTTCGCGGCGGACGAAATACAGCTCGCGCAGCTCGGTCCCGAGTGAAGCCCCAGACGCGTCGCCGCGCAGCACCGACACCAGGCTCACAGCATCCGTGCCGGCAGGACGCGCAACTCCGGCGGCCTCGAGCGCGGTGGCGAAGATATCAAACGTCAGGCCCGCGTAGTCACTCGTCGTGCCCGGGGCGACCTGGCCGGGCCAGCGCACGGCGAACGGAATCCGCAGGCCGCCTTCGTAGTGGCTTTGTTTCCCGTCGCGCCACGGGTCGTTGTTTTGGAAATGCGCGAGCGAACCGCCGTTGTCGGACGTGAGCACCACGAGCGTGTTTTGCGCGAGACCAGTTTCCTTGAGCGTCGCCATCACGCGACCGACCGCGTCGTCGAAATGCTCGATGAGCCCGACGCTGAGCGCGCGGTTGGGATCGATTCCGGGCACACGTTTTTTCACCCGTTCCAACCACTCGGCGGGCGGCTGCATCGGAAAATGCGGGGCGTTGTAGGCGAGGTAGAGAAAGAAGGGCGACTGGGCGGCAGCGCGTTCGCGCAGGTAGTCATTCGCCCAGGTCGTGAAAATATCCGTGGCGTGCCCGACCGGCGTGATCACCTCGCGGTTGCGGCGCATGTAATTGTGCCCCTGCCGCAGGTGCGTCGTGTAGCTGTCCATCATGTCGTCGAGGAAACCGTGGAAGAAATCGAAGCCGCGATCGTTCGGCGTGCCGGGCGCGGTGAGGCCGAGGTTCCACTTGCCCACGATGGCCGTGTGGTAGCCCGCACCGTGCAGGTAATTCGCGAGCGTCGGCACCTTGGGGTCAAAGTAACCCCAGGTATTGGCCGGATCGGTGCGGATGAGACCGGGCACGCCGACGCGGTCCGCGTAGCGGCCGCTCATGAGCGCCGCCCGCGTCGGCGAACACACCGTGGCGTTGGCCCGCATCCGCGTGAAACGCATCCCCTCAGCGGCGAGGCGGTCGAGGTGCGGCGTCTGCACCTCGGCGCGGGATCGGTAGGCCGACATGTCGCCGATGCCGAGATCGTCAGCGAGGATGACCATGATATTGGGCCTCGTGGGCGTGGCGGCGGTCAACGAGGCCACCCACGAGCCGAGGATAATCGCAGCAGAGAGCAGGCGTTTCATGGTGGAAAGGAGGTAAATCTGTCGAGTTGGCCGGTCCGATAAAAATTCGACTCAGCGCGCGGGCGGCGGCGTGAGGCCCAAGCCCGCGAGGTCGAGTTCACCGGTGGCGGTCGCCTTCACGTCGCCGAAAGCGGCGCCATCGGCCGCGTGCAGCCGACTCTCCAACCGGTAGACGAGCTTGGGGGCTTGCGAGAACTCCGTCGCCTTGCGGAGCAGTGTCAGGTTTTCCAGATACACCGTCACGATCGGCGTGGCGGTGCCAAACGCCGGCACGGTCACGCGCTCGCTGCTCACGGCCCGGCCCACGGCGGTGTTGTTGAAATAAAATTTGTGCGTCGAGCCCATGAGGACGAGGGGCTGCGCCGACTCGTTGGTGAGGCGCAGGGTGAGCTCGACCGCAGTTTCGAGGAGCGTGCTTTGCAACGGTCGCACATTGACCACACTCATCGCCACCGTCGGCCCCGGCGAGAGCGTCGCGCAACCCGCGAGCAATGCGACGAGGCATCCGAGCACCGACCACTGTGTCGCAAAAGAGAACTTCATGGTAAAAAAGCGAAGCGGTTCGCCGCGGTTCGTATCAGGCCAGCGCGCGCCGCTGGCGAGGCCGAAAGCGGGCCCACGAAACCCGGCACTTGGCTCACAGGCTGGCAACTTCCGTGCAGTGGACTTTTGCGGGGCGGGGTTTATCCCCGCCGGGTCTTTGCGGGCACCAAGCCCGCCCCACACCGATGGGAAATTAATCTGCTCCCAAAAACCGCTCACGGTCGCACGCCGCTCCACGCGAAGACCGCGCGCGCTACCGACGGTATTCGCTACGGGCCAAATCCCGGGCCTCGCGGGCGAGGGCCAAGAACTCTTCCCGATATCCGCCGGCGTCACGCGCGGTCCGATCCCGCGCTACGGACTCGGCCCACCGCACGACGGCCTCCAATTTTTCGCTCGCCACCGGCGTTTCGCCCAAGGCCAGCCCGAGTCCGGCGACGGTGGCCGAAAACTTGAAAGCCCCACTCGCCTCCGGCCAGCGCGTGCCTGCATCAGTCACCGGCACCACCAACGTCCGCTGCACGCGCTCCCCGCTCCCACCGATCGCCGTGTAACCGACGCGCATCGTCACTCCACTCTCACCACCGACACCGACCACCTCTCCCCCCCGGCGCGTCGGGATCACCTCAAACAGCGCTGTGACCGTTTCTCCCGGCGACAATTCGGCCACTCGCACGCTCCTCCGCCCGCTTGTTTCCGGCGGCAGAAAACTCTCCCCGAGGCCCACCCAGCGACCCGCCACGATGCGCGTCGGATCGCACGCAAACTCCACGCTCATGTCCCGCGCGACGGCGGCCTGCCAACCGTTCACCTCCGCCGCCATCAAGCGCTCAGCCTCGTGCAGCGTGTTGACATTGCCACTACCGCCACGGCCTTTCACCGCCAACGCTTCCAGGCGCGGATCGATCCCGCGCCCGCGTCCAAAACCGAACACCCCGAGCTCCACCCCTCGCTGCGCCTCGGCCTCCACCAGCGCCGCGAGTTCGGTCTCACTCGTCATGCCCATGTTAAAATCTCCGTCAGTGCACCACAGCACCCGGTTGACGCCGCCCGCGATGAAGCCCACCTGCGCCAGCTCATACGCCCGCTGCAATCCCGCGCCACCATTCGTCATCCCCTCCGCGCGCAACGCCCCCAACGCCGCCCGCACGGCGCCGGCCTGCGCCACGAGCGTCGGCGGCAAAGCCACCCGGGCCTCCCCCGCATACGTCACGACCGCCACGCGATCTTCCGGCCGCAGCGACTGCAAGAGCCGCCGCGCCGCGTCCTGCACGAGCGGCAGACGATTCGGCGCATCCATCGACGCGGAAACATCGATGAGCAAAATCACCCTGGCCGCCGCGCTCCGCGGCGACTGCGCCGGCGCCGCCGTCAACCGCACGCACACCAGGCGCCGCTCGGTTGCCCACGGGGCTTCCGCTATTTCAACGGATACCGCAATCTCCGGAGCGCCCGTCGGCACCGCGACCTCGGCCGGAAAATCACCGAGCAATGCCTCCACGCTGACCGCTGCCCGCGACGGCCAACGTTTACCCGCGATCACGCGCCGCAGCTCCCGTGCGGTCGCAACCCTACTCTCCGACGCACGGGTCGACTCCGCCGCGTCGGCCGCCGATGCCGCCGCACCACTCTCGCCGGCCGCATCCCGGCCCACCCCTGCTGCCGCACGTTTTGGCGCACGGGCAGTCGCCGCGCCCGAACTCGCGGGTGCGAGCGCCGACGGCGGTTGGGGACCACCGCCGGGAGCAGCTCCGCGCGCCTTGATCGTGGCAGAACTCGCCGATTTTTCCGCCGCGCCGTCGGTTGCCTTGCTCGCACTCCCCGCAGTGACACCTGTTTCGCTCCCCGCCTTGCCCGCTCCCGCCGCGCTCAGCGGTTCCGCGGGAGATTCCTTCGCGCCCGCTCCGCCCTCGGGGGCCGCGAGCCCTTGCTCGGCCACGCTCGCTCCGCCCGCTCCACTCCCCCCCGGCCCAGCCAAAGTACCGGGAGCAAGGTCGTCCGCCGGTTTTACGTTCACCGCTTTCTCCGCCGGTGCGGCCGGACCTGGCCGCGAGCGATCCCGACCCGGGTTCATCGCGCCCACGCTTCCGCGCTGGTCGGATTCGCCCGACTCGACGCGAGCATTCGCCAATTTCCACGCGTCCGGTTTCAACCGAAATGCCTCCCCGTCTCCCGCACTCGAAATCGCCACGGTCGGCACCGAACGCTGCCGCGAGAACCACACCGCCCCCACACCGATCGCGACGACCCCGACCACCCAGGCCCAGACCCATTTCTCCCGCCAAAGCCCGGCTACGGTTCGCCGGCTCCGCTTTTTCGCCCGCTGCCGCGCTTCATCGCCGCGTGCGAGCAATCCGCGCAATTCCCCCGCGAGGGCGCGGACTTCGCTCACCGCCGTTTTTACGTCCGGATCGTGCCGCAGTGCACCTTCAAGTCCACTTGCCTCGGCCGCGCTCATTTCGCCCAACACGTAGTCGGTCACGCGCGCATCGTCGGCCGCGGCTACCGTCGCCCCTCGAGCCGACGCTTCGCGCAAATGCGTCAACGCCGAGTGCAGCAGAAAGCCCACATTCTTCACCGACAGCCCCGTGATGCCCGCAACGGCCTCGTAGCCGAAGCCGTGGGAAAACGTGAGTGTCACCGCCTCGCGCTGTTTCGGCGTCAGGCGCTCGATCCGTTGCCCGAGCGAAGCCGTCGGCTCATCCCCGTCCGCGACCGCCGTCCGCTGCCTGAGGCCATCCCTTCGCTGCCTCATCAAAGCCTGGCGTCGCACGGCCGCGAAACACTTTTCGACCGTCCGCTCGTCATCGTCGCCGGGGGCCGCGTCCAACGCGCCGGAGCTTCCGGCGGTTTCAGCGCCGGCCGCCGCCAAACTTTCCGCGACGTGCTTCAAAGCAACTTCGACAATCTCATCCGCCTCTCCCGCCGAACCCTCGAGCAGCATCGCGGCATAGCGGGTCAACGCGCCGCGGTGCGCTGCGCCCGGCCCGGGCAACGCAGCGCCGACGGCCGGCGTCTCGCGCGAGGTGACAGTTTCAATTTCCATGAATCGTGGCTCACGGAACCCTTCGGATTTTTGGGCGGAAACTTGAGGGGCAAATGGACCGTGAGTTCAGACTCACGTGAACGATGGCGAAACCGGCCCGGCGGGCGGGCAATTCAGCTGGAATTCCAGGTGGATCGCCCCTCGACCGATGCCACCGGCTGGGCCATGAGCTTGATCAACGTATCCGGCACCACATCACGCACCCGGTCGGCGTCGCCCTCGAGCAGGTGGGTGGCATAGCGCAGGAGCGGAGCCTGTTGCTCCCTAAAAATGCGTGCGAGAAAACCGGCGTCTTCATCCGTGTCCGCCCAGGCCTGCGGAAATTCGGATGCCATGGGTGTTCTCCGGTTAAACGCGCCGCGGCATGGATTCTTAGAAAATATTTTCGCTTCCACCGCGAGCCACCGTTTCGCTCCTTGGATGCCGTCTCCCCTCCGCACCGCCCTCGGCCTCGTGTCGTGCACTTTCATTTTTACCGCCTGCACCCAACGCGAGACGCCCGTGGAGGAGGGCATCCGCACGAAGACGCTCCTCGTCGGCAATCAGAACGAGCCCGCCTCCCTCGACCCCGCCCTCATCGAGGCCGCCACCGACATGAACATCTCCGTCGCGCTCTACGAGGGCTTGATCTGCTACGACGAAAAAACCGGCGGCCCCGTCCCGGGTGTCGCCGAACGCTGGGACATCTCCGCCGACGGTCTGACCTACACGTTTCACCTCCGCGCCAACGCCAAATGGTCCAACGGCGACCGCGTGACCGCCGCCGACTTCGCCTATTCGTTTCAACGCATCCTCTCCCCCGCCCTTGGCTCCGTCTACGCCTACATGCTCTGGCCAATCAAAAACGCCGAGGCCTTCAACTCCGGGAAATTGAAGACGTTTTCCGACGTGGGCGTCACCGTCGTCAACGACACCACGCTCCGCGTCACGCTCACCCGGCCCACGCCCTACCTGCTCGGTCTCGCCGCCCACGCCACATGGCTGCCCGTTCATCGCACCACCATCGAAAAATATGGGAAAATCGACGAACGCGGCACCGCGTGGACGCGCCCGGGAAACCTCGTCGGCAATGGTGCCTTCACGCTGACCGAGTGGAAGCCCAACGCCCGCCTCATCGTCGCGAAAACCCCCCACTACTGGGGCGCGGCAACGAACCAAATTGAACGCGTCATTTTTTATCCCACCGAAAAATCTGACGTCGAGGAACTGAACTTCCGCGCCGGCCAGCTCCACGTTTCGTATAGTCTGCCGCCGTCCAAGATCGATCGCTACCGCCAACAATCACCCGACCGCCTGCGCCTCGATCCCCTGCTCGGCGTCACCTACCTCAACTTCAACACGACCAAGCCTCCGCTGAACCATCCATCGGTGCGCCGCGCCCTCGCACTTGCCCTCGAACGACCCGCGATTGCCCAGCGCGTGTTCAGCGGCGCACGAGCCCCGGCCCACACGCTCGTCCCGCCCAACTGCAACGGCTACACCGGCCCCGCCGGTCAGCCCGACGATTTCGCGGCGGCCCGCACCTTGCTCTCCGCCGCCGGTTTCCCGGGCGGCCAGGGCCTGCCGACCATGTCGCTTCAAGTACTGAACGACGACAAACTCCCGCGCACCGCAGAGGCGATCCAAGCCATGTGGCTTCGCGAACTCGGCGTAAAAGTGACCATCGAGCCCTTCGAACAAAAGACGTGGATTCAGAATCAACAAACCCTCACCCACACCATCGCCCTGATGGGCTGGACCGCCGACTTCCCGGACCCCATCACCTTCCTCGACGTCTTCAAGTCCGACGGCGGCAACAACTGGACCGGCTGGAAGAGCAAAGACTACGACGCCCTGCTCGCTCAGGCCTCCGGCACGGCCGATCCCGCCGCCCGCTTTGCAGTGCTCCAAAAGGCGGAGACCCTACTCCTCGCCCAAGCCCCGATCGCACCGCTCATCTTCGGTGCCAGCACCTACACGATCCATCCCGCTGTAAAAAACTGGGAGCCCGCCCCACTCGGCATCCACCGCTATCAATTGATCCGCCTCGAAAAATAGTTTTCCGCCCCCGTAGCCGCGAGCGTAAGCGAGTGGTCCGCTCCCGGACCGTTTTCCTCCGTTCCGACCGTAGCCGCGAGCGTGAGCGAGTGGTCCCCCGCCTCGCATTTCCCCCGCTTGCCCCATTCACCGCCTCCGCCCAAGTTTAACGTTCGCATGCTCCACCGCCGCCGCTCTCTTTTCGCGTCTCTCGCGTGTTTCGTCGTTTGCCTGTCCACGCTGGCGCCCGCCGCCGCCGCCGATGCTAGCTTTGTCCGCCTCTGGCCCGGTTGGCGCGAGACCGACTCCTTTGACCGCATTAAGGAATTCCTCGGCGGCAACGAGCCCACCGGCGGTCGCTCGCTCCTCCGCACCCAACCCGCCTCCCGCGCCGGCTACTATTTTCTCCTCCGCGTCAAAACCACCACCGCCCTCACCGCCGGCGCGAAATTCGAACTCGCCGTCATCCGCCCCGACGCGCCCGAGCCCAAAACGTTTTCCTTTCCCGTCGTCGCCCCCGCCGGCGAGACCGTTTTCGACCTTGGCCTGACTGGCGCCGACTGGCCCGGCGGAAAAAAAACCAATCCCGTCGCGTGGAAACTCACCCTCCTCTCCGCCGACGGCCGCGTGCTCGCCGAACACAAAAGTTTCCTGTGGGAGAAACCCGCGAAGTGAGCGCGCGGCCCGAGACCGGTTGGACCCCCTGGCAGCCCCTCGCCGGCCTCCCTCCGCTCTCTGCCGAGGTCCTCGCCGAAACCCTCGACGGCGGCCAAGCTTTCCGCTGGCAACGCGAACCCGACGGCACGTTTCTCGGCCTCTGGTCAAATCACCTCGCCCGTATCCGCCGTTCCGCGACCGGCCACGCGGAATGGTCCGCCCCGGCGCGGCTCGCCCCGGCGGTCGCCCCCGCGCTCCGCATCTATCTCGGCCTCGACCGCGATTTTCCCGCCCTCATCGACTCGCTCCCGTGGCGCAGCGACGCCCATCTCGCCACCTGCCTTACCGCGTTCCCCGGTTTGCGCATCCTCCGCCAACCCTTCGGCGAAACCCTCCTCGGTTTCCTCTGCAGCGCGACGAAGCAAATCGTCCAAATCAAACAAATGATGGCCCTCCTCGCCGAACGCCACGGCACGCCCGTTTTTCCGAACACGCCCGTAGCGGAACGCGTGAGCGTTTCTCCATCCGGCGAAAACCTCACGGTTTCCGCTACGACTCCCGCTGCGAACCAGTACCACCGCCTCCCCACCTGGCCCCAACTCGCCAACGTCCCCGAAGCCACCCTCCGCGCCTGCCTCCTCGGCTTCCGCGCCCGCTACATTTCCCAAACCGCCCAATTTCTCGCCGCGCATCCCGGCTGGCTCGAAGCCACGGAAACGCTCCCCTACGCCGTCGCCAAGGAACGCCTCTGCTCGCTCCCCGGCGTTGGTGAAAAAGTCGCCGACTGCGTGCTCCTGTTCGGTGCCGGCCGACTCGAAGCCTTCCCCGTCGACGTGTGGATCATCAAAACCATGGAGCGCCGCTACGGCCTCACGCGTTGGAAGCCCGCGCAAATCGCCCACTTCGGCCGGACCCACTTCGGCCCCCTCGCCGGCCTCGCGCAGCAGTTCTTGTTTTCCTACGAACGCGCCGTCCCCGCTCCGCGTAAGCCATTTGTCACTTAATAAGTGACAAACTTACCGCGATCATTTCGCGCGCTGGATCAGTTCGACCTCGTAGCCTTCGGGCGCATCGATGAACGCGATCACTGACCCGCTGCCGGTCTTCGTCGGACCGTCGCTGAGCTTAAAGCCCTTCGCTTCGACCTTGCGCGTAAACTCCGCGAGATCCTCCACCTCAAACGCAAGGTGCATCAAGTCCGGTTGCACGACCACCGCCGGCGCACCGGACGGCATCTGGCAAATCTCAATCTCTTCGTCGCTGTTCGGCGTCGCGAGAAACACAATCTGCGCCCCGCGCGGCGACGTGCTGCGCCGTGCGATCTTCAGCTCAAGGGCCTGCTCGTAGAATTTCACGGTGCGCTCGATGTCATTTACGCGCATCCGGGTGTGGAGAAGTTTTTTGACCATGCGCGACCTTGCACGCCCCGCGCAGAACCCGCAAGCCGCACCGTCGGGCGCGGTCTCTGACCCGCCCTCGCTACCTTGTCATTGCGGCGAGGGCCGCGACGCGACAATCCATCCAGCCACCACCATGTCCCTCACCCTTGCTGACATTCAGGCCGCCCACACCCGCATCGCCCCTTACATTCACCGCACGCCCGTGCTGACGAGCGCCACGCTCGACGAACTCGGCGGCGGGCATCTGTTCTTTAAATGCGAGAACTTTCAAAAGATCGGGGCCTTCAAGGCCCGCGGCGCCGCCAACGCCGTGTTTTCCCTCACCGACGCCGAGGCCGCCCGCGGGGTCGCGACCCACTCCTCCGGCAACCACGCTGCCGCCCTCGCCCGCGCTGCCCGCCTCCGTGGCATCGCCGCCTACATCGTGATGCCCTCCAACACCACCAAGACCAAAATCGAGTCCGTCCGCCGCCAGGGCGGGATCATTACGTTCTGTGAACCCAACACCGCTGCCCGCGAAGGCACTTGCGCCCGCATCATCGCGGAAACCGGCGCCCACCTCGTACACCCCTACAACGACTACGCCGTGATGGCCGGCCAGGGCACCGCGGCCCTCGAACTGCTCGATCAAGTCCCCGCGCTCGATCTCATTATCTGTCCCGTCGGCGGCGGCGGCCTGCTCTGTGGCACCGCCGTCGCCGCCAAGGGACTGCGCCCCAGCATCCGCGTGATCGCCGCCGAGCCCGCCGGAGCCGACGATGCCGCGCGCTCCTTTGCCGCCGGCCGGATCATCCCTTTCGACACACCGGCGACCATCGCCGACGGCCTGCGCACGTCCCTCGGCGAGAAAAATTTTCCGCTCATCCAAACGAACGTGTCCGCCATCGTCACGACGTCCGAAGAAGCCATCGTCGCCGCCATGCGCCGCATTTGGGAAGTGCTCAAGATCATCATCGAGCCGAGCTGCGCGGTCCCTTACGCTGCGATCCTCGAGGGCAAGATCCCCGTCGCCGGCCTCCGCGTCGGCCTCATCCTCACCGGCGGTAACGTCGACCTCGACGCGCTTCCGTGGTTAAAGAAATAACCAACCTCGCCCGCTTTTCTCCCCGTCTCTCATTCTCTCCGTCTCTCCCCTCGCCCTCTTCCGCTTCCGCTCCTCTTCCGATGCCCCGCCTCCTCGTCGCCCTCGTCCTCCTCTCCAGCGCTCTCGCCGCCTCGGCCGCCGCCGCCCCGCGGCTCTACCTCGCTGGCGATTCCACCATGGCCAACAAACCGCTCGATCTCCCAGAGCGCGGCTGGGGCATGGCACTCAGCGCATTTTTCAAAGACGCCGACACCGTGCAAAATCACGCCATGAACGGCCGCAGCACGTTGAGTTTTATCAACGAGGGCCGCTGGGATAAAATCGTCACCGCCCTTCAACCCGGCGATGCCGTCATCATCCAATTCGGCCACAACGACGAAAAGGTCGAAGATCCGAAACGCGGCACCGATCCCAAAACCACTTTCCCCGCCAACCTCCGCCGCTTCGTCCGCGAGACGCGGGCGAAAGGCGCTTCGCCGATTCTCGCCACCCCCGTCTGCCGCCGGAAATTCGACGCCACGGGGAAACTCGTCCCGACCCACGGTGCCTACCCCGACGCCATCCGCCGCGTCTCCGCCGAGGAAAAAATCCCGTTGCTCGACCTCGAAGACGCCACGGCAAAATGGCTCCAAGCCGAGGGCGACGAAGCCACCAAAAAATACTTCATGTGGATCGAACCCGGCAAATATCCCAAGATCCCGGACGGCAAAAAAGACGACACGCATTTCGTCGCCGCCGGCGCGGCGAAAGTCGCCTCCTTGGCCGTGGCCCAGATCCGCGAGCAAAAACTCCCGCTCGCGGATTGGCTGAAGTAGGCCGCGCGCACCAGCCCCATGTTCCGCCGCACCCCATTGTCGGCCCATCTCGCCAGCATGCTGGCAGGCGCGCTGCTGGTCGCCGGTGGGGCGCTTGCCGAGGTCCGGGCGGCGGACGTGGCGGGCAATCCGTATTTCATCATTCGCGTCGTTGACGCCCAGACGGATCGTGGCGTGCCGTTGGTCGAACTGGAAACCGTCAACCACCTCACCCACATCTCCGACAGCGCAGGCATCATCGCCTTCAACGAACCCGGGTTGATGGAGCGTGAAGTTTATTTCCACGTGCGCAGCCACGGCTACGACTACCCGAAGGACGGTTTTGGCAACCGCGGCGTGAAGCTCGTCCCTCGCGCCGGCACCCGTGCGACGGTCAAAGTGACGCGCCAAAATGTAGCCGAACGGATCTATCGGATCACCGGCGCGGGAATCTACCGCGACAGCGTCTTGGCCGGCCTGCCGGTTCCACTGGCCAAGCCAGTCCTAAATGCCGAAGTGCTGGGACAGGATAGCGTGATCGCCACGCCGTATCGCGGGAAACTCTATTGGTTCTGGGGCGACACCGAACGCGCCTCCTATCCGCTCGGAAATTTCGCGGTGGCCGGCGCCACGTCCGAGTTGCCCGGGCGCGGCGGACTCGCCCCCGGGGCCGGCGTCGACTTCACTTATTTCGTCAACGAAACGGGTTTCGCGAAAACGATGTGCCCCGACTTCGGCCAAGGGCTGCACTGGATTGAAGCGTTGATGGCGGTGCCAGACGAACACGGTGTAGAGCGCCTCGTCGCCCGCGTCACGAGTCAGACGGGCCTCGTCGCACCCTACGCGTGGCACTTCGCTGTCTTCAACGACGAGAAACAAATCTTCGAATCCAAGTCTCGCTGGCAAAACCCGGACACGCACGACTCACCGCATCCGTTCCGCGCCCGCGTCGACGGCGTCGACTACCTTTACCTGTATCCCAATCTGCGCGTAAAGGCGGACCTCACGAGCGTCGCCGATCCGCAAAATTTTGAGGCCTTCACCTGTATCGCCGGCGACGGCAAGCTCGCGCAGCTCCCGGTCGCCATTGCACGCGATCCCGCCGGCGCCCCCCACTACCGTTGGCTCCGTGGAGCAGACCGACTCCACGATGAACGACTGCGCCACTTGATCGCCGGCGGTCAGCTCAAGCCGGAGGAATCATGGCTCGCATTGCGCGACTTTGTGAGCGGCTCACCGTTTAACGCCGGCCGCGGCTCTGTGTTCTGGAACGAATATCGTCGACGATGGGTCATGCTTGCGGCGGATCGGCCCGGCGAAATCTGGTTCTCTGAAGCCGACACCCCCACCGGTCCGTGGGGCTACGGTCGGCGCGTGGTTTCCCACGACGACTACAATTTCTACAACCCCACCCAGCATCCATTTTTCGACGAAGACGGTGGGCGGACGATTTACTTCGAGGGCACCTATACGGCCAGCTTCTCCAACGCGAAGAGCAAGACCGCCCGCTACGACTACAACCAAATCATGTATCGGCTCCGGCTTGAAGACGCCCGTCTCAGCCTCCCGGCGGCCGTCTACCAAGTCACGACTCCCTCCGGTCCACGGCTGATGCAACGCGACGAAGTTGCCGCCGCAGGTGCATGGGAGCGCATCGACTCGGTGGCTTTTTTTGCCGTTCCGCCCGCGCCGGCGCCCCGCGGTCTCGTGCCCATCTACGCGGACCGATCGGGGCGCCTCGTCACCGCCGCGGCGACCCCGCCGCTATTTCTGGCCCTGCCGCTGGCCCAGCCCGCGGGCCACGGGATCGCAGGCCGCTGGCTTTGGCGCTTCACGTCGGCAGACGAAGGCAGCACCGAATTCTTGATCGATGTGGATGAGCACGACGGAGACGTAAAAATCTCCGACGACGCCCACTCACTCACCGGGCAAGGGAAATTCACGGAAAACCGTCTCACGTTGGACGTCCTCGCCGACGGCCAAAGTCATCGCGTCACCGCGCGTTTCGTCGATGGCGCCCTGAGCGGCGAATGGGCCCGCGACGACGGGAAGAAATCTGGCCAGTGGACGGGCCGCTGGCAGGACTCAACGCCGCCTGAGTTCCACTCTCCGGCCATCGTCCCCCTCTACGAATACCGTCACCCGACCGACGGCCGCGTGACCTACTCCATAGACCCAGCAGCTTCCTTCGACGGATTTGTGCGCACCGGGCCACCGCTCTGCCGCGTCTGGCGCAGCCCCACGTCGGCCGTGCTGTTCGACCGCCGCCCCCTTACGGCCGCGAAATAGTTGCTCCCCCCCCCGGGACGCAGACTTCGCGCTCACTCAGACTTTGATCTGCCAGGTAGCCGCGCGCGCCAGCGAGTGGTGCCCCGTCCACTCGCTGGCGCTCGCGGCTACCAAAAAGTCCAGCGTTCGCGGCCCAACTGAGTCCGAAGCGGGAAATTCCCGAAAATGTGAGAAATATTCTCTTTTTTGAAAGAACGCCCCCGAGACCGGTGTTCACGATGGGATGGATCTCATTTTCAGACTTCAGCGTCAGCCACCGATCAACTGCCCGACGCAGTCCGAAATTCAATGCCCCGTCTCTGTTCTGGGTAAGAAACTCGCCTCGCCACCGCCGGCGCTGGCGTCGAACGACTCGACCTGTTGGCATGATTGGCACGTTGGCTGTCATGCCGAGCCAGTTTACCCGATCGAGGCGATGATGTCCCTCGTGCTGGGTCGGCTATTGGTGCTCGTGGTTGTGTGCCTCGCCTGCGTTGCTCCGACCGCCCGCGCCCAAGCCGTCGTCTTGGCCAGCACCCTAGGTAATTCAGACAACGGGTGGCTCCAGTTGGACTTTGGCAGTCATTGGTATTCCCAACCATTCCAGACCACCGGCACTCTCTTTTCGATTACCAGCGTCACACTCAACAGGGCGAACCATGCAGGAGCGAACGCAATATTACGTGTCTACACCAACCGTAGCGGCCACCCCGGTTCCGACACCGGTGTAATCTTCACCACCCCGGCCAATTCCGATTCGCGGGTCAACACCCCGCCATCCCCGAGCCCTCGACCTATGCGACCCTCTTCGGCGTCGCCGCCCTCGTCCTCGCCATCCATCGCCGAAAAATCGTTCTCGTTCCTCGTAATCTTTCGCGTTCTCTCCTCCACGTTCTCGCCCGCCACCGCGCCCCACAAAGATTACTCCCTGACATTTCGTCTCCGCTCCACCCTGAAAAGTTTGTCACTTATTAAGTGACATCACCTCTGAAAACGGAAGTTCTTTTGCCTCAGGGTTGAGCCTGCACTACGAGGAACCCGGCCGATTCAGGTCCGCAATCGCGCCCGCCTCACGCCAAGTGAAACACTTCCTTCAGCCCGACCGCCACGGGGCTGTGGTCCGCGTTCGCGGGCATGACGTCGCCCATGTGTTTCCACCAGCGCTGACACACGTCCGTCTGCGCGATGGCCGCCCAGCGCGCTTCGTCCTCGATCTCCGCGTAGCCAAAAAGCTGCCGCGTCTCTTCGTGCAGGAAAATTGAATAGTTGTGCACGCCGTGGGCCTTCAGCACCGCCTCAAGTTCCGCCCAGATCGGCTGGTGCCGCCGCGCGTATTCGGCCTCGGCCCCGGCGTTCACACTCATCACGAACGATTTTCGGATCATGGTAGCTTGGGAAGATAGGATTCGCCCTTCTTCGGCGTGGCCTTCGTCGGGGCCGCCGGCGCCGGCGCGGCATCACGCTCAAACGCCCTCGCCAGCAATTCAAAGCGGTTCCGCTCCGCGTTATCCCGACCAATTTTCTGACCGTGCTTCGCGAGGGCGAGCGCCTCTTTCGGAAATTTTTTCTGCGACGCCAACATCGCCGCCTGCATCACGAGCGGCGCGCTGCGCGGAAAAGTCTGCACGCCCTCCACCACGACCGCGAATTCCTCCGCGTTGGGTGCCATCGCCGAGCGGGCCCACACGTCGATGATCAAACTATATACCGCCGCCATCGGTGGGCGTTGTTTGCGGGCAATCAGCAACGGTTCCAGCGCGCGGGCCACTTGGGCCGCGCTTAGTTTTTCGTCCGGTGCCGCTGGATTGGACCGCACTTCATCGAAGCGAAGACGCGCCAGTTCCAGATAGGCGCGCGGGCGCTCCACGCCCGCCTTCGCGGCGGCTTCGAGAAATTTGCGGGCGCGGTCATCTTTCCCGTCCAACCGTTCCGCGAGACCGAGCGCAGCGAGCAAGGGCGCCTCACGCTCCCCACGAATGTAAGGCGTGATCAGGGCCTGCCGAGCTTCCGCGGTATGCCCGCCCATGCGCAGCACCTCGCCGACAATCCGCCCGGACTCGGCCTCGGTCGCGTCGCGCAACGTAAACGGCGGCGCGTCCGGCAACGACTGCCCTTTCTTCGCCGTATACTGCATCGACTTGTAGTCGGTGAAATCGAGGTAGCCCCGCAGTTCGAGCCCCATCTGTTTGTAGTCTTTGCCGAAGCATTCTTTGAAGAGCGCTTCGTTCGGCGCCTCGCTGCCGATGCGCGACAAAAATTTTATAAAGCCCTTCTGGTATTTTTGCCCGCGGCCATAGAGACACATATGGACAAACGCATACGACTGCGCCGACCAAAACGTCCCTCGTTGCACCGGCGGATCGGAGAACAATTCGGGAAAGGTCATCAGCGCGCGCTGGGACAGGATGCGGTTGAAATCTCCGGTACGCGGGCCACCAAACCCATCGCCGACCTGCGCGAAATTGATCCACTTTTTCGTCACGTCGATCGAGGCGAAGAGCTGCACCAGCCCTTCCTCAAACCAGGGCGGCGGCTTCCCGTTCATCTGCTTGCGGATCAAGTAACGAAAATACTCCTTGTAGAATCCGCGATAGGGATCGGCCTCCTCGGTCGTGTTGTCTTCGAGCTGGAGTTCGGCCAACGCAAAATCCACCACGATCGCGCCACGCTCCGGGTCGTCGAAAAACAAACTGTTCGTGCGATAACGTTCCTCCTCGCGCTCCGTGGGGAGGAACCGATCAAACCCTTTGCCGCGGCCCGCCAAGATCAGACTCGACGGCACCGCCACGTCCGAACCGCGAAAACCGGGCATGATTTCGTTGATCGCCGCCTGCAGCAAAAAGAAGTCCTTCACAAACCGCGTCGTCTCCCGCACCGAAATACTCGACAGCACCTCGAAGCCCGGAATCGCCGCATAGCGCCATTTCTCCGGCTCCGGCAACACGCGGCTGTCGGTGACTTCAAACTTCGGCAGCTCGATAATCGGCTGGTCGACGATATCGGCGATCACCGCAGCCGACGCCGTGGGTTGGGCCGTCAGTCGGGCTGCTGCGGCGACCGCCCAAAAGCCAGCCGCCCACACCGGTGCTCTCGCCAAAAAATAAAATAGAGGGGCCATCGCGAAAAGGAAAAGAGTGACTGTGGCGGCAGAGCGTTAGCGCTAGCGTTTCGGCGCCGGCGCGGCCGCAGCCGCAGCCGCGGCCGCATCAATGGCGGTGGACGGAACCGGCGGGAGCGACACCTTAAGCGCCTCAAATTTGGCTTTCCCTTTCGCGTCCGGCGCAATCTTCACCCCGTGGTCGGCGAAGGCATGGGCGACGTCGAGCATGTTTGCCTGAGCGCTCAGCAGGGCCGCTTGGTAGAGCATCCGCAGGCGTCCCGGGAACAAACGCACGCCTTCGATCAAAAAGACCACATCGTCCCGTTTCGGCGTCTCCACGCTGAGCGACCACGCAGTGGTCATGAGTTCGTAAACTTCCGGCATCGACGGCGGCTGCACCCGCGCGATCAACAGCGGGGCGACGATGCCACTGACCTGCTCGGCGGAAAACTGGCCACCGGCACCGGGCTTCGCCAAGGCGTCGGCATAACGGAAGCGCGCCAACTCCAGATACGCCCGCGGCCGCTTCACTTTCGCCGCCGTGGCGGCTTCGATAAATTTTCTCGCCCGCACGTCTTCGCCGTTGGCGCGATCGTAGAGCCCGAGCGCGGCGAGCAGCAGCGGCTCGCGTTCCCCACGGATGTAAGGCGCCGTGAGCTCGGCCTTCGCCTTGGCTTGGTGACCCGCCAGAGCCAGCGCCTCGCCCTTGATACGGCCCACTTCGGACTGCGTCGCATCGCGGAGCGCCAGCGGCTTGCCCGTCCCGAGCCCTTCACCCTTCAGCACGTATTCTTGATGCTGATAGTCGCAGAAATCGATGTAGCCGCGCAGCTCCATCTGCATTTTTTTGTAGTCCATCTTGAAACACTCTTTGAAGAGTTCCTCGCTGACCGGCTCCTTCCCCAAGCGCGTCAGAAACGTGGCGAACGGTTTTTGGTAGCGCTTGCCCCGTCCATAGAGACACATGTGCACGAAGGCGTAGCTTTGCTTCGCCCAGACGTTATTCCCCAGCGGATTGATCGCTTCCGGCGAGTCAGACGTAACGGCGAAAAATTTCGGAAACGGCACCAGCGCACGGCGCTGCAACGCCGCATTGAAATCACGATCCTCCGCCGGCGCTCCGGCGATCTGGATGCCGTCGGGATCATCCGCCGCCGTCAGCGCATTCATCGCCGCCACCGCGCCGGCCTGCGCGGAGACCGTGTTCGGATCCTCCAGCTTGCCGAAGACGATGTATTTCGGGTCCACCTTCATCGCCATGATGATCTGCGCCATGCCTTCCTCGAGCCACGCCGGCAGCCGGGGCTCGCTCTTGCTCAGGAGAAAATGGACGTATTCACGGTAGAGCTGCTTGTCGTGGTCGACCGAAATATAGTTCGAGTCCGTGCCCGTCGCCGCGTCATTGGCGGTGTCGGTGGCGAGGATGTTTAGAGTCGACGACTGCAGATCGATGATGATCGCCGTTTGCTCCTTGTTTTTGAGAAACAGACTCGCGAGGGCGCGATCGGCACTGGACTTCCCGCTCGGCACGAAGGCGTCGAACTTACCGCCGCGCCCACACAGAATGAGCGACGTGGGAACACCCGACTGGTTCGGAATTGGCCAGACGAGCGCGAGGGCCTCCTTGAATTGCTCGAAATCCTTGATGAGCCGTCGGGTCGCTTTGTCCGACGCGTTGGTAAGAATTTCGAAACCGGGAATCTCCGCGTAACGCCACGCTTCGGGTGGCGGCAGCTCGCGGGTATCAGTGACCACGAACTTCGGCAGCTCCACCACCGGCCCGGCCGCGCCGGCGGCCAACACGTCTTGCGCACGGAGCGGCGGCGAGCCTGTCGCGACCAACAGAAGGAGCCATACGCTCATCCACGGGTAGAGACGACGAGGAAGGAGCGGAGCCGGAGCGGCGCGATTCATGGCAGGAGAGACGGACAGCGGGAGGAAGAGGTTTCGTGTCCGGATGCGGACACGGCCCCAGCCAAAACGCCACGAGCTCCGGTAGCTAGAGAAAACGCGCACTCCCGTGCCGGGTCGGGCAGCTCAGTTTCGGGCCAGTGCGGGGCGGGCTTTATGCCCGCCAAGGCATGGCCGGGGATAAACCCCGCCCCACTGCGGCCCCGCGCCCCACTCTCAGGCCGCCCACTTGAGCAAGAGCACAAAAAGTCCGATGATCGCACCCGAAACCGCGCAACAGATCAGAAAGCCGATCGTGTCGACGCGGTCCCATTTACAAAACTCCCACGTCGAATCACGCACCAGTTTCGTATGGTCGAACCGCCCGGGATTGAGTCGCGTTGCCTCCATCGCCGCTGCTTCGAGCTCGGGCGTGTCGCCAACCGGCGTCTTCATCTTCCCGTAAAACTGATCGACCCGCCCCTTGTCCGTCGGCCGCGTGAGCAAGCTCACCACCACTAGGAGAATAAACGGAAACAATCCGTCGAAGTAGAACGTCGCCGCTTCGCGGCCTTGCGGGGCGAGTTTCGCCACATCGAGCCCGACCTTGCCGAGCAAGTAGCATTCGAGGTTGAACCGTCCGCGGCCTTCCAGCGCGCTGTTGGGGTCGGCGGGGTTGATGCGCACCAGCTGCTTCCAGTAAACCGGCACCGGTTTGGCCTCTGCGGTCGTGCTCATCGCCGCCAGGGCGGAAGCCTGCCGCACGGAACGGATCTCGGTCGCGATGTTCGGCACCACCAAGATGCCCAGCACCGTGAGCGACACCGACCACCAGACCGCCTTAGCCGTCAGTCGCCGCCAGAAGAAACTCGTGAGAATCGCCGCGCCGAAGGGGACGTTTACCGTCAACACGAGCTTCACAATCGATTCCACGTCGCCCATCAATTCGGCCGAAACCACCCCGAGCCCCAGCACGACTATGATCGTCCAGCGCGCCGCCGTCACTCCTTGGTCCTGCGTGGCCTCGGGCCGCAGATAGCGGTAAACGTTACGCACAAAGAGCGACGAGATCGCGAGGGCTTTGGCTGCCAGCGTCGACATCGTGCCGGCCAGCACACCGGCGAGCATGAGGCCGATGAGGCCGGGCCCGAGCAACCGGTTCGACATCGCGCCCCACACAATGTCCGGGTCCGCCAGCCCGCCGACACCGAAGAGCGCGATCGCGATCAAACCGGCAAATGCCCACAGAATGATCATGAAGCGTTTCAGATAATTGCCCGTCACACCCATGCGCGCGGCGAACTCATTCTTCGCCGAGCCCGCGATGCCCATGTTGTGGCTCAAGCCGCCGTTTTGCACGATGCTGATGAACAGCACGGCGATGATAAACGCCGGCGAGCCGCCCGGCCCGGCGAAGAGATCGAGCATCTGCCCCGGCACTTTGTTCGCGAGCTCCCCCCAGCCCCCGATCGCCGCCAACCCCGTCGGAATCAGGAGCACGGAAAACACGATGATCAACACGCTCTGCAAGGCCTCGTTGACCGCCGCCGCCGCCATACCTCCCAGCACAATGTAGGCACCCACGACGATCGTGAACCCGAGGTAAAACGGCAGCGAACGCAGCAGCGTGATATAGCTGTGCAGTTCGCCGCGCGCCTGCCGGTCGCGCAACGTCGCGAGCCGCGCCCGCGCTTCCTCCGGCATCGCCACCACCCCGGCGCTCACTTGTTTTTCGAGCGCCTTGAGTTCCCGGTAATCGTCCACCGAGGAGCGCTCCGCCACCGTCCACTCGATCTCCGGTTTCACCACCAGCGACGAAGCGATCTTGTAGGCGACATAGTTGCCGAACCCGAGAAACACACACGCCACCCCGACTTGGAACAACGCGTAGAGGCGGCTGAGACCGCGGCTGCCAAAACGATCCTCAAACAAATCCGCCGCCGTCACCAACCGCACCCGGCGAAACCACACGTTCATGAACCAGAAATACGGATTCATAAACACGGTTTGAAACGTGAACCACACCCCGGTCACACCGCGCTGGAAAACCAAACTCGCCGTGCTCACCGCCCCCTGCGGCTCGGTCGCATTGCCGAAATTCAGAAAAAATTGGTAGAGCTTGCCGAGAGAGCGACCCGCGAGGAAAAACCCTTCTTCGCTGGCCGCGCCCTTCGCGGCGCGTTTGCCGATATAAATCACCGCCACCAGATAGGCGATGACGACGAGGAGATCTACGAGGTGCAGGCTGCCGAAAATTCTCATGGCGGGGAGCGGAAGGAAAAGGGGTTCCAAGAAAAGTGAGCGGGGCGGTTCCGCACCGCGAGCAAACACTCGCTGCAGCGTCAGGCACTCGTCCCACCCCTGACGCCGGACCGGCGTGGCCCTGCGCACCTCACGTTCCTGCCACCTCGGTTCAGCGCTCTGCGGTGGGGCGGGGTTCATCCCCGCCCGATCTTCGCGGGCACAACGCCCGCCCCACACTTACCAGGGACTGCGAGGCGCCCGAGCCGCGCCAAAATCATAAAATCGGTTGCCAAACGAGGCGGCCGGCGGCGAGTCTGACAGTCCGGTCCATGTCCGCTCCCGCGCCTACCCTTCGTTCGCTCGCCAAGATTCTCGGTCTTTCGCGCACGACCGTGTCCGACGCCTTGCGCGGTTCGCCGCGCGTCGATCCGAACACCGCGGCCCGCGTGAAAAAAGCCGCCGCAGAAGCCGGTTATCACCGCAATCCGCTCGCTGGAGCACTGATGTCCGAACTGCGGCGGTCGCGGGGCGGTTCGTTTCGCGGCGTGCTGGCCGCCGTGGATTTCGACGAACCGGACCGCCCCGCGTCCGCCGCTCGTTTTCATCACGAGCTCGTCCTCGGAGCCGAAACCCGCGGAGCCGAACTCGGTTTCAAGGTGGAAAAAATCATCGTGGGGCGCGGCGCCGTCTCCGTGCCCCGGCTCGATTCCATTCTGAAAGCCCGCGGCATCCTGGGCCTCGTGCTCCTCCCCACGTGGGGCGAGCCCGACCTCGCGGCCCTCGATTGGCCGCACTACGCCGGCATCTACGCCGACTACATCATCGAACGCCCGGCGCTGCACTCAATCTGCTCCGACCACTACCGCTCGCTCTTGGCCGCCCTGCAACGCACCGCCGCCCTCGGTTACAAACGCCCCGGACTCTACCTGCAACGCCACCACGACGAACGCCTCCAGTATCGTTGGAGCGCCGCTTTCCACACCTTCCAACAACATCACCCCAGCCCCAAATCGGTGCCCCCGCTGGTCGTCGATGAATTTTCGGCCGAGACGTTCGCGACTTGGTTTCGTCGCCACCAACCCGACGTCGTTTTCGCGCACCACACGCCGGCGATCGAGTGGATGTCCGCCTGCGGCGCCCGGCTGCCCGAGACCCACGGCTTTGTCGCGCTCAACACCCACATGAAAACCCGCCCGTGTGCCGGCCTCGACCTCCAACCGCGGGCCCTCGGTTCCCGCAGCGTCGAATTGCTCATCGGCCAGCTCCAGCGCAACGAACGCGGTATCCCGCAGTGGCCCTCGACGACGACCATCCCAGCTCACTGGGTCGACGGCCCGACCTTGCGCACGGTGGCGGCGCGTTAGCCGGCCGGGTCACGCGAACGTCTTTTTTAGATACGCGAGGCTCTGCGTCGCGATGACCTCCGGCCCTTCCTCAAACTTAAACACCTCGACCGACACGACGCCGTCGTAGCCGACTTGCCGCAACGCGGCCGCGATGGGCTTAAAATCAACGTCCCCAAAGCCGGGACCTTTGAGGTTCGCATCGTTCGCGTGGAAATAACCAAAGTTGCCGCGCGACTCGCGGATGATTTGCGGGATCGGCTGCGCCTCCGACGACATCGCTTTCACATCGAGGATCACGCTCATCGCCGCACTGCGAAACTGCTGCGCGAACACGATCCCTTCCGCCGCCGTGTTAATAAAATTCGTCTCCGCCGGAGCCAACGGTTCAAAGCAGATCGTCACACCGCGCTCGGCCGCCCGCGCCACCGCCGGACGAAACACCTGCGTCGCCCACTCCCACGCCTGCGCCGGGCTCACCCCGTCCATCACGTTGCGCTGCTTGGGCGAGCCGACGACGATGGTCTTGCCCCCGAGGTCGCCACAGAAATCCGCCAGCGCCACAAAGTAGTCCGCCGTGCGCCCGCGCACCGCGGCATCGGGGTGGGTGAGATACATGCCATCGGCCTGGACGAGCACCCAGTGAATGCCGGAAATTTCGATGCCGATCCGCGCCGCCGTCTCGCGAATCGTCCGTCGCTCGGCCGCCGAAATCGCCGT
>CAMBVX010000042.1 GCA_945871085.1 Opitutus sp. GAS368 | reverse complement strand
GCGCTGGCCGCCCAAGTCGGCTACGCACCACCGGAGTCGATCTTGGGCACCCACGTCCTGCTTGACGGTATCCGTGTGCCTTTCACGAACAGTCCGGTCGGGCGGCCGAGCTCTCTCACCACTCCGCCGAATTTGAACCTGCCGGTCTTGCCGCCCGTGGTCTGGCCCACGGCGGTGTTAGGTGGCGTGCTTGGTGAAGTGCGTGCTCCAATCCGGGGCGATCCCGGACTGGGTGCGATCGACGGGCAGGCGCGGCTGAGTGCGGCGGAGGTCCGACAAATTCTTAGCAATGCGGCGGCGCGCACGCTGGTGACGCGCGCCGGCATCCGCCTGCCGGCGGGCGTGCCGATGCAGATTTTCGTGACGGTCGTGAGCAATCCCAACCAGCCGGGCCAGCCGCCGGTGGTGCTCGGAACCTTCCGCACGCCCGACGCGACGATTTTTTCGTGGGACGTGTCGGCACAGAAAGCGCGCACGGCGCTTTTTTTCTCGAGTAATACCCGCGCCTACTCGGCACGCACCGTGGGTTTTCTCGCCCAGTCCAATTTTCCGCCCGGCCTGCAAAATCAGGCACCGGGGCCGTTCAACGGTTTGCAGGAACGATTTTCGCTGCCGGTGCTGCTCGGCCCTTCCGCCGGAGCCACCAATGGGAACTTGCCCAATGGGATCACGATTTTCCCGGGTGGGTTTCCGCTCTATCGGAACGGTGTGCTCATTGGCGCGATCGGCGTCTCGGGTGACGGTATCGAGCAGGATGATATGGCCGCGGCCGCCGGCACGATGGGATTCCAGCCGGATGCGGCGATTCGCGGCGACGCCTTTACGTATCTGGGTGCGCGGTTGCCCTACGCGAAATTTCCCCGTGATTCCGAAGCGCGACCGGCGGGCGCGGCCGTGGCGGGATTCAGCAATCTCGCGGCCGAGACGGTCGGCGATTTTCTCAATCTGTCGGCCCGCGGATACAGTGGCGCCGATGGACCGCTCATTTTGGGTTTCGTGACGGAGAGCGCGCAGCCGTCGGTATTTTTGTTGCGCGGGGTCGGCCCCGGCTTGGCGCAGTTCTCCGTCGCCAGTGCCCTGTCCGAAACCTCACTCGTGTTGCGCAATCATCTCGGCGAGACGGTGGCTGACAACGCCGCCTGGGCCCGTTCGGCGAACGCGGTTGAAATTGCTTCCACGTCATCGCGGGTGGGCGCTTTCCCACTGGAGGCTGAGTCCAAGGATAGCGCGGTCCTCACCGCTCTTTCATCGGGAGCTTATACTGTGGTCGTGGGCGCGAATGCCAATGGCACCGGCGCTGCGCTGGCCGAGATCTACGGAGCGTCCGTGCCGCTGGCACCCGGCACGCTGAAAAACGTTTCGATCCGCGGGCGGGTCTCCGGGGACGAACAACCGCTTATCGCGGGCCTCGTCGTCGCAGCGGGCGGCGCCCGCACCGTCCTCATTCGCGGCGTCGGCCCGTCGTTGGAAAAATTTGCGGTCGAGTCTCCCCTTTCATCTCCCCGTCTTCGCCTGTTCAATGGCCTCGGCCAACTCGTCGCCGAGGGCTCGCCCTTAAATGGTAGTTCAAATGCGGCGGAGATTCAGGCCGTGACGGGCACGGTGGGTGCGTTTCAATTAAAGACGGATGCGAGTGATCCTGCGCTGCTGGTTTCGCTGGTCCCTGGATCCTACACAATTCATGTCACGGGGTTGCTCGGTTCCTCGGGCAATGCCCTCGCCGAAATCTACGCGGTGCCGTAGTCGCCGCCGAGGTGACCACCGGGCGGCTGTCGCGCACTAGCCGGCCAACCAGTGCGGGCGGGTGTCTTCCCGCGAACGCCATCGCCCGACAGGTGACTTCAGTTTCGAACTACTTCCCGAAGAGCTGCGAAAAAATTGCCAGCTCGGTAGCGAAGACAACCGGCGCAAATTCTGGCTGCGATTGTACCAAACGGAACAGTTTGTTGAGCTGGGCCGAGGCTTCGCGCGGTGCTTCACCGGCGGGTAACGCCGCGAGGAGGCGGTCAAGGCCCATGACGAGGCGCTCCGCGCGGCAGGCATGGGACAACGCCGAAATATTAGCGTCACGGAATTCGGCGTGAGTCTTCGCGAGGCGAGTCAGGGCGGGCTTCGCGTCGGTCGCGGACCACGCATTGGCGGAGTGTTGTGCGACCTGATCGGCAACCTGACGGGCGACGGCAAAATTCGCTGGCACGGCCTCGAGGGACAGTTTGCCCAAAGTGGTCGTCGTGCCTTCGGAGCCGGCGCGCTGCACAAGCCAAACGAGAGCCTGCCAACGCGGAACCTCACGTGAGATATCCGCTTGGCCACTCGTCAACGCCGCGCTGGTTTCGCGCAGGGCGACCGCCTGCCCGACTAACCACGCTTGGGCGCCACTGCGGCCCGCGGGTTCGCGCCAGTGCATCGGTTGACTGTGGGTCAAGCCGTCGAGTTCGAAGTGCAATGCTGGATGCCGGCCCACTCCCACCACCTCTGATTCGAGGTTCTGGTGGCAGGAGACACAGGCATTGGCGCGATGATACAGGTTTCGCAGATCGCGCATGCCCCCGGCGACTCGGTCGTCGTGCGTCAGGTCGAGTCGGGTATGGGTGCGCAACCACGGATCAGAGGGGCCGTGGCAACTCACACAAGAAACTCCGTCAGCAATGTGTGCATCGGCCGCGCGGAGCGAGGGGGCGACCGTCTGCACCGGCGCGTGGCACGTGGTGCAACGCGCACTCGTCGTCGCGTCCGGAATCTTGAGTGCTTCCGCCATCCGCGCCGCCCGCGCCGTGGTGAGGGTGGCATACGCGCGGGAGTGCACGTCATGTTGGGACCACGTAACAAACTGTCGGCTCTTTTCATCGGCGCCGCCATGGCAACTGCTATTCGCGCAAGACAGCGGGCCCGTGATCGGGCGGAAATCAAGGGTCGCGCCCGTGCCCACGGGCTGGGCTGAAATCCGGTGCGCGACCAGCGGCACTCCGAGAGAAAGGAAAAAAACTCCAATAAATCTTCGCGTGGGATTTTGTTTTCGTTTCATGAAAGATTGGGTTTGCAGCGGAATACTTGCCGCCTCCTCATCGCGCGCGTCAATTTCTTCCCGAAGTGACCCGCACAGAAAACACTAGGCCGGTTTTTCATTTCGAGACGAGTCGATTCTCTCCTCCATGATTGCTGAAATCCTAAACAAGCTCACCGAGAATCCGGTTTCCACTGTTGGCTGGGTGATCGTCGGCGGGCTCGTGGTGCAGGTCGGGTTACTCGTGGGCGGCAGCACCCGGCGCCTGTTCTTCGACCGCAAACGCAGCCGCCTCGAGCAGGAGCGTCTCGTCCTCGAAATCAAGGCGGCGCGCCTGAAGATCGTCACTGTCGAAACCGAAAAAACGGCGTGGAACGGTATCCGAAAGTTCACTATTTCGAAAAAGGTGAAGGAAGCTGAAGATACCTTTTCGTTCTACCTGCGACCCCACGACAGCAAGCCGTTGCCGCAGTTCAAACCCGGTCAATATTTGACGTTTGCGCTGACGGTGCCGGGTCAGGCCAAGCAAGTGGTGCGGTGTTATTCGCTCTCGGACATCGGCCGGACGACGCATTATCGGGTGACGATCAAGCGCTGCCTGCCGCCGCCGAAATCGGATCACCCGCCGGGCATCGGTTCGTCTTTTTTCTGCGATTCGGTGAAGGAGGGGGACATCGTCGACACGAAGGCACCGAACGGGCACTTCTTCCTTGATATGGAGAAACAGCGTCCGGTCGTGCTGATCTCAGGCGGCATCGGCGTAACGCCCATGGTGACAATGGCCAATGCGCTGACGGAGGCGGGGGACACGCGCGAAATCTGGTTTTTCTTCGGCGCGCGCAACAGCGCCGATCACATGTTCAAGACCTACATGGACGAAATCACGGCGAAGAACAAAAACGTGCATATGCACGTGTGCTATTCCAAGCCGTTGCCGACTGACGTGAAGGGGCGTGACTACCAGCACGAGGGCCGGGTGACGGTGGATCTTTTCAAGGAACTGCTGCCGTCCAACAACTACGACTATTTCCTGTGCGGCCCCGGGCCGTTTATGGAGTCGATTACCACTGATCTCACCACGTGGGGTGTGCCGGACGCCTGGGTTCATTTCGAAGCGTTCGGCCCTGCTTCCGTGAAGAAAAAGACGCCGGCGAAAGTCGAAGGCACGACCTCGACCGCCGCCACGTTTGAGATCACGTTTTCGAAGAGCGGTAAGAAGGTGAAGTGGGATGGTTCGCACGACTCCGTGCTCGCCCTCGCCGAAGAAAACGGGGTGAAAATTGATGCGGGCTGTCGGGCGGGTGGCTGCGGTTCCTGTCTCATCGCGATTAAGTCAGGCGAAGTCGAATACGCGGGCGCTCCGCCCGACGTTGAGGCGGGTTCTTGTCTCAGCTGCATTTGTAAGCCGAAGGGCGCACTCGTGATCGACGCCTGATGAGCACGGCCGCCCCTTCTTTAGGTCGTCCCCGTCGGTGGGACGCCGCGTTTAGCGACGACATGACGGAGGCCGACGTGGCCCGTCTGCTCGGGTTGTCGCCGTTTAGTGAGATGAAGCGGGAAAGTTTCCCGGGTTCGGCGCCGCTGGCGGATATCCTGAAAAACGACACCCGCATCCGCCGGTTCAAAAAAGGCGAGATCATCGTGCGCGAAGGTGACTACGGCAATTCGGCCTTCATGGTTGTGGCCGGGGCCGGCCAAGTTGTCATCGCGCCCGCGCTGCCGCCGTCCGCCGTGGGTCGCCGTGAAACGAAACGACGGGGGATCTTTCGCGCCATTGCGCAGCTGTGGAGCAACCCGGACGAATCCGAGGTTCTGCCCAAGAGCGCGCGCAAAGGCATTGTGGCCACGAAGGGCAAGAGCGGCGAAGATGAGGTCCACATCATTCTGCAGGACATCCCGGCGGTGCTGAACAAGCACAAGACCGCCTCGCTGGAGGCCGGCGCTTTTTTTGGCGAAATTGCCGCGCTCTCCCGCATCCCGCGCACCGCCACGATCTACGCCCGCGACGAGGGCACGGAATTGCTCGAGGTCCGCTGGCAGGGCTTGCGCGACCTGATGAAATATGACCCGAAGCTGCGGGCCTATATCGACCGAATTTACCGTGAACGCGCGCTTTCCACCGCTCTGGCGGAGATCACGTTCATGAAGCATCTGTCCGACGAGGCAAAGCAGAAGGTAGCGGCGGCGACACAGTTCGAAACTTACGGCGACTACGAGTGGACCGGAAAGTTTAAAGACATGGCCAAGTCCGGAGCGCCGGCCGCCAAGGAACAGGTCGTCGCGGCTGAGGGAGACTATCCCAACAGCGTGGTGATCGTGCGCACGGGCTTCGCTCGCGTCACGCAACGTTACGGAGATGGCAATCGCACGTTGAACTATCTCGGTGCCGGCCAGGTTTACGGTTTCGAGGAGATTGCCCACAACTGGCGCAATCCGGAAGAGCCGGTCACTCTGCACTACACGCTGCGCGTAATGGGCTACACCCACATTTTGGTGATTCCGGCCGCAGTGATTGAAGAGTTCGTGCTTCCGTCCATGCCGAAGAACAAGCTCCCGGCGCGGATGGCGAAAGCCGAGGAGACAAATTCTCCTTTTGCGGTCCAGCAGGCGGCCCCCAAGGCAAAACTCGACGGTGTGGCCGGCGGGGCTCAGATTGGGCCGGACCTGATGGAGTTTTTGACCCAGAACCGGTTCTTTAACGGCACTGAGGCGATGTTGATAAATCTCGATCGTTGCACGCGGTGTGACGACTGCGTGCGGGCCTGTGCGGCGACCCACGACAACAATCCCCGGTTTCTCCGGCATGGTCCGATTCATGAGAACATTATGGTGGCTCAGGCCTGCATGCACTGCACCGACCCGGTCTGCATGATCGGCTGCCCGACTGGCGCCATTCACCGCGACTCGTTTGGTGGGCAGGTGGTCGTCAATCCGGCGAGCTGTATTGGTTGCACCGCGTGCGCGAACAATTGTCCCTATGGCAATATTCGGATGGTCGAAGCCCGGGATGATGATGGCGAAATTCTCGCCGCGAGCGACGCCAAGCCGATTCTCAAGGCCACGAAGTGCGACCTGTGCGTTGATCAAAAAGGGGGGCCGGCCTGTGAGCGGGCCTGCCCGCACGACGCCTTGCAGCGGCTCAATTTGAATACGCTCGACGAACTCGCCGTGTGGCTCCGCCGATGACGACTTACCGCCTCTCTTTCCGTCGCGCGGCCATGGTCGTAGCGCTTACGGTGGCCTCCGTTTGGACGTTGATCGCGGTCGAAAACTTTACTGCGCAGCTGCCCCATTTGGTCTACCTTACGGGCTGGGGGCTGCTTGCCTTGATGCTGTATCTCACGCTCTACAATTCGCGAAAAAAACTTCCCTTCATCCCGCTCATCAGTTCGCGGGCTTGGCTGCAACTGCATCTTTACCTTGGGTTATTCACCGGCTTGGTGTGCTTGATTCATCTGCGTTGGCATTGGCCGCAAGGGTGGTTTGAGGCGATGCTGGCGCTGATGTTTCTGGGCGTAACGCTGAGTGGTATCTTTGGCTGGTGGCTATCGCGGACGCTGCCCAAGCGGCTCACGACGGCCGGAGGCGAGGTTCCGTTTGAACGCATCCCGGTGATCCGCCGCTCACTCCAGTTGCAGGCCGAGAAACTGGTCGTCTCTGGAATTGTGCCGTCGAATGCGGCCACCCTAGCGGACTTTTACGCCGCCCGTTTGGCAGATTTCTTTAGTGGTCCGGCCAATTTTCGGTCGCACTTGGTCGGCTCGCGCCGACCCCTCAATCATTTGCTCGGCCAAATGGCCGAGGTCGATCGCTTCATCAACGCCTCGGAGAAAAAAATCGTCGCCGAACTGACCGAATTGGTGCGGCAAAAAGACATGCTTGATTTCCACCGTGCCGCGCAACTCGTGATGAAGGGTTGGCTGTTTGTGCACATCCCCCTCACGTATGGCCTCCTGGTGTTCAGTGTCGCGCACGTGGTGATCATCTACTCGTTTTCCGGAGGTGCCCGATGAGTGTCGGTCGCGTGCCTTCCCCAGATTTTGACGAAAACCGCTACGAGCGGCCGAACCAAAATTGGATTTGTGGTCATACGTGCGACGGGTGTCCCTGCCGCATCGGACCGACCCCGAGCGGTGCGTGCCGCGCCACCACCGAGTGCAAACCACTCCTGACGACGAAAGAAGGGGAGACCAAGGGCACATGGAAATGCACGCGCCCGAAAGATTTCGGCGGAGCTTGTCCGACGGGCCCCCGGCCGGATGGCACATGTTGCAAAGTCATCCCCAAGTGCCAACCCGTGCGGAGTCTGCGCGCGCGACGTGGTCTGCTCACGCGGGTAGTGATCGCCGTCTCGGTCGCCGTTCTGCTGATCGGTCTCGGTAGTAGCTGGCGAGAGTCGTTCATCAATCCCGCGCCGTTGTCCCGCGCTCACTCCGGACCGGAGTTTGTGCATCTGGCCGCCAAGCAAGGCGGCGGCCAAGGCTGCGTGCTGTGCCACGAGGACGCGAATGCCGGACTGGGCCGTCTCGCGCGCAGCGCCGTGAAAGTTGCGCAGACGTCGCTCTCGTTTGCTAAGTTTACCAGCAACGAGCGGAAGGATTTTTCGCGGATGGATCGCTCGTGCCTCTCGTGTCACGAGCAACAGTCCTTTCACCACCCGGCGGTCGTGCACGAAACGTCGTGCGCCACTTGCCACGTCGATCATCAAGGTAACGCTGGGCTGATGCGCGTCGCGGATCAGTTGTGCGCATCCTGCCACGGCGACAAAGAAGCGATGGTGGCGTCGGCCAAAAAGGCGAAGGACTTGCCGGCGGTCGTTCGTTTCGACGAGCCTGCGCGGGGTGTGGTTGTTTTTGCCGCCAAGCGCCCGCCGACCGATGTCATTTCCTTGGTGACGAGCTTTTCCAAAGACCATCCCGAGTTTCGGGCCGTGAGGCCGGGCCAGACGGATATCAACCCGCTGAAGTTCAATCACAAACTCCACTTAACGTCTGATCTCATTCCGCCGGTAAAGGGGAAGAAATTGGTCTGCGCAGATTGTCACAGAACCGACGGAGCGGGTGCCTACATGCAACGTATTACCTTCGAAGCCAACTGCCGGAGTTGCCACTCGCTCAACTTTGATGAACGCAACCCCGGGATGACCTTGCCCCACGGCGACGCGGCCTTTGCGCGGGCGTACTTACGGAGTCTTCCGTTGGAATACGCGGACCACGCCAGGCGTGCCCTCGGGATCATCAATCAGCATGAGGTTTCCGCCTTCGTCGAGCAGCAGATCAATTCGCTGCGTGAACGAAATCGCACGGGTGAGGATTTGGAGCGCTCAGCCTTTTTCAACGACGGCAAGGTCGGTCCAGCCGCCGGGATCGCCGGACGCACGGGCGAGGCGCGGGCCAAGTTCGCGGGCTGCGTGTATTGTCATACCGTCACTCCGCGCGAGAATGCTGCGCCGGTGATCGCGGTCCCGCAAACCCCCGACCGCTGGTTTCTGCAAGCCACGTTTCACCACGGCAAGCACGGCTCGATGGCGTGCGCCGAATGTCATGCCGCCGAAGGTAGTGAACGCACTGCGGATATCATTTTGCCCAAACGGGAAAGCTGCGTGCAGTGTCATGGTCCAAAGGTTGGTGTTTCGGAAAGTTGCAGCACGTGCCATCACTACCACAACCCGCCGGTTCAAATGGCGGCGACAGCTCGGCATACGACAGCGCCATGAGTTCTCCGCAGACCAGCTTGGTCGCGCCCGGGGCCGCCGCCACGCGGCCACGGCTTGGTCGTGCGATCGGGAGTTGGGCGATCGCGCTGGGGTTGACGACAAGTGCATGTTTCACCGCGTTGGCCTCCAGTGCAGTCCCCGCCCCGGGGGAGCGTGAAATTCCGCAAGACGAACGGCGCCCGACCCAGCGGCAGTCCACGGATGCCCCGCCGTCCGTGCCGGAACTGACACCGGCGGACCCGGGTGCACTGTTGCCTCCCTTGCCGTCGCTCGATGAACCAGCCGTGCGGATGCGGCGGTTGCCCTTGACCCCTGAGCCGAACTTGCCGTCCAGTCAGTTTAACCCTGACCCGGGCGCCACTCGCGCGCCTCAGACCGTCGCGCCGCCGGATCCTTATTTTCAGCGCAACGTAGTTCCTTTTCCGTTGCGCGCCGCGGAGGCCCCCTTGTCGGCCGCAGATGCCCGTCCCCGGTCCCCGCTGGAGCGACCCATCTTAGAATTCAAGCCCGGCCTCCCGCCTCCCAGCTACGGCAACGAGCCCCTCGCCGGCGCGGAGAAATTGCCTCGCGCGGGAGTGAGGGAGAACCGCTTCGTACCCAAAACTTGGCACGCGCCCGAGAAATATCCCCTCGCCGCCGAGCGCCAAGGCTACGGCCCGAACACCATCCCCATCACGGATCGTTGGCGGCATACCGGTTTCGTTTCTTGGCGGCGCTACACCTCCGGCGATCCCGACGAATCGCCCTACCTCAAACCCAAGCCCGAACGCTGGCACTATTACCGGCAAAGCGTCCTCAAAGGAGATCTGCCCATCCGTGGACAGGATTTGTTTCTCAATCTGACTGCTTCGAGTGAATTTGTGGTCGAAGATCGCAAGCTGACGGTGCCGAGCGGCAATAGCGCATCGCGTGCCGGGAGCTTTGATAATTTTGGCGACAGCCGCTCGCACGTTTTCGTCAGCAATCTCGGGTTTCAAGTTGACCTGTCCCGCGGCGAGACGGTGTTCAAGCCGGTTGAGTGGCTGTTTCGCATCAAACCAGTTTTCAATTTTAATCACGTGCGGTTCCGCGAAAGTGGCATCGTGTCGCCCGACCCGCGGGGCAGCTTGGGCAGTAGCTCCGGCGCGCCGAATAACAGCTCCGTCACGAATCCCCGTGATGTGGACCTGGTGCTCACCGGCGGGATCGCCCGTGCGGACCCGGATCTGTCGCGGTCGCACCGCACGACGCGGGACAAAACTTATGTTTCGGTGCAGGAAATTTTCTTCGAGAAACACTTGCGCGACCTCTCGAATAATTACGATTTTTGCGCCGTCAAAGTGGGCAATCAGCCATTCAATAGCGATTTTCGCGGCTTTATTTTCAACGATACGAATCTCGGCGCCCGCTTCTTTGGCAACTACGACAGCAATCGTTGGCAGTATAATTTGGCCGCGTTCGACCTGCGCGAGAAAGACACCAATTCTGAACTCAATACGTTTGATCGCCGTGGCCAGGTGGTCTTGGTCGCGAATGTCTACCGCCAGGATTTCTGGCGCCAAGGTTACACCGCCCAGGCGAGTTTTCACGCGAGCTTCGATCAGGCCAACGTGCTTTACGATACCAACGGCGGGATTGTCCGCCCGGCCCCGCTGGGCACGGTGGTTCCGCACCGCGTAAATAGTTATTACCTCGGCTGGGCCGGCGACGGCCACGTCGGCAGCTGGAACGTCTCTCACGCCACCTACCTCGTATTTGGACGCGACCGGTTCAACGGCCTCGCCGGCCAATCAGTGGATATCTTTGCGCAGATGGCCGCGCTCGAAGTCAGCTACGATCGTGACTGGATTCGTTTCAAAGGCTCCCTCTTTTATGCTTCGGGCGATCGCGATCCGGAAAACGGCCGGGGCACGGGTTTCGATTCGATTGTAGACAATACCAATTTCACGGGCGGCCCGTTCAGCTACTATGTGCGCCAGGGGTTTAATCTCGGGGGTACTGCGGTGGGCTTGAAGCAACGATTCAGTATGTTTCCCAATTTGCGCACGAGCAAAGCTCAAGGTCAGTCAAACTTCGTGAATCCGGGGGTGTTCATCGCCGGTTACGGCAGTGACATTGAAGTCACTCCGCGTCTCCGTGGTTTCTTCAATGCGAACTACATCCGGTTCGCGACGACCGCGCCGCTCCGGACCGCTCTACTGACCAATCGAGTCGACGCTTCATTTGGAATCGATCTCAGTTTCGGAGTGCAATGGCGTCCGCTCCTGACTGAAAATATTGTCATATCGGCTGGCTTTGGTGCGTTGCTCCCCGGCCAAGGATTTCGCGATATTTTTCGGACCGCTCAGCCGGGTCTTCCCGGCTTTACCGCACCCACCGCCACTGACCGGGTCGATAACTACCTGCACAGTGCGATCCTCGCCGCCACGTTGACCTACTGAACCCGCCATGCATCCCGCCTTTACCCGTTCACTCAAGAAACTCAATTGGTTTGGGCGCTGTGTTGTCGGGGTTGCGCTCTGGGGTGTCACGTGCAGCACGCTGATCCTGTTTGGCCAACTCGACCCGCGTGATCGTCGCCAAGCCGTCGACGCGGTGTATGGCCCGAAGATTGCCGTCCCGCGCGAGACTCCCGTCACCGCGCTCAAGCCACGTAACTTGATCGATCAAACGCGCGAGGAAGCGCACGTGAAAAGCGCCGGATGCATCGAATGCCACGCGGGTGTCGAGGATATGCACGCTTCGCCCAACATCGTGCTGGGTTGCACGGATTGCCACGGCGGCACGGCCACGCCTGGCCTCACGATGCGCAAAGCCCACGTGGCTCCGAAGCATCCCGAGTTGTGGCAAAGCTCCGCGAACCCGTCGGATTCGTCGGTGCTGTTAAATCACGAGTCACCCGAGTTTATCCGTTTTGTGAACCCGTCCGACCTCCGCGTCGCTTCGCAGGCGTGCGGCCTGTGTCACGCGAAGCTCATCGATAGCGTGGGTCACAGCATGATGAATCACGGGGCGATGCTCTGGGGTGCGGCGCTTTATAACAACGGGGCCTCGCAGTTTAAAAATTACCGCTACGGTCAGGCTTACGGCCAAGACGGTGTCGCGTTGCGGCTTGAAAGCCCCTTCCCGGTCACGCCCGAGATGACGCGGCGCTATGGGTTGCTGTCGTTTCTGGATCCGCTCCCTCGCTTCGCCATCGGGCAGCCCTCCAACCTCCTGCGCATCTTTGAGAAAGGTGGTGAGAAACAGGGGGAGATCGGTAACCCCAACGCTTTCGAGCCGCCCGGGCGGCCCGCCCGTCGCTTGTCCGAGCGCGGTTTGGGCACCCTTAACCGGATCGACCCGGTTATGCTCAACCTTCAGAAAACGCGGCTGCACGATCCGCTGCTCGGGTTTATGGGTTCGAACAATCACCCCGGCGATTATCGCTCGTCCGGATGTGCCGCGTGCCATGTAGTCTACGCGAACGACCGTTCCCCGACGAATTCCGGGTGGTGGTCGAAATATGGCCATCAAGGACTCAGCTTTTCGGGCGATCCGATGATCTCAAAAAAAGAAAAAGGTCATCCGATCAAACACCAGTTCACCCGCAGTATCCCCTCGAGCCAATGCATGAACTGTCACATGCATCAGGGAAATCTGTTTGTGAACCCCTACCTCGGCTACATCTGGTGGGATCAGGAAAGCGACGGGAAGTTCATGTATCCTCCGAAGCAGAAAAATCCTACCGAGGACCAAATCGCCGAGTCCTTGCAGCACAATCCTGAGGCCGCTGCGGCCCGCGGTAACTGGGGTAATCCGGATTTCTTGGAAAAGGTCGCGGAGCTGAATCCCCAATTGAAGCAAACGCAGTTTGCTGACTACCACGGCCACGGCTGGGTGTTCCGCGCCGTGTTCAAGAAAGACCGCGAAGGCACGCTGCAAACCCTCGACGACAAACCAATCGACCACAGCGACCCGGAGAAATTCGCCAAGGCCGTTCACCTTAAGGACGTGCACTTGGCTCGCGGAATGCAGTGTGTGGATTGCCATTTTACGACTGACGTCCATGGCAACGGCCTCCTCTACGGCGAGCCGCGGGCCGCCACGGCCATCGAGTGTATCGACTGTCACGGCACCGTCGCGAAACGCCCTACGCTGGTGACCAGCGGGAATTCCGGCACGTTCTCCAACGGCAAAGTTACGCCCAACGATCTCGCCAAGGGCAGCACTCCGTGGGGCCCGCGTTTCTACTGGGTCGGCAAGAAACTCTACCAGCGCTCGATGATGAGCCCGGACATCGTGTGGGAAGTCCCCCAGACCGCCGACACGATTGATCCGACCTCGTCGCACTACAATCCGAAGTCCGCCTACGCAAAAACCATGCAACGCGATGGTAAGACCTGGGGCGCACTGCCCGAGGTTGATCCGATGCTCATCGACGCGCGGTTGGCCCATGGTGACAGCAATATTTCCTGCCAGATTTGCCATACGTCGTGGGCGACGAGTTGCTTCGGCTGCCATCTGCCGATGCGCGCCAACAAAATGATCGCCGCCAATAAATTTGAAGGCACGACCACGCGAAACTACACGAGCTACAATCCGCAGGTAGTGCGTGACGACGTGTTCATGCTCGGTAAAGACGCGACGTATAAGAACCAGCGACTCGCCGTCCTCCGCTCCTCCAGCGCCGTGATCGTTGGTTCCGAAAATAGCAATCGTGAGTGGATCTATTCGCAGCAGCAAACCGTCTCGGCTGAAGGTTACTCTGGGCAGGCGTTCAACCCCCATTTCCCGCACACGACCAGCTCCGTGGGCACCACGAAGAATTGCACCGACTGCCATCTCTCGGCCGCCAACGACAATAACGCATGGATGACCCAGTTGCTCGGTTTTGGCACCGGCACCGTCAACTTCTTCGGTCGTTACGCTTACGTCGGTTCGGGCAAGGGCGGTATCAGTTCCGTGGTCTGGACCGAGCGCGAGGAACCCCAGGCGGCCTATGGCAGCCACCTGCAGAATCTCGCTTACCCGGACAACTATCGCGATCACGTGGAGAAGAACGCCGGCATCCTGAAAGAAGCGCACACGCATCATGCGGCGGATATGCGCGACCTCGTCTTGCGTGGTGAGTATCTGTATACCGCCAACGGCCCCGGTGGTTTCGAGGTCTTCGACGTCGCCAATATTGATCACAAGGGGTTCTCCGAGCGCATCGTCTCGGCCCCCGTTTCTCCCCTCGGCCAGAGCCTGCGGGTGAAGACCAAATACGCCACCAGCGTCACGTTGCCCAGCACCCTCGGCATCGATCCCTTGCGCCAACGCTTGCCCGAGAACGAGGAGCAGCCCATCTCGCTGATCTACGCGTTCGTCTACGTCACTGATCGCGAGGAAGGCCTCATCAACGTCCTCGTCGGCACGCTCGTCGACGGCGATCCGGCCAATAACTTCTTCAAGGAAAAGGATGTCGTGCGCTTCAATCCGGACGGTATCCTCACGGGTGCGACGCACAGCTACATGGCGGGCCATCGCCTCTACGTGACCTGCACCGCCGGCCTCGTCGTCGTGGATGTGGCTGATCCGGTCCACCCGAAGGTAGTGGGTCGCACGGCTCCGGGCGCGCTCAAGAACCCGCGTAAACTAGCCGTGCAGTACCTTTACGCGTTCGTGACCGATGACGAGGGCGTGAAGACGATCGACCTTGCCGACCCGGTCAACCCGCGCGTGATACCGGGTTCGACGATCCCACTCGCGAATGCGCAGGGCCTCTATGCCGCGCGCACCTATCTCTATGTCGCGGCGGGTACCGAGGGCTTGGCTATCATCGATATTAAGAATCCGGCGGTGCCGACGCTCCGTGAAAAATTCAACGCCGGCGGCCTGCTTAACGACACGCGCAATCTCCAGGTCGGCTCAATCAATGCCTCGATGTTCGCCCTCGTGGCCGACGGCAAGAACGGCTTGCGCGTGCTGCAGATGATTTCCCCCGAAAACGTTCCAGGCTACATGGGATTCAGTCCGCCGCCGGCCCCCAAGCTCATCGCGACCTACCCGACCCACGGGGAAGCCGTCGCGGTCGGTCGCGGCCTTGATCGTGATCGCGTGGTGGATGAGACGGGCAACCAAACGGTCGTCTTCGGTCGTCGCGGCAGCCGGCCGTTCAACGAAAAAGAATTTGCGTCGTTCATTCGTAAGCCGGACGGCCAACTCTTCCGTGTCGAGGATGTGACGGTGCGAGACCGGCAACTCGTGACCGCAGGCGGCAAGCCCGTGCCGGCACCTACTCCATTTAAGGTCCAACCGGCCGAGCCTATTCCGGACCGCACTCACGACCGCATTGTTCGTCGTCCGACTGGAACTGATTGAGCGGTGCTGAGCGTCTCCGCGCGATGGGTGGAGTTTGACCGCGTGGTGGAGAAAGTTTTCAGGCACTCGCGAGGGCGAGTCGACCACGGGGGCCGGCGGGTTCGAACCACGACGCGGGCTGGGCGTCGGGTGCGAATTCAGGGCACATTTCAGCGAGCAGGGTGCGGAGATTTTCGCGCGCGCGGGCAATTCGACTTTTCACCGTGCCGACGTTGAGACCCAGGGTGGCCGCGATTTCGTCGTAAGGGCGGTGGAGTTGGTTGCGCAGCGTCAGGATTTCCCGATGGCTCGGCTCGAGTTTTTCCATGCAGGTTGCGATAAGTGCGGTGAACTCAGCGGTGACGGCCGCGCGCGCCGGATCGGGAGAGTCGGTCGCGACGAGATCGGTGAAAGTGGCGTCATTGTCGGTCGACAACGGGCCATCGAGCGAGAGCGTGGCGTGGCGGCGGCGGCGGAAAAAATACCAATAACGATTGCGGGCGAGGTTGACGGCGATGCGATTGAGCCAAGTCGCAAGCGAGGAGTCGCCGCGGAAATTTGCGAGCCCGCGGTGCGCGCGGATGAAGGTGTCTTGGGTGATTTCCTCGGCGTCGCCGCGATTCCGCAGGAGCGACAGGGTGAGGCCGAAGATTTTTTCGCGGTGGCGCGTCATGATTTCGAGGAACGCGGATTCATCGCCGGCGTGGAAGCGGCGGACGAGTTTGGCGTCGTGAGCGGCGTCGGTGCGGGAGGCGAGGGCTCGTTCGGTGAGAGGGCTGGCGGCAGCTACGCGAGCGGACGAAACAGAGGTGGTCGAGGAGTGGGGATTCATGGGATACTGTGGTTTAAGAGGAGGACTGCGATGAACCTACCTCGGAACGTGCCAACGGAATACTGCGTGGTGCTAAGTCCCTTGTTCGCCAGCTGCTAAAAAATTTGTGAGGCGCGCGCGGAGCAGGTCGACGGTAGTTTGTTTCGTGCAAATTGAGCGAACTGCCAGGCGTTAGTTTGCACTCGGCACGGTCCGTCTGACCCGCGCCGGAGCTACCGCAACCGCGCCGGTTACATCGCCGACGTGTCAGGAGGAGGGCACCGACTGGCCCGACGCCCTCGAAGGCGATGACGCCGCGGTTTTTGATGCGGGAGGCGGTGAGGTCGACGGTGAAGGTGGCTTCCCCGTCGTTCTGCTCTTCGGTGTCGCTGAGGCCTTGGGCGATCGTCCATTTTTGGGCGCGGGCGCGAGAGGGCGCTGTCGAATTCGCGGGCGGCGATGTCTTGCAGGAAACCGAAGATCGCGTTACGCACGAGGCGACAGAAGGCGGCGTTGTCGGGCGTGAGGTCGTAGCTTGCGGGGCGGGCGGGTTTGTCGGTGTCGCTCGTGGCGGCGACGAAGTCGGGATTGTTGAGGCGCTCCCATTCTTCGAGGAGGCTGGAGTCGATACTGCGGTTGAGTTCGCGGAAGTAGTCTTCCAATTCGATGATCTCTTCGGTCTTCGTGTTCTCGGGGACGGTTGGGCTGAGAACTTTCCAGACTTGAGCGCGGTGGCGGAGGAGGAGGCCTTGGGAGCGTTCGAGGCCGTAGTCTTTCACGTAGTCGGAGAACGAGCGGTAACGTGCGAACATTTCGCGCGCGATGGATTTGGGGCGGACGGATTCGTCTGAGCGGTGCTGGGCGGAGCCTGCCGTTATTTGTCGGGGGCGGGCGTTTCGTCTGTTGAAAACGAACGTGTGAGCTGCGCCAAACGACGGGTTGGACGAGGCAAGGGGCGGCCCCAAGCTTGACCACCAAGCGGTGGAACTTACCGTGAAGCTATGGAGGCCACACTCAGCAGTAAATATCAGATTACGATTCCGGCCAGACTCCGGAAAAAATTTCACCTGAAGCCTGGCATGAAGCTGGTGTTTGACGAAAAAGCGGCGGATCTCCGGGCCAAGCCGAAACACGATTTCGACGTCGAAGCGATGCGCGGGGCGTTGGGGGCGGCGAAGGATTTTGAGCCGGGTAAGACCTCGGATCAGATTTTGCGGGAACTGCGCGGTTACGACCGGCGTGACCTGTGATCACGGCGGTCGACAGCTCGGTTTTGTGGGCGATCGCGAAGGGTGAGGCGGATGGCGCGGCGTGGTTGGAGACGCTGGCGAAGTGTCGGGTCGAGGGGCGCTTGGTGGTCTGCGATATCGTGTGGGCGGAGACGCGTGTCGGATTTCCGACTGCGACGGCACAGGCGGGTTTTTTCGAGCGAATGGGGGTGCATTTCGACCTGTCAGATGCAGCGGTTGCGACACTGGCCGGCGAAATCCATGACCGTTACCGCCGGGCAGGCGGCAAGCGGACGCGGTTATCGGCAGATTTTCTGATCGGTGCGCATGCTATGGTGCGGGCAAACCGGCTGGCGACCAAGGACGACGGATTTTTCCGCGAGCAGTTTCGGAAGCTCGCGGTGGTGCGGCCGGAGGTGGAGTAGCGCAAAGGCGGTGCGCCGGGCATTCGCCGCCCATGTGTTGGGCTGCAGCCGCATGGAATTTGGCGGGACGTTGGGGGCAGTGGCCTCTGGCTGGTTGCGAATCGGACTTTGCAATCAGCCATGAGCGGCGGAGTTCACCGCCATGATTGAAGGTGCCCCAGGGATGGTTGACGCGGTCCTGGGCTCAGACGTAATCGCAAATATTTTGGTCAGCGCGTTCTCAAAAACAAGGGCGGAATCCAAACTCGCGAAGTCGTGAAAATGTCGGGCGGCGTTCGATATGTCCGCGAAGAGGGTCGCGGCTGCAGAGGCGCGGGCGACAAAAAATCTGGGTTCAGGCCGTCCGTCGTCGAGCACTACGATGGGGTTGTTACAGACGGCGAGCGACGCCGCTCCGATACGCCGGGTCGTCCGGCGAAGAAACGGTTTCTTCCGGCGGTTCTTGAGCACATGACGAAAGACCGTTTCGACGTTGTCATCCGCTCGCACCACCACGAGCGGACACTCGTGTCACCGCAGCCACTGCGTTCATTCACACACTCGGGCGATACCTGAAAAACGAATGATACTCGCGGCAAGAGGGCCCATTGAACCTGGCGATCATAGGCGGGAAGGCGGCCGTGGCCAGGCCTCCAGCCGGGCGCTGCTGGACTCATTCGCTTTTGGGCCGACTCGGGTGAGCTCACTCTCGCTGCTTATTTTCATTCGTAGGTTTTACGGAGTGGGTGCGGAGCAGCTACAGGAGGTAGCTCCCCAAGAGAAAGAATACGGCGCCGGCGACTTGTGCGGCCGGTCCGGCCATGATCACTGCGCCTTTCTTGCCAATGAAGCGGCCCGAGGTGATCACTGCCAAACCCATCATGAAAAGGTAGACGGCAAGAATCCATCCGAGGATCGTTGCGCCACTCGTCATCGTTGGCCGCTGTTTTTTAATTCTGGCGACTTCTTGGTTTGGTTTTTTTTCGCCCGCAGTCTCGCGAACCAGATGTTCGTAACGACGATGATTGCGGTGAAGGCGACGCGACTCCAAGGGAAGAGGGAAATGTTTTAGGTCCTCATGGCGTGGTGGAATGGCGTTTACTGACCAACAATCTCGGGCCAGTCGGGCTGTGCGATTTGGCTATGAGGTCAAGTCGGCGACAGGCGAGGAACCGATCGGCGCGACGCCGACGAAGGCGACGACGGCGCGGTTTTCGGTGCGGGAGGCGGAGAGGTCGACCGTGAAGGTGGCTTCCCAGTCGTTCTGCTCTTCGGCGTCGATGAGGACTTGGGCGATGGTCCAGTGTTTGTGCGCGGGAGCGGCGGGGGATTGGGCGTTGGAGGCGGGGGCGGCTTCGGAAAGCGCGTTGGGGTCAACGCGCTCCACCTCGAAAGTGATTTCTTCGGACCAGTGCGTGTGCTTCGCGCTGCGGCCTTCGGGGTCGAGACGGAAACGGGTGCGGGCGTCGAAATATGGCGCGAAGGCGGCCTCGAGTTTGCGGGCGTCGGGCGACACAGCGTCGTGGTCGGCCGGGGCGGCGGCTGCATCCGTGCGCAGGCGCGAGAGGGCGCTGTCGAATTCGCGGGCGGCGAGGTCTTGCAGGAAACCGAAGATCGCGGTGCGCACGAGGCGGCGGAAGGTCGGAGCGTCGCGCGTAATATCGAAGCTCGCGGGGCGCGCGGGCTTGTCGGTGTCGCTCGTGGCGGTCGCGACGTAGTCGGGGTTTTTCAGGCGTTCCCATTCTTCAAGGAGGCTGGAGTCGATGCCGCGGATGAGTTCGCGGAAGTAGTCTTCCATTTCGATGACCTCTTCGGTCTTCGCGTTCTCGGGGACGGTTTGGCTGAGGACTTTCCAGACTTGAGAGAGGTGGCGGAGGAGGAGGCCTTCGGAGCGTTCGAGGCCGTAGTCTTTCACGTAGTCGGAGAACGAGCGGTAACGTTCGAACATTTCGCGCGCGATGGACTTGGGACGGACGTTTTCCTGGTTGATCCACGGATGCGCGGCGGCGAAGGCGTTGAACGTCTCGTAGAGGAATTCGCGGAGCGGCTTCGGGTGCTCGATGGCTTCGAGTTTTTCCATGCGCTCCTCGTAGGGGACGCCGGCTTCCTTTAACTCCATAATTTTTTCGCCCTTCAGTCTGTCGATCTGGCGGCGAAGGATTTGGTCGGGGTCTTCGACGATGGACTCGCAGAGGGTGAGCACGTCGAACGGATAATCGGTGGGGGAAGACTCGGAAGACGCGGAAGATTGGGGCGACGGGTTGCTCGGGAGGAGTGGGAGCGTATCGATAAGATAGAGCGAGAGCGCTTGGTGGAGGGAGAAATCGTCTTGGAGATCAAGGTTGACGCGGAGTTTGCGAACGGAGGGGGCGGCTTGCGGGCGCTCGTCGCTACGGGGGTGCTCCACTCGCTCACGCTCGCGGCTACCGGGCAGGAACTCGACAATCTGGCGGTCGAGGAGGGCGCGGAAGAGTTGCCAGGCGCGTTTGCGAAGGGCGCGTTTTTTGTGCGGGGTCTCATGACAATCGGTGATGAGCTGGCGCAATGCGCGGCAGCCGTCGGAATCTCGGCTGAGCACGAGGAGGAGCATGCCGTGGGAAATATCGAAGCGGGAAACGAGGCCCTCGGAGGGCGCGGTCTGGAGGCGCTCAAACGTTCTTACATCCCAGCCGACGCTGCCCTCGGGGGCGCGTTGCTTCACGAGCTTCTTTTGTTTCTTTGGATCGCCGGCGGCCTTTTCTTCGGCGCGCTTGTTTTCGATCATGTATTCCGGCGCTTGGGCGATGACGTAGCCTTTGTCGTCGTAGCCTTTGCGGCCGGCGCGGCCGGCGACTTGGCGGAAGTCGCGCACGGTGAGGACGGCGGCTTTCTTGCCGTCGTATTTCCAGAGCTGCGTGAAGACGACGGTGCGGATGGGGACGTTGATGCCGACGCCGAGGGTGTCGGTGCCGCAGATGAGTTTGAGCAGGCCTTTTTGCGCGAGCTGTTCGACGAGAATACGGTATTTGGGGAGGAGACCGGCGTGGTGCACGCCGATGCCGTGACGGAGCCAGCGGCGGACTTCCTTGCCGTAGGGGCTATTGAAACGGACGCCTTCAAGGGCGGTTTGCAGAATGGCTTTTTCCTCTTTCGAGCAGACGTGGAGGCTCATCATGCTTTGCGCGGCTTCGCTGGCGGAGCGCTGCGTGAAGTAGACGAGATAGACCGGGGCACGCTTCGCTTCGAGGAGGGCGGCGACGCGCTCGGTGAGGGGCGTCTCGCTGTATTCGAATTCCAAGGGCACGGGGCGGCGGTCGCTGCGCACGGTGACACTCGGCGCGCCGGTGACGCGGGTCATTTCTTTTTCGAAGAAATCCGTCGCGCCGAGGGTCGCGGACATGAGCAGGAAACGCACGCCCGGCATCGTGAGGAGCGGGACCTGCCACGCGTAGCCGCGCTCCGCGTCGGAGTAGTAGTGAAACTCGTCCATGATCACCGCGCGCACATCGCTCGTGGAGCCGCGGTGGAGGGCGATGTTGGCGAGAATTTCGGCGGTGCAGCAGAGGATGCGCGCTTGCGGATTTACGGAGGCGTCGCCGGTCATCATGCCGACATGTTCGGGACCGAAATCACGGCAAAGGGAGAGGAATTTTTCGTTCACGAGCGCCTTGATGGGGCAGGTGTAGACGGAGCGTTCTCCCGCACAGAGGGCTTTGAAGTGGAGGGCGGCGGCGACGAGGGATTTGCCGGAGCCGGTGGGCGTGTTGAGCACGACGTTGTGACCGGCGAAGAGTTCGAGGATCGCCTCTTCTTGTTCGGGATAGAGCGCGAGTCCACGCTCGGCGGCGACGGCGAGGAAGCGGTCCATCACGGCGTCCGGAGCGGGTGAGCCGGGGAGGGGCGCGAGCGGAGCGGAGTTGGGTGCGAACGAAGCCATGAAGGCCAACAAAGGGCCGGCGCGCCGACGAAGAGTCAATGCGGGCCGCAGGGGTCGCCGTTCACGTTACGTCGATGCGGGCGTTCAGCGTCGGCAACGTCTTCGCCGACAAGTTCCCCTGCATCGGGAGGCTATCGTGGCTGCTCGTCTGGCTTCCGGTTTCGGCGGTCTTCGGTTTCGGCGGGAGGAGGCGTTGAGCGCGAAGTCGCCGCAGGAGGAGTCGCCGCGGGCGGAGGCGGGGTCGCGCGAGAGCCGGTCGCGGGGGCGGCGACGGGCTGGTTTTGCGGAGGCGTGGGCGGAAATGAGGAACGGGTGCGCGGTGACGCCTCCGTGGTGGTGCGCTCGGGGTTGACTGGGCGATCTTCACGCGTGGAGCGATTTCGTCCGGGTTGATCGCTGCGCGCGGCACTCGGGCGGGCGGGCGGCGGGGTCGGAGATGCGGCGGTGGGAGCAGGGGCCGGGGTGGGATTAAACGTGAGCGTGGACGAGGCGGGCGCTGGGTTGGGGGAGGGGGTCGAGGGGGCATTGGCCGGTGCTCTCGTTCGACGCGGCGGGGGAGCAGGCGAGGGCTCGGTCGAGCCTACCGCCGGGGGCGAAAAGGTGGTGACTGGCGGAACATTGGGTCGCTCGCGGGCCCGCTCGGTGCCGGGGGCACGGCCAGGCGTTTCGGCGGTGGCAAGTCGGGGTCGGGGTTCGGGACGTGGCGATGCGAGATTGGGCGGTGGACGATGGAAACGCGGCGCGCCCGAATACGGTGCCGGTTGCACGATCACGATTTGCGTGCGGGTACCGACGTCAGCCGGTCGTGGTGGGCGGGCATGGTGCGGCGAGGGGTGCCAAGTCTGCCACGGCGGAGGGCCGACAAAGCCGGGGCGACCGGGTGGGGGCGGGAGACCGGGGCGCAAATCGCGGTGCTCCTGCCAGTGCCGCTCGCGGGCGTGACGATCGACCACCCAGATGCGGCGTTGGCCCCAATCCAAGTGGTAGGCGAGCCACCAGCCGGAAGAAAAACCGGTCCCGAACGAAAGGAACGGTTCGTTGAACGACGAGTAGCCGACGCGGGAAAAATAGACGATCTGGGGACTGTAGTAGGGCGCGTAGATAACGTGGGGTTGCGCGGGCAAGATACTGATGAGGCCAGCCTCGGTGACGACCTGCTGTTGGGCGTTCGTGAACAGTGAGCCGGCGGAGAGGGCGCGCGCCCGCAGGCGTTGAATGGCGCTCATAACGTCGTCCGATTGGGCGAGGAAAACTTCGCCGAGTTGTTTCGTCCACGCGAGATTTTCGTCCATCCAGCGGATCGTGTCAGGGTAGTGGGCGAGCGCGCGCACGCTGTCGTCCCAGGGCTGCTGGTCGATTTGTTGGGCGTTGCGGCCGTCTTGGAGGTAGCGGGCGGCGAGGACAATCTCCGAGGGAGAGGTCGACGCGGGCAGCATGATCGCGATCAGGGCGTCGGGGTAGAGTGCGATCGGGCCGAGCAGTTCATCGAGCTGCTCAGGGGAAAGTTGCGCGGACGAGCTGTGCGCGGGAAGCAGCGGAGCAGGGCGGACATCCTGGGCGGGAGCCAAGGTTGTCAGGACGAGGAGCAAACCGAAAAACTGCCAGGGGCGGATTTTCATGGGAGCTGTTCAGACCGGCGGCGTGGGCGGGAGTGCCGGTCAGTATGCGGTTTCGGTCCGCCCTGCCGGCGGGTCAGAGCGGAGAGTAGGGCGTCGGCACGAGGAAACGGGCGGTGTTCTTCGACGTGTTGTTTTTGTATTGGGGATCGTCTTTCATTTTCATCCACGTCGGGTGCGAGCCAAATTTCTTCCAGTTGTCGAGGTGCGTGGCGAGGTCGGCGGCGCACGTGATGTAGCGCAGGTGGGGGAGATTGGGGCCGGCGATGGCCTGACCGAAAAACACGGGCGACATGCCGAGGTCCTTCATGACGTCAATTTCGCCGTTGTTGAACATCGCCATTTTGCTGAGGGCGCGCTCTTCGCTGTGGCTCTCGTAGTCGCGCATTTCGAAGATGCGGGTGGGCGACTTGGTTTTCGAAAATGCGGGGACTTGCGTCCGCGGGAAGCCGGCGAAGGCGCGGAGCACCCACGTGTCGACGCGGTCGAAGGCGGGTGTGGCCTTGGGGACGTTGAGATAGGCGGCACCGGCGGCCTGGACTTTGGGGTCGGTGTTAAGATCCGCACTGACGTTGACGAAGGATTCAAGGGTGGGGTGAGTGATCAAAACCCAGACGGAAGCGGGCGCCTCGGCGGTGCCGACCCTGGGTTTCGAAGTGCCGGCCTTCTTATCGACCTCGAGCTCAGTGAACACGCCAACAGCCGAGAGGCCGCGCGCTTTGAGAGCGGGCAGGAGTGCTTGCTCGAGGTAGCTGTCGAGGAGGGCGGTCGAGGCACCGGGTTTCAGGCGGTAGGCGCGAACTTCATAGTAGTCGCGAGCGGCGGCGGACGGTTTGTCGGCGGCAGAGGAGGTGAGGCCTGTGGTGAAGGCGGCGGTGGTCGCGGTGGCGGCCAAGGAGGTTTTGAGGAAAACGCGACGGGAGGTTGTCATGATGGGAAGCACGACGGTGGCGCGGGCGAGACGTTGCGCACAACGCCGAACTTATCGCGGTGGTAAGATTTGGTTCGCGCGGGCTGCGCGGACGCTTTTGCCTCACCATGCGTTTTGTCTCCCCTTCCAACTATTCGCTCTATGTCCGCATCGCTCTCTATCGCATTCATCGGCACCGGCGTCATGGGCCGCAGCATGGCTGGTCACCTCCAAAAGGCGGGTCACACCCTGCACGTCTACAATCGCACTAAGGCTAAAGCGGCTGCGCTGCTCGCAGCCGGCGCGACCTGGCACGAGTCGGCCGGGAGCGCGGCGGTCGCGGCCGACGTGGTGATCACCATGCTCGGATTTCCAGTCGACGTGGAAACGACCTATCTTGGTGCCGGCGGTATTTTGGAGCGCGCCAAGCCGGGTGCGCTGCTCATCGATATGACGACGTCGAGCCCGGTGCTCGCGCGAAAAATTGCGGAAGCGGCCGTCCAGCGTGGCCTCGGTTCACTCGATGCGCCGGTCTCGGGTGGTGACCTCGGCGCGAAGGAAGCGCGGCTCGTGATTATGGTGGGCGGTGACGCGACGGCGTTCGCCCGGGCGAAGCCGCTCTTTGAAATCATGGGCAAGAACATCGCGCTGCTCGGGGCGGCGGGGGCGGGGCAGCATTGCAAAATGGCAAACCAGATCGCGGTCGCGGTCGGTATGGTCGCGTGGGTGGAGGGGTTGGCCTATGCGAAGAAAGCGGGGCTCGATCCTGCGGCGGTGCACGCGAGCATCAGTGGCGGCGCGGCGGGCGGTTGGGCGATGACGAATCTCGCTCCGCGCGCGCTCGCGGACAATTTCGCGCCAGGATTCTACGTGAAGCATATCATCAAGGATATGAAGATCGCCCTCGACAGCGCGGCCGAACTGAAGCTCGACCTGCCGGGACTCGCGAACGCGAAGGCGCTCTACGAACAAGTCGCCGCGAAGGGCTGGGAAGATTGTGGCACGCAGGCGCTTTATCGGCTCTATTTATCGCTCTAAACCATCATGAAAATCTCCGGAAATTTTCGCGCCCGGGTGCTCGCCCGTGAATGGGTCGTCGGCACGTTTATCAACCTCGGTTCGCCGATCACGGCGGAGATGGCCGGAGAGTGCGGCTACGATTGGCTGTTGCTTGATCATGAGCACGGGCCGGGCGGCGAGGATACGCTGCTGCACCAATTGCAGGCGGTGGGTGCCACCCACGCGGTGCCGATCGTGCGCATCGCGGCCAACGAGACGCCGCGTTTCAAACGGGCGCTCGACATGGGCGCGCACGGCGTGATGGCGCCTTGGGTGAGCACGGCGGCGGAGGCGCGGGCGGCGGTTTCCGCGATGCGTTACCCTCCGCTCGGCGTGCGCGGCGTCGCGAAGGTCCAGCGGGCGGCGGGCTTTGGCGGTGGCTTTGAGGAATATTATCTCAACGCCCACAAATGGCTGTTGACGGTCACGCAGATCGAGACGCCGGAGGCGGTGGCCAACTGCGAGGAGATCGCGGCGGTCGAGGGAGTTGACGTGCTCTTTGTGGGGCCGACTGATCTGAGCTACAACATGGGCATTCGTGACCAGCTCGATCATCCGCGCTTTATTGAAGCGCTCGAAAAAGTGAGCGCGGCGGCGAAGCAGCACGGCAAGGCCGCCGGCATACTGGTGCACAATCCCGCGCTCATCCCGAAACTCCGCGAACTCGGCTACACCTTTGTCGCGTTGGGCAGCGATGGCGGCAGTGTGCGCGCGGGGCTGTTGGCGAGTCTGGCAACGCTGCGCGGGAAATAAGTCCGGGAGCGCGGGCCGCCGGCCCGCACTTCGAAACAGCCTGCGGGCGGGCCGCCCGCGCTCCCCATTTCTATGAAAATTACCGAAATGCACATTACGCCGATCGCACTTGGCGATCCGCCGCTGCTCAACGCCGCCGGGCTGCACGCGCCGTATTGCTTGAGAACCGTCGTGGAGTTGAAGACGGACGACGGGCTCACGGGGCTCGCCGAAGTGCCGGGCAGTGTGGCGGTGGATGCGGCCCTCGCGGCGGTGCGCGATGTCGTGATCGGCGCCGACCCGCGGAACTGGCACGGGCTGCGCGCGAAACTCGCCGAGCGTTGCTCGCCCGAGACCTCGGTGTCGCGTGGCGACAAACCGTGGGACGGGCGCACGCGCGTCCAAGTTTACAGCGCGCTCGATGTCGCGTGTCTGGACATCCAGGGCAAGGCGTTCGGGGTGCCGGTGGCGGCGCTGCTCGGGGGCGTCGTGCGCGAACGGGTGCCGTATTCGGCCTACTTGTTCTACAAATACGAGGGAGCGGGCGGCGAGTTGGCTTTTGGCACCGATCCGCAGGCGACGGGTTGGGCCGCGGCGCGGCAGGCCGCGGCGCTCGATCCCGCGGGGATCGTCGCTCAGGCGCAGGCGATGGTGAAGGAATTCGGTTTCGAATCGATCAAGCTCAAAGGCGGTGTATTTGAACCCGCGCAGGAAGTGGCCGCGATGAAGGCGTTGCATGAAGCCTTCGGGCCGGGCGTGCCGTTGCGACTCGATCCGAACGCGCTATGGACGGTGGAGACTTCGATCAAGTTCGGCCGCGAGATGGAAGGGATTCTCGAATATCTCGAAGACCCGTGTCGCACGCAGGAGGGCATGGCGGCGGTGCGACGCGCCTTAAAAACACCGCTCGCGACGAACATGTGCACGACGTCGTTTGACGATTTGCCGGGCAGTGTGAAACACGCGTCGGAGGATATTATTTTGACGGATCACCATTACTGGGGCGGCCTGCGCGCCTCGATGGAGCTGGCGGCCCACTGTCGAATTTTTAGTCGCGGTGTTTCCATGCACTCGAACAACCACGGCGGGATTTCCCTCGCGGCGATGACGCATCTGGGCGCGGCCATGCCGAACCTGAGCTACGCGCTCGACACGCATTATCCGTGGCAATGGGAGGATATTATCGTCGGCGGCCGCATGAAGATCGAAGGTGGCTGCGTGACGTTGCCGCAGGGCGCGGGCCTCGGTGTGGAGTTGGATCGCGTGGCTCTGGCGAAGGCGGCGGACAACTACCAGCGCTGCGGTTTTACGGAGCGCAACGACGAGCCGGAGATGCAGAAAAAGGTGCCGGGCTGGAAATTTAAGACGACGCGGTGGTGAGGTGGGTGGTGGCCGGGTTGGGAAGGAAATATCTCGAATTGCGTGCGAGCACGCTCCTACCTTGGGTGCATGACCACCTTCCCCCAACGTTTCGCCAGTAAACACGCACTCGTCACAGGGGGTGGCTCCGGCATTGGTCGCGCGATTGCGGTGCGACTCGCCGCCGAGGGTGCCCACGTCGCGGTGTTGGAGCGGAGCGCGGAAGCGGGAGCCGAGACCGTCGCAGAGATTCTGGCGGCCGGTGGTGCGGCGCGGGTTTTGGCGGCGGACGTTGCCAATACGGAGGCGATGGCGGGCGCGTTTGCGTCGCTGGAAAAACTCGACGTCCTAGTGAACAACGCGGGCATTGCGCATATCGGTAATGTTGTGACGACGACGGCGGCGGACCTTGATCGGATTTACGCGGTGAACGTCAAGGGCGTTTACCACGGGCTGCATTTCGGCGTGCAGAAACTGTTGGCGTCCGGCGGCGGGGCGATCGTGAACTTGGCGTCGCTCGCTTCGCGGGTCGGTTTGGCCGACCGGTTCGCCTATGGCATGAGCAAGGGCGCGGTTTTCACCATGACGCTGTCGGTGGCGCGGGATTTTGTGAATCGCGGGATCCGCTGCAATTGCGTCTGCCCGGCGCGCGTCCATACACCGTTCGTCGATGGGTTCATCGCGAAAAATTATCCGGGCCAAGAGGCCGAAACTTTTGCCAAACTTTCTGCGGCCCAACCGATCGGGCGGATGGGCGAACCGTCGGAGATTGCCGCGCTGGTGGCGTTTTTGTGTTCGGACGAGGCTTCGTTCATTACGGGTTCGGCCTACGACATTGATGGTGGAGCGACGCTGCTGCGGTGAGAGTAGGGCGGACCGGAGTCGAATGGCACATAAGTAATTTTGGTCGGATGGCGGAAATGTGCCTTGGTGGAAGTCGCGATCGTCGTAGCGCGGGAGGTTGGGGTGGGGTAGGATCTTGGCGACGTAAACTTATTGGCAAGAGTGCATTAGGATTCTTTTAAGTGCCATTCGGCTTTATCCCCACCAAGACATGGCGGCCCTCCATAAACGTTAACTTAAGCACGCAAGCGTCGCTGCTTGTCAGTGCGAAGAAGGCTTGCCGACTGTGGCAATCCATCGGTGAACGCACGGTGGATTGCCGCAGTCGCTTATACCAACGTCCTTTGAACGCTGGACTTTTCGGTCGCCGCGAGCGCCAGCGAGTGGACGGATCACCACTCGCTGGCGCTCGCGGCTACCCGGCCAATCAAAGTCTGAATCATTTGGGCGATTGATATTAGGCTCCTTCGCCATGACAAACAGGCCGCCACGGCGTTAGGTTGATGCCGATGCCCCCCTTCCCGCCCACCGCAGCCCACTAAAGCGAGGTTGCCGGAAAGTGAGACGGGGGGCCTTGACGAGTTTGATAGGGTTCAGGTTCGACAGTGTGGCGAGGGCCGTGCTGGCTGACCCTTCTCCTGATGAATTCAACTGTGCTCACAACCTTGGCTCTCACCGGATTTACTGTGGCGTTCTTTCACGCCGCGATTCCGACGCACTGGTTGCCGTTCGTGCTGGTGGCGCGGGCGCGGGGTTGGAATCGAGCAAAAACACTGCTCGTGACGATGTTTGCGGGGCTGGGGCACGTGGC
>CAMBVX010000041.1 GCA_945871085.1 Opitutus sp. GAS368 | reverse complement strand
CTGTCGACAAAGTTTCAGGGACTGGATGTCCGACTCACAGGTATCGCGGGCGAAGTGATTCCGGGGATTATGGCGTAGGGTGGGCGTATGGGCGGACACTTCGACGGAGTTACGACTTGAGCGCTCGGCGAAGGCGTCACAACGTTCGCTCCATGGAAATCACGCTGTCGACGGAACAGGAGTCGTTCATCGCGGAGAAAGTGCGCAGTGGCCAATACGCTACTGCGGATGGCGTGATGCGGGACGCGCTGCAGGCTCTTCAGCAATTGGAAGCGATCGAGTCGCCGGAGTGGGAGGCGGAGTTGCTCGCCGGCGTGCGCAGTCCCCACCGACCCTACGGGCCGGACGTATTGCAGCGCGTGCGTGCAGCGGCGAGTGCGCCGCGATGACCGCCCGGTTGGTCATCTCCCAACGAGCGGAGGAGGACCTCACGAGGCAATATCGCTGGTATTTGGACCACGCCGGGATGGAGGTAGCCGAACGGTTTCTTGCTGCGTTTGATGCGAGCATGGCGCTCCTCGCGGTTTTTCCCGCGAGCGGTCGTCGATGCCGCTATGCGGCACCAGAATTGACGGGCATGCGCTGGCAGGCCGGCCGCGCGCCCTTCGTGTTACACCTCGTGTTCTACAGGGCCATCGGCGACGAGCTCAGCATTGAGCGTGTAATGCACGGCGCGAGGGATTTGCCCCGGCGTTTGCTCGAACCGTCGCTGGCGTGAAGCCCGGAATCACCTACGGCGCGACGGACGAACTCGGTTATCGAGCGGTGCAGGATGTGGTGAACGTGCACGACCTGCACGCCACGATGCTCGCGCTGCTGGGCATCGACCACCACCGCCTGTCCTCGAAATTCCAGGGCCTCGACGTGCGCCTCACCGGCATCGCAGGCGAAGTGACCCCGGGGATTATGGCGTAGGTGATAGGTGAGTGGCGACTGAACCGCGCGAGTGCCGGCGCATTCGGAAGGTGGGCGGGCGCGTCCCTGTGCCCGCATGATGGCCGGAAGATCCTGCCAATTCGGTCACCGGGACACACGCGCCCGAATTCGTAGCCGCGAGCGCCAGCGAGTGGATCGCCTGGGCATGCAGAGTTGTTTTGCCGACGACTACTCCCGGCCCGCCGCCGCCGCGAGCGAACCGGTCTTCTGGACAGAGCCCACCCACCCCGACGACCAGCGCCACCCCTCATACCAACAGCCCCAAACATTCAGACTTTAACCACAGATTTACGGCTCCTCGCTGTTTTGAGTGGGTAAATCCGGCGACAGATATGCTCTGGTTCCCCTGCAATTCCGCGTGGGAGGACATTGAGTTCCTCTGGTCGGTGTAGCGGCAGGCGTCCCTGCCTGCCGGTCTGGCAGGCGTGTCGCCGAACCCCACAGGCACGGAGGCCTGTGGCTACCGCAGGCCAGATCGCCGACCCATCGGAAACAGCGAGGAACCACAAACTACGGATCTTGGAATCCTCCGCATCGTGTTGGGGTGGCCGGCGGAGAGATTTGAACGCGCCGCCGTGTTGGCCGAAGTCGCACACGAGTTTGGGCGGCGCAGCGTGCACCCTAAGTTTGGACCTACCGACCAATGGGCGCCGCTCGTGGGGCATCCGTTGCTGACGGAACTCGAGGCAACCACCGTGGCGCTCATTGGCAGTTATCCCAAAGGGCACGTCGAGCGGCTGCGCCTGCTCGACGAATGGTGCACGTGGATGCTGTTCAGCGGCGACCGTGCGATGCTGCAACGCTGCTTGCCATTGTCTGCGGAGCTGCGTGAGGCGCAGCCGCACGACTGGACGGTGGCGGGGACTCGCGGAAGCGTGTTGCTGGTGACGGGCCATGCGACCGAGGGGACGGTTCTGCTGGAGTTGCTCATGACCAATGCCCCGAAGCCCTATGACCGCGCGATCTCGGCCTGCTGCCTAGCGTGGGCGGCGCATCAGCGTGGCGACATGGGGACGCGCCAGCGTTGGTGGGTCGAGTCGCTTCGTTGCAACGATGGGAAGCCGATGATCGCTTGGATGGCCCGTGAAATTGGCGTCAATGGAGCCGTCTAATCCAACAGAATCTCCGTATGTCCGCGCAGGTAATCCTCGAGGCGCGTTGCAGGCGCGTGACGGTGGCGGGCTCGGGGCCGCAGCTGGGGGTCAGCCAGGAGGTCGAGGCCTGTTGGCCGCACTCTTCCATCGCTGCAGTGCCGCACCGGTCAGCGAACGCGACTCGGCTTCGATGCCGGCGCGCGGTCCGGCGTAGATGAGGTCGCCGCCTTCGCGTCCGCCACCCGGGCCGAGGTCGATCAGCCAGTCGGCCAAATTGATCACGTCGAGATTGTGTTCGATTACGATCACCGTGTTGCCCTGATCGCGCAGCTTGAACAGCAGGTCCATCAGTTTCTGAATATCCACCCAGTGGAGTCCCGTGGTCGGTTCATCGAGGATGTAGAGCGTTGAGCCTTGCTGGCGTTTGCTCAATTCGAGCGAGAGCTTGATGCGCTGCGCCTCGCCGCCGGAGAGCGTCGTCGCCGACTGGCCGAGCGTCAGGTAACCGAGGCCGACCGCGTCGAGCGTGGCGAGTTTGTCCATCACGCGCGGAATATTCCGAAACAGCGCGATCGCCTCGCGCACCGTCATATCGAGCACGTCCGCGATGGATTGCCCGTGGAACAGCACCTCCAACGTCTCGCGATTGTAGCGCCGCCCGCCACAACTCGGGCACGGCGCATAGGCGTCGGCCATGAACTGCATATCCAGTTTAATGGCACCGTCACCCTGACAGCGTTCACAGCGCCCGCCGCGAACGTTGAAGGAAAACCGGCTGGCCTTGTAGCCACGGATCTTGGCCAGCGGCACCTGCGCGTAGAGATCGCGCAACAGGGTGAGCAGATCGACGTAGCTCGCGGGATTGGAGCGCGGACTGCGGCCGATCGGCTCTTGGTCGACCTGCACGAGCTTTTCAAAGAAATCGAGATTCTCGATCTGCCGGTGTTTACCCGGGATGGTTTTTGCGCCGTTGAGTTTGCGCGCGGCGGCGGCGGCGAGGACATCGTTGACGAGCGTGCTTTTGCCGGAACCGCTCACGCCCGTCACACACGTCAGCAGGCCGATCGGGAATTTCGCGTCGACATCGCGGAGGTTATTCGCCCGCGCCTCGCGCACCGTGAGCCACGCACCATCAGGAATTTTTGGCTTCGCGTCGCGTGTGACCGAGAGTCGGCGTGAGAGATAGGGGCCGGTCCGCGACTGCTGGATCGACAACGCGGCGCAGGCGACCGGCGTGCCTTGAAAGAGTAGTTGCCCTCCCTCGACGCCCGCCTCGGGGCCGAGCTCGATAACCTCGTCGGCGAGGCGCATCGTATCCTCGTCATGCTCGACCACGAGGACCGTGTTGCCGCGGTCGCGCAGCGCGACGAGCGTGTCGAGCAGTTTTTGGTTGTCGTGCGGGTGCAGTCCGATGCTCGGTTCATCAAGCACGTAGATCACCCCGATGAGCCCCATGCCGAGCTGCGTCGCGAGCCGGACACGCTGCGCCTCGCCGCCGGAGAGCGTCGCGTAGTCCCGGTCGAGGGTTAGGTAGCCGAGGCCAGTCTCGAGGAGAAATGCGAGCCGTTGCCCGATGCCGGTAACGACGTCGCGCACCGCATCATTGGCTCCGTGGGCGGCGATGAGTTCGCGGGCGAACGCATCCGCTTCAATGATATCGAGCGCCATGAAATCCGGAAACGATTTGCCGCCGCAACGCACGGCCCCGCTGCGCGCGCTGAGTCGCGAGCCGTGGCACTCGGGACACTCGCCCGCGATCATAAACGTCGTCAGCCGCGCCTGAAAGCCCTCGCTGTCGGTGTGGCGCCAACTGTGTTCGAGATCCGCCATCACGCCGGGAAAGGTCTGGGCTTTTGCCTCGCGCATCCGGCGAAGTTTGATGGCGAACTGACGCTCACCGGCACCAAACAAAATATCGTTGCGCGTTTTCTCCGGCAACTTTTTCCACGGCACATCGACGTCGAACGGCAGCTGTTCGGCGAGCTGCTTGATCAATGAATTGTGTTTCATGATCAGATTTTTTCCCCCGATCCGCCACGGTTTGATCGCTCCCTCCCGCACACTTTTCTCCGGATCGGCGATCACCAGCTCGGGGGCGAAGCGGAGTTTTCGACCCAAGCCGTCGCACGTCGCACACGCGCCGTCGCGATGGGAAAACGAAAAATGTTTGGGCGTCAGTTTCTCAAACACGTCGCCGCACACTTCGCACGCGAGCGACTGGCTCAGGGAAAATTCCCGCCACGGGACCTCGGCGTTTTTCTGCGCGAGCACGACGACGCGGTCCTTGCCTTCACGAAAGGCGAGTTCGAGTGAATCTGCCAGACGCGAACGCTGATCGGCGACTGCCACAAGCCGGTCCACGACGAGCTCCACCGTGATCTCTTTCACGCCGGCACCGGTCGGGAGAAGTTTGGGCTCATCGAGATTTTTGATTTCGCCGTCGAGCCGGACGCGTTGAAACCCCCGTTGGCGCAATCGCGGCAGTTCCTCGCGCAGCACGCTGGGCTTCGCGCGCAGGACCGGAGCGAGCAACATCACTCGTTCGCCCGCGCATTCCGTGAGGATGCGTTGGACGTTGTCGTCGAGCGAGCGTTGCACGACGCGGCCCTCGTCTTTCGGACAGCGCTGTTCGCCGACGAGCGCCCACAACAATCGCGCGTAGTCCGCCATTTCCGTGGCAGTGGCGATGGTGCTGCGCGGCCCACCGACACCGGTGCGCTGCTCGATCGCGAGCACGGGCGACAGACCGTGGATAAAATCGACGTCGGGCCGCTTGAGCTGATCGAGCACCTGACGCGCCTGCGCCGAGAGACTCTCCATGTATTTGCGGTAGCCCTCCGCGTAAATTGTGTCGAACGCCAGCGACGATTTTCCCGAACCGCTCGGTCCCGTGATCACAACGAGTTTCCCGCGCGGAATGCGCAACTCGAGGTTCTTCAAGTTGTGCTCGCGCGCGCCTTTGACGTGGATGTGAGTCGCGGCCTGCATGGGTGGGACGCGCACCCTTGGGGAAAATTCTCACGCGTCAAAGCGCGAATCACGTTTCGCGATTCCGGCCTCGGCGTTCCTGCGACCACCGCCGAAGCACGCCGCCACGCCCGACGTGATATTCATTCTTGCCCCACGGGTGACGGCTCCATTTTGTGCTCAGATATTACCCCGAGTTGTCAGCAAAACCTCACTTCACTCCGGCCGTTGCGTTTACCGCGAACAGGCCTCCGTTGCACCATCGCCTTATGAAAAACATCGCCACCTCCCTCGCTGTCATCCGTCTCGCGCGCGCAGCTCTCGCCCCTGCGCTCGGTCTCGCGCTCCTCGCCCCGGCGACTCACGCCATCCCGATCAAGAGCGGCGGTCTCACGGGCAGCTTTGATACAACCCTTTCTTTCGGCGCGATCTATCGCTTGAAAGATCCGTCGAACACCAACTACGGCACCACAAATGTGTTTAATGGCGTCCCCGGCTTGCTGAACTCGGTCAACACCGACGATGGCAATCTCAACTACGGCAAAGGGTGGGCGTCGCAGCTGCTCAAGGGCTCCCATGATTTGGAGCTCAAATACGGCAACTTTGGCGCCCTCGTCCGCGGTTACTGGTTCACCGACTTCAAGAGCGATGACACGCTGCGCACAAAACTTTCCGATCAGGCCAAAGACCGCGTGGTCCGCGGTGCCGAGTTTCTGGATATGTATGCGCGGACGAAATTCACCGTCGGTGCGGACATGCCCGTGGAATTCCGCATTGGTCGCCAAGTGCTCAGCCTCGGCGAAAGCACGTTCATCCCGAACGGCATCAACGTCGTCAATTCCGCCGACCTCTCCAAGCTCCGCACCCCCGGTGCCGAACTCAAAGAAGCGCTGCTGCCCGTCAATCTCGTGAAGGCCTCGATCGGCGTCGCGAAGAACGTCACGGTCGAGCCGTTCTGGCTCCTCGAATTCCGCCGCAATGAACTCGAACCCGCAGGCACGTATTTCTCCACCAATGATTTTGCGACCCGGGGCGGGAGCAACGTCCTCCTCGGCTTCGGCACCCTCGCCGACAGCGGCACGCTCGGCTCCATCCCGCGCGAGAAAGACCGCGAAGGTTCGAACTACAATCAATATGGGGTCGCCACGCGCCTCCTCGCGCCTGGGCTCAACAACACCGAGTTCGGCGCCTACTACGCGCGCTACAACAGCCGCTCGCCGCTCCTCAGTTCACGCACGCCCACGTCGCCGATCAACACCGACCTCACGGGACCACTGACCATCGCCTTCCTCCGCGGCGGCGTTCCGGCCGCAGCCGCACCCGCGCAAGCTGCCGCGATTTTCCAATTGCTCGTGAAGGCCACGCTCGCGCCCACGACCCTCACGCCGGTTGAAGCCGCCACGATCCAGTCGCCCGCCATCCAGGCCGCCGTCGCTGGTGCCCGCTCGATCGCGTTGCTCACCGCCGCCGCCACCGGCCGCTACTTCGCCGAATACCCCGAGGGCCTCAATCTCTACGGCCTCAGCTTCAACACCTCGCTCGGCAACAGTGGCATTTCTTGGCAGGGCGAAATCTCCCTCAAGAAGGATGTCCCCCTGCAAGTCGACGATGTCGAACTGCTCTTCGCGACCCTCTCGGCCCTGACGAACTCCACCGGTTCAGCCTTCGGCACCAGCAATCAACTCGGCAACTTCCTCGGTCAGCTCAACCGCGAGGTCCCCGGTTTCCGCCGCCACAATGTGTGGACCACGCAAAGCACCGTCACGAAAGTTTTCGGCCCCATGCTGGGCTCCCAGCAGTTCACCTTACTCGGTGAGGCCGGCGGCATCTGGGCCAACCTTCCCGGCAAAGACACCCTGCGCTACGATGGCTCCGGCACCTTCACCAGTGGCAGCGCGGCCGCCATGCTGGCTACGCCATTCCCGACGATTCCGCCGACGCCGACCGGTGCGTTTGCCGACAGTTTTTCGTGGGGCTATCAAGTCCTCGGTCGGCTCGACTATAACAACATCTTCCCGAACGTGAACATGCAGCCCACCGCCGCCTTCACCCATGACGTCTCCGGCAATACGCCGACGCCTCTCAGTAATTACATCAAGGGTCGCAAGAGCGTGAATCTCTCCGTGGAGTTCACCTATCGCAACGCTTGGTCGGTCGAGCTCCGCTATGTGAACTTTTTCGGCGCTGGCCGTTTTAATCTCCTCAACGACCGCGACTATTTCGCGACGACGGTCAAATACTCCTTCTAAGCCAATGGGCGACGGTCTCAAACCGTCGCCCTCCCTCGACTCCCGCGCCGCCCCCTTCCGCCATTCCGCCCGTTCTCGCTATGAAAAAAACTCCCGTCTCCTCGTTCGTCCGTCGCTTGCTGGGTCCGGCCCTGTGTCTCGTGTCCGCCCTTCCACTCCTGCACGCCGCCGTGCCCGAGGCCACGGCCTCACGTCTCGGAAAAGACCTTACACCGCTCGGTGGTGAGACGGCGGCCAACGCCGACGGCTCCATCCCTGCGTGGAATGGGGGCATCCTCACTCCGCCCGCCGGCTACAAGCCCGGCAATCACCACCCCGATCCGTTCGCCTCCGATCAGCCGCTCTTCACGATCACCGCCGCCAACTCCGCCCAACACAGCGCGAAGCTCACGCCCGGCGCGCTCGCGATGCTCAAGGCCTATCCCAACTACAAACTCGTCGTCTACCCCACCCGCCGCAGCGCCTCGAATCCCCAGCGCGTTTACGACGCGACCCGCAAGAATGCCACCACCGCGCAACTCACGACCGGTGGCAATGGCATCAGCGGCGCCGTGATCGGAGTTCCGTTCCCCCTCCCGGCGAGCGGCCTCGAAGTCCTCTGGAATCACCTCACGCGCTACCGCGGAGTGTCCGCCTCGCGGCGCATCGATCAAGCCGCCGTCGAACGCGGCGGTGGCTACCAGCTCGTCAAATTCGAGGATGAATTCCTCTTCAACTACACTCTCCCGGAAATGACGGCCGCTGAACTCGAAAAGGATAATACGCTGATCATGTTCAAACAAGCGGTCGTCGCTCCCGCCCGCCTCGCCGGCACCATCCTCGTCGCGCAGGAAACGATGGACCAAATCAAAGAGCCCCGGCGGGCCTGGATTTATAACGCCGGCCGCCGCCGCGTCACCCGCGCCCCCAACGTCGCCTACGACAATCCCGGCACCGCCGCCGACGGCCAGCGTACCAGCGACCAGTTCGATATGTTTAACGGTGCGCCCGACCGCTACGAGTGGAAGTTGACCGGCAAAAAGGAAATGCTCGTCCCCTATAATTCTTACAAACTTCACAGCAACACGGTGAAGACTTCCGACGTCCTAAAAGCCGGCCACATCAATCAGGATCTCGCCCGCTACGAACTCCACCGCGTCTGGGTGCTCGAAGCCACGCTCAAGACCGGCACCTCCCACCTCTACGCACGGCGCACATTTTACCTCGACGAGGACAGCTGGCAGATTCTCGCCGCCGACCAATACGACGCGCGCGGGCAGCTCTGGCGCGTCTCCGAGGCTCACTGCATCAACTACTATGACGCCCAGACTTTTTGGAGCACGTTGGAGGTGCACTGCGACCTTCAAAACGGTCGCTACCTCGCAATCGGCTTGGATAACGAGAATGCCATGTATGACTTCTCCTTGAAGCGCACCCCGGCGGATTTCACCCCCGACTCCCTCCGCCGCGACGGTGTGCGTTGAGTGAACCAAGGCCGGTCTCAAACCGGCCTTTTTTGCAGCCGATGCGTTCTCGGACTCTTTTTTTCCTCGTCGCCCTCGCCGTCGGCGAGCTCGGTGCTGCCGTGGTCAACCCCCGCGTCCTCCTGCTGGACGGTGCCGTCGTCGGACCCGACATCGTCGCCGTCGGCGAACGCGGTGCAATTTTCCGTTCCACCGACAACGCCCGCACCTGGCAGGCCGCCGCTTCGCTGGCCACCGCTACGCTCACCGGCGTCACCTTCGTGCCCGAGGGCGTGCGCGGCTGGGCCGTCGGCCACGATGCCCTCATTTTGACCACCAGCGATGCCGGCCGGACGTGGCAGCAACAATGGCAGGGCGAAAGCCTCGCCGATTCCTTCCTCGACGTCTTGGCCCTCGACGCGCAACGCGTGATCGCGGTCGGGGCCTACGGTCTTTTTGTGACGACCATAGACGGCGGCAAGACGTGGACGCGCCGGAAAATCAGCGACGACGACTATCACTTCAACCGCCTCAGCCGGGGCCCCACTGGCACCCTCTACCTCGCCGGCGAACGCGGCACGTTGCTGCGGTCCTCCGACGAAGGTGCCACGTGGAAACGCATCGCCGCCGCTTACGAGGGTTCGTTCTACGGTATTTTGCCCCTGGATAAACGCACCCTCGTCGCCCACGGCCTGCGGGGCCGGACCTTTCGTTCGATTGATGATGGCGACACGTGGGTGCCCCTCGCCACCCCCGAGCCCGTTTTACTCGCCGCCTCGCTCAAACTTCGGAGCAACTTCTTCGTTTTCGCCGGACACGCCCGCGTGCTTTTGATCAGCCGCGACTACGGCAAGTCCCTCACGAAATGGGAAAACCCACTCACGACAGCAGTGGCCGAGCTCGTCGAAGCCCCCGACGGCAGCATCGTGGCGCTCGGCGAAGCCGGGGCCACGCTGCTCGCAGCGCCGCGATGAACGCTCCAGCCTCCACCCCTGATTCCGGCGTCACCATCCAGGTTGATTGAGAATCCGCCACGGCTCGTCTCTTCCCCATGCTCGACAAATTTGCCGCTTGGATCTTCCGCCACCGCACGGCCCTCGTGATCGGCTTTGCCGCTTTGACGGCCGTGATGGCGGTCTTCGCGAGCCAATTGCGCGTCGATGCGAGTTTCAACAAGTCGCTCCCCCTCGACCATCCTTACATCCGGACTTTCATAAAATACCAAAGTGAATTTGGCGGCGCGAATCGTGTGCTCGTCGCGCTGATGGTCCGCGAAGGCGACATTTTCACCGCCCCGTTTTTCACCGAGCTCAAGCGCGCCACCGACGAAATCACCTTCCTGCCCGCCGTCGACCGCACGCAGGTCCAGTCCCTCTTCACGCCCAACGTTCGCTACATCGAAGTCGTCGAAGACGGATTTTCGGGCGGCAACGTGATGCCGGCGGACTTCACCGCGAGCCCGGCCAATTTCGCCCGCGTGCGGGAGAACATCCTGAAGTCCGGCAAACTCGGCCAACTCGTCGCCAACGACTTTACCGGCGCGATCGTGAGCGCGCAGCTCCTCGAAATCGATCCGCGCACCGGCGAAAAAATCGACTACATTCGCGTCGCCGCAGGTCTGGAGGCCCTGCGGCAAAGCATCGAAAAGGCGAGCGGCGGCACGATCGACGTTCGCATCATCGGGTTCGCAAAAGTCATCGGCGATATCAGCGATGGCGCCCGGGGCGTCCTGCTGTTGTTCGGCGTCTCGATCGTCATCACCGGCCTGCTCGTCTGGAAATACGCGGGGCGATGGAAACTCGCCGCCGCTCCGGTCGTTTGCTCCCTCGTCGCCGTCGTCTGGCAACTCGGCGGTCTGACTGCACTCGGCTATGGCATCGACCCCTTTTCGATTTTGGTGCCGTTCCTCGTCTTCGCCATCGGCGTCAGCCACGGCGTCCAAAAAATCTGCACGTTTCGCAACGAGGTCTTTGCCGGCCATGCCGGCCCCACCGCTGCGCTCTTCGCCTTTAAGCGTCTCATCGTGCCCGGCGTCGTCGCCCTCATGACGGACGTCGTCGGATTCATCACCATGATGGTGATAAAAATTCCGACCATTCACGAACTCGCCATCACCGCCAGCTTCGGGGTGGCCGTGATCATCATCACCAATTTCTTTCTTCTCCCCATTTTGCTCTCCTATCTGCATCTGCCGGCCTCCTACGCCCGGTGGGTCGCCGACCGCCGCGCGATGACCGACGCGTTTTGGAGCCGGCTCGCCAAAGGCATGAAACCGGCACCGTCGATGATCATCATCGTGCTGTGTGTGGCGCTCGGCGTGTGGGGCGAACGGAAGGCCGGCGAGATCCGGATCGGCGACACCCAAGCCGGTGTGCCCGAGCTGCGGCAAAACTCCCGCTACAACATCGATTCACGCGTGATCACGGAAAAATTTAGCATCGGGGTGGACGTCCTCTCCGTGATCGTCGAAACGATCCCGAACGGCTGCGTCGATTACGACGTCGTCTCGTTGATGGATCGGTTTGAGGGCCAAATCCGTCAAGTGCCCGGCGTCCAGTCGGTGATCTCTCTTCCGTCGATGGCCAAGATCGTCAATGCCGGCTACAGCGAAGGCTCGCTCAAATGGCGCGTCTTGCCGCGCAACGCGCAAGCACTCGCGCAAGCCGTCTCCCCGATTGAGACCGCCACCGGCCTCCTGAATCGCGACGCCAGTGTGCTGCCCATCATGATTTTTCTCAGCGATCACAAAGCCGAGACCCTTCGCGCAGTCACCGATGCCGTCACGGCCTTCTCCGCCTCGCACCCTTCGGACAAAGCCAAGTTCCTTCTCGCGAGTGGCAACGCCGGCGTCATGGCCGCGACGAACGAAGTGGTGCGCGCCGCCGAGCGGCCGATCCTCTACTGGGTTTTCGGCGCCGTCATTGCGCTTTGCTTGATTACGTTTCGCAGTATCCGCGCCACGCTGTGCATCGTCGTCCCGCTCGCGATGGTCAGTTACCTCGCTTACGCGCTCATGGTGTTTTTGGGCATCGGACTGAAGACCTCGACCCTCCCCGTGGTCGCGCTGGGCATCGGCATCGGCGTCGACTACGGCATTTATCTGTTCGCCCGTTTGCTCTCCGGACTCAAGGACGGGGAATATTTTGAGGACGCGATGTTCGAGGCCTTCAAAGATACTGGCACGGCGATTGTCTTTACGGGCCTGACCCTGGCCATCGGCGTGAGTATGTGGCTCTTCTCCACACTCAAGTTCCAGGCCGATATGGGGCTCCTCCTCACCTTCATGTTTTTAGTCAACATGATCGCCGCCATCATTCTGCTGCCGGCCATGGCCCGGTGGTTTTGGCGCCACCACACGGGGCGGACCGCCGTCCCCTTCCCGATGCGGAAGAAGTGACGGCTGGTCTCACGGCCATTTGATGAGGTGCTCGTTGACCCGCACCCAGTCTGTCGGGTCATTTTTTTCGACGGCAATAATATCCTGGCGTCGAACGAGAGATGTTTTTGGGCAACATTTTAGGTGCATCTGTTGGCATAATATCAATCGCCCAAATGATTCAGACTTTGATTTGCCGGGTAGCCGCGAGCGCCAGCGAGTGGTGATCCGACCACTCGCTGGCGCTCGCGGCTACCGAATAGTCCAGAGTTCAAAGGACGTTGGTATGACGTTGGTATTACGAGGGCAGGTGCCATCGCACTGCTCACCGCGATTCCCCCCGCCTCCGCGTGGCTCACCCGTTCAAAAATCACCGCTCGCCCACCTCGCGCGAACATCAGAGCTCGGCCGCTGCGTCCACTGCGCCTGTCTCTTCGCCCTCCTGCGCTCGGCTCTCCTTCGGCCCACGAGCCCCGGGACTCGGTCAAAAATCGCCAAATCACCGTGGCCGTGCAGCACGATCCCTGTGCCCGATTTCAGTCATTTACTTCTCGTAAACTCCTTCATCGTTTCCTTGGCAGTCAACTCCGCTCCCCGCGCGTCGTTGCGCGTTCTATTCCCGTCCGAATCGTTAACCGAAAAACTCGTCGATGCCCCCGCCTGCGCCTACTTCTTCACCCACGCGAGCGTCACATCCGTAAAATCGGTAAACACGCCGTCGCTCCTCGCCTCGCGAAAGACCGCCGCGTGCAGCTCTTCGGCCGACGGACAATTTTTCGGCAAGTCATCCACGCGGATCGTGTAGGGATGAACCACGAGGCCAAGGGCGTGCGCCTGCTTCACCAAGTCCGTCATCTTTCTTTCGCTCGCACTTGACCACGTGACGATCCGCCCCAGCGCCGGACCAATTCCGTCCACGAACGCGGCCAGCTCTTTCAAGCCAGCCGCCGTGCACAGTGCGTCATGGTCGACTCCGTCTGCCTCTTGGCCTCGCCCATTGAGCAGCATCACCAGGCGGCCTTTCCAGCCGAGCTCACCACGGATGCGCTTCACCTCCGTGAGTTCGAAACACTGGAGGAAGCAGGCGTCCGGTTTGGTGGCGTAGCCGTAGCGCGCGAGGATCGGCAGCACGATTCGACTGATGTCGTGGCCCTGCGCGCGATGCCACTTCGGTTGTTTGATCTCCGGGTAGATCCCCACGTTACGGCCAGTGCTGCGATTCAGCCCTTGGATAAGTTGCAGCTCCTCTTCCAGCGTCGAAACCCGAAACTCCGCCGGCGAGGCCTCCGACGGATAGCGCTTCGCAAAAACCGCCTTGCCCGTCTTCGCATTAAACCGCTCCGCCACTCGCAGCTGCTTCAGTTCCGCGAGCGTGAAATCGAGCGCATAAAAACGCCCATCCGCGCGCTTCCTTTCCGGAAACCGCTTCGCCACATCCGTCACGGTATCGACGTAAATATCGTGCAACACCACCGGCACATCGTCCTTCGTCAGCACGAGATCCTGCTCCAAAAAATCCGCACCAAGTCCGTAGGCCAGCGTCTTCGCCGCCAGCGTGTGCTCGGGCAGGTAACCGCTCGCCCCGCGATGCGCGATCACGAGCGGCCGGGTTTCCGCCGCGCACGCCGAGGCCGCAATCACCAGCGCGGCGGCGATGGCCGAAAGGTAGGAGCCCGCTTGCGGGCGATAGTAGCAATTTTTCGTTTTCATATCTCAGAAATTTCGCCTGCACGCCGCCCGCTAGTTTTTCCGCCGCCCCAGCGTCAGCGCGCTGAATACGATGGTGAGCACGCAGCACACGATCATCGTGCCAAACACCCCGTGCCAACCCCACTTATCCGCGATCCACCCCACGCCCGCACCCGAAGGCGCCGAGCCGAGGAAGTAGCCGAAAAACCCCGTGAACCCCGCCGCCGTGCCCGCCGCCTTCTTCGGCACGAGATCCAACGCGTGCAGGCCAATCATCATGATCGGCCCATAAATAAAAAACCCGATCGCAATCAGCGCCGCCACATCAATCCAGTAGGGACCGCGCCCGTTCAGACCGTAGACCACCAAACCGACCAACGTGAGCGCCATGAACAGCATCGTCGCCGGCGCCCGCCGCGCCTTGAAGACGCGGTCAGAAATCCATCCGCACAAAATCGTGCCCGGAATGCCCGCCAGCTCAAACGCCGTCCACGCCCAGCCCGACTCCTTAAAATTGAATCCCTTCGCCGTCTGCAGATAGGTCGGAATCCAGTTCACCACCCCATAGCGCACGAAATACACGAACGCGTTCGCAATCGCGATCGCCCACAGGAATTTATTGTTCAGCACGTAGCCCAAAAAAATCTCCTTGAACGTAAACGTGCGTTCGTGCGCCGCCGAGTAGTTCGGTGGGTAGTCCTTTTTATACTCCTCGATCGACGGCAGCCCACAACTCTGCGGCGTGTCGCGCACCAGCAGCAAAATCAATCCGGCCACCCCCGCCGCGATGGCGGCATTAAAGTAGAACGTCGCCCCCCAGTCGCCAAACCGCACCACGGCCCACGTGGCGAACACCGCGACCAGCGCGCCGCCGATGTTATGCGCGACGTTCCACGCCGCGACGATCTTCCCGCGCTCGTGGGTGCTCCACCAATGCACCATGCTCTTCCCACACGGCGGCCAGCCCATGCCGTTGAACCAACCGTTGAGCGTTTGCAGCGCGATGATCAGCGCCAGCGAGTCGTAAATCGCCGGGACCGTGCCGAACGCAAACGTCACCCCGCTCGTGAGCAACAAACCCAGCGCCATGAACCAGCGCGGATTGCTGCGGTCCGACACCGAACCCATGATGAACTTGGAAATCCCATACGCCACCGCGAGCCCCGTCATCGCCCAGCCCAATTGCACTTTGGTGAACTCCGGATGCGCCTGGAGGATCGCCGGCAGCGCGAGCGCGAAATTATTTCGCACCAGATAGAACCCCGCGTAGCCCGCAAAAATCCCCGCGAACACCTGCCACCGCAGGCGACGATAGTGCGGATCGATCAAAGCGGTAGGCAGTGGGGGAGTCGCCGGGGCGGGCTTGAGGAACAAAATCACGCTTGAGGAGTGTGGGGATACTTCCAGCGGGTCGACAAGCTTCCGTCCGATCACGCCGTCCGATCACGACCCAGTCAGAACGCTCATCGGTGGATCAAAACTTACGGGAAACTTCGACAGTAAACTGACGCCCGCGGGGATTGGCACTCCCCGAGAAAAATCCGTATTGCTCGTCGGCGAGCTGCGGCGCGCGGTCGAGCACGTTGTTGATCCCGCCGCGCATCGTCACACCACGCAGCCACACGTGGGCGCTCTGGTCGAAACGGTAGGACAACCACGCGTTGTGACTGAACGAGGGATCGACGCGCAGCAGATAACGGGTGATGCCGTTGTCGTTGAAAACTTTGACATAGTTCGGGAAACCCAACGCGCGATAGATCGGCTCCGTGGTCGCGGCGGAGGTATCGACAAAAGAACCAAAGTAGCTCGTGAACCAGCCCGCCGACACCCGGCCCTGCCGCCACGAGAACGAGGCGTTGGCCCGCCACGCCGCCCGACCATTGCGCTCAAGTTCATCAAGAATCGGCGAAACCTCGTCCGCCTTGGAGCGGCGCTGCACATAATGCGTCGCCTCACTGCTCAGCGAAAACTGACCAAGGCGCGTCTTCGGTCCGCGCCATTGCACGCCGAACTCGTAACCTTGGATGTCACGGCCGCTCAAATTGAGGTAGTCGTCGATCACGCTCGCGACTTCACCGACGGGGGCGCGACGACCGTTGTTGCTCGTCTGCCGCGCATTGTAGGCGTCGAACGCCGCCCGGTCCGCCGCGGTCACCGGCAGGCGAACCACCTTGCTCGATCCCTTGTAACCGGCCGTGCCGGAGCCGAGGTCGATCTGGCCGATGGCGGTGCCCTTCGCGAGTTCCGCCTGAGTCGCGAGATCGAGGATGATTTCGTCGCGGTCGATGGCCGCGGCAGCCCCGATGTTCTCGATGACTTTGTTTTGGTTCAGCTTGAAGTAATCGAAGGAGAACGAGAGCCCACGAATCCTCGGCACTTCGAACACCATGCCGGCGACCCACGTCTTCGCTTCTTCCGGCTGGAGGTTCTGGTTGCCTTGGCGAAACACGGTGCGCTGCGCGGTGCCGTCGGACGGCAGCGCGGTCACTTCGAACCGATACGGATCGTCCGCGCCGATCTGGCGGCGCAGCGGCGTGATGTTCGTCTGCACGAGATTCGGCGCGCGGAAGGACTCAGCGACCGAGCCGCGGAGCTTGATGAACGGCGCCGGTTTCCACACGAGGCTCGCTTTCGGCTTCGTCGTCTGGCCGTGGATGGAAAAATGCTCGAAGCGACCGGCGAGCGTGAGCTCGAGCGCGTTGACGAGGGGCACCCGGTTTTCGCGCGTCACGAAGGGCAACGCGACCTCGGCATACGCCGCGTAGATCGTCTGGGCCGCGTCGATCGGAATGTTCGAGCTGAGGGCGAGGAAGTCGTTGTCTCTTTCGCGCAGATACGGGAACTCGCTGCCCGAGCCCGGCGGATTCACGCCCACGTAGCTCGCGCGTCCGTCCTTGTAAGTTTCATACCGCACTTCGGCACCCGTCGCGACGCCGATGTCGCCGCCGGTGAAGAAACGCCCGAACCGACCGTTCGCCTTGAAGTCGCCCATGAAGAGATTCGTGCGGCCGAAACGATCTTCGTCGCCATAGATCGCATCCAAAACGGAGTTCGGATTGTCGAACGCTTTGTCGACGACGATCTGGTTATTGAGAATCTTGAAAGTGACGGGAAACGGGTTGAACGCCGTCGCATCGGTGCGGGCGAGGGCCCGGCGCAGGAAGGATTCGCGGACTTGGAAATGCTCGTATTCGTGTGTCTGCGCGCCCGAGGCGACGAGGGCCGACTCCCACTCCCACTTCTCGCCGACCTTGCCGCGCACCCCCCCGAGCACGCGCCAGGCATGGCTGTAAACTTCCGTCTCGCGCGGCTTGATGCCGCCACCGGTGTTTTGTCCGGGTGAAATGCCCGTCCACAGCGAAACATCGGCGGGTGCGCCGGTGAGCCGTGGCGTGCCGTCCGCATTCGGCGCGCCCGTCGGGTGATAGAAACGCACGCCGAAGGGATTGTAGGGATTCGCCGCCGGCAGATAGATACCCTGGTCATCCGTGTTCTTGAAATTCACCGGCTCGCGGCCCGTGCGGCTGTAGGCGCGGTAGTAAGTCAGATCGCCGAAGACGCTCAGCCGGTCGTTGATCGGATGATCGATAAAGGTCGCGAACTGCACGCGGTCCGTCGCCGGCACGAGCATCTTCCACTTGTTCCAGTTGGAGAAGGTCGCCACCTCGGGGTTATCGATGTTGGCCGAGGGCGCCGTCTGCTTGAAGTTCACGCCGCCATCCGCCGTCGGGATGAGGTAGAACATGCCATCCGCCGCCATCGTCGCCACGCCGACCGGCGGCGTGGTGCTCGTCGTGATTCCGACGTTGCCCGTGGGGCGCGACCCGGTGAAGGTCAGGAAATTCGGCTGAATCGCGCCTCGCTGCCATTGCCCCCACTGGTTCGTCGCGTTCGCATTTCGAAAATCATTATCGCGGGCAAACAACGCGCCCGTCGCCGACGACGGATCCACCAAGGGTATCCCATTCCACGGCGCCGGCAGTTGGCGATTCACGCGCAGGTCGGAATTCTTCGCCCAATCGCGGTCGTGCGCCGCCAGCGCGTCACGGTGAAAATAGTCGAGCGAGACGGAGATGTGCGTCTTCCCGCGTTTGAACCCTTCGTAGATCGTCGCATTGAACTCGTTCGCCCCGCCGTGCTGCGTGACGGAACCCTTCAGCGTCAGACCGCGGCCGATGAAAGAGCGCGACACAAGATTGTTGATCACACCGGCCGCCGCATCGGAACCGTAAATCGCGGAAGCGCCATCGCGAAGAATCTCCACCCGATCCACCATCGCGCGCGGGATCGTATTGATGTTCACCGCGAGCGAGGGCACGCCGTTTTCCGCCATCGAGATCGGATGCGGCGCCATCCGGCGTCCGTTCAAAAGCGTCAGCGTGCTGCCGGAGCCGATACCGCGCAAATCGATCGAAGCCACGTCGCCCCGCGCGAGCTGCGGACCGTTGTTGATCTCGGTGATGCCGGAGATCTCGGCCGCGCCGAGCGTTTCGAACAGTTCCGCCATCGTCGCCGCGCCCCGCGCTTCCAGCTCACCTTGGTCGATGACGGTGACCGGCAGCGCCGTCTCGGCATCGACGCGCCGGATGTTCGAGCCGGTTACCGTGAAAGCCTCCAGTTTCACCGCCTCATCAGACGATGAGCCAGCTGCACGGGCGCCCGTCGCCGTCTGCGCCACGGCGCACGCGACGAGTTCAAGGAAACAGAGCGAGATCAAAACAGGATGGGTTCTCATCGTTGGTCGGGAATAAGAGGTGCGGGATACCACCATCGTGTCGAGGCAGACCGTCGTCGATCCGCCCTTTTCGGCAGTTGTAACCGCGCTGTAACCGGGAAATCACCGACCAGCACCGGCACCGCTCGGCTGCGCGGAGCTTGATCGGGCGGACGAAAATCTCTCGCTTGCCGAGCCCGCGACGCACCTTCACGTTCCGCCCCAAAGTTCATGGCCTTTCCTCTTCCTCCCGCCCTCCTCACGCGCGCGCTGCACGCTGCGGAGCTCGCGACCCATCCCACCGCCGCCCTGCTCCGCATCTACGCTTGGATGCAACTCGCGCGCACCGGCGACAACCGCATCCTCGAACTTTTCCGCCAAGGCCTCATCCGCGGCACCGTCACCGGCGGCCAGGGCAACGAGGGCCTCATCGTCCCCCTCGCCCTCCTCGCCGACAAGGCCACCGACGTCATTTCATTCACGCACCGGGGCTTCGGCGGTCACCTCGTGTGGAGTGGCCACCTCTGTGATCACCTCAACCAGTATTTCGCCAACGCCGCTAGCCCAACCCAGGCCCGCGAGGGTAATATCCACCACGGCGATCCCTCCGCCCGCTCACTCCCGATGATCAGCCATCTCGGGGCCATGCTCTCCAACGTCGCCGGGGCCACCGACTCCCAACGCCGCCTCGGCCGGCCCGCCGTCGGCTTCGCGTTCTTCGGCGACGGCGGCTCCAGCACGGGTGACATCCACGAAACCCTCAACCTCGCCTCGCTGCTTTCACTCCCGATTCTGTTCGTGATCGAAAACAACCGCTACGCCTACTCCACGCCGGTGTCCGAGCAATTCGCCCCCGACACCGAGCTCTGGCGCCGCGCCGCCGGCTACGGCATCGAAGGCTTCGCGCTCGACGCCACGGCCGAGGTCGCCGCCACCACGCGCACGCTCGCCGCCGCCATTGAGAAAGTCCGCGCCACCTCGCGTCCCCTGCTCATCGAGGCGCACACGCTCCGCCTCCGGGGTCATGCCGCCTACGATACGTGCGACTACTTAAAACCCGGCGAGTCCGACGGCTTTTTCGCCCGCGACCCGTTGCCTAAATTCCGGGCGCAACTCGCCGCCACCCTCGGCTCCGTGGAACTCGACGCGGTCGATGCTGAGCTTTCCGCGTTCCTCGAAGCTTGCGTGCAAGTCTCGCTCGCCACGGCCCGTCCCACCGGCGACGTCGCCGCCATGGAGGCCGACCTCTTCGCCCCGCCCACTGCACCGCTCCCGTGGATTCCCTCGCTCGGCTCCGACCGCTCAGCGCTCAGCTCTCAGCTCTCAGCCCCGCCCGCCCAGCTCAACCACGCCCAAGCCCTCAACGCCGCGCTCCGTAAAATCCTCACCGAACGCCCCGAGTCACTTGTCCTCGGCCAAGACATCGGCACCTACGGCGGCGCGTTCAAAGTGACCGAAGGCCTCCTCGCTGACTTCGGCCGGCCGCGCGTCCTCAACCTCCCCCTCGCCGAAAGCGCCTGCACCGGTTACGCGATCGGCCTCGCGCTCAACGGCCACCGGCCCATCGAAGAATTCCAGTTCGCCGATTTTGTCACGGAGGCCGCGACCCAAATCACCCTCAACGCCGCCACCTACCACTTCCGTTCCGGTGCCGCCGTCCCCATCGTCTTCCGCCTGCCCACCGGTGGCGGACTCACCTTCGGCTCCTTTCATTCGCAGGAGCTCGACTCGTTCCTCCTCGCCATGCCCGGCCTCAAGGCCCTCTACCCGAGCACGCCACAGGACGCGTTTAACGCCCTTCTCGCCGCCTACGAGGACAACAACCCCGTCCTCCTCTTCGAGCACAAAGCCCTCTACCGCCGAGGAAAATCACCCGTGTCATGGGACGCCAACTACCGCACCATCTGGACGCCGCGCCAACTCCGCACGGGCGGCTACGCGACGCTCGTGACCTACGGTGAAATGGTTCACCTCGCCGAGCAGGCCTCCGATTATTTCGCCGCCGAGTATGAGAAATCCTTCGACCTCTTCGATCTCCGCGCGCTCTCGCCGTTGAAACTCGACGCCATCGAAGCCTCCCTCGCCCGGACCGGCCGCCTCATCGTCCTCCATGAAGGCCGCCGCACTCACGGCTTCGGGGCCGAACTCGTCGCCCGCCTCACTGAGAAATATTTCTCGGCGCTCAAAGCCGCCCCACTGCGCATCGCCTCGCTCGACCTGCCCGTCCCGTTCGCCCCCGAACTCGAACAAGCCTACCGCCCCACGCAGGAAAAAATCATCGAACGTATCACGGAGTGGATGGGGTAAATCATTCTCGTTCTCTTACTCGTTCTCGTTCTCTTTCTGAGATTCAAAACCGAGAACGAGTAAGAGAACGAAGAACGAGAACGATTTTCATGCCTCCCGCCCCCATTTCTGTCACCCGCTGGTCCACCATCCGCCTCTTCGCCATGGACGTCGACGGCGTGCTCACCGACGGCACCGTGCAGATTTCCTCCGACGGCACCGAGACCAAGTCGTTCTCCATCCTCGATGGCATGGGCCTCGTGCGCCTCAACAAGGCTGGCGTCGCCATCGCTTGGATCAGCGGCCGCCCTTCCGGCGCCACCTCCGCCCGCGCCACGGAACTCAAAGTCCCCCACGTCATCCAAGGGCGCACCGACAAACTCGTCGCCCTCCGGGAACTCGCCACCTCCCTCGGCCTCACGGCCGCCCAATGCGTTTACATGGGCGACGATGACATCGACGCGCCCGCCATCGCCTGGGCCGGCATCGGCGTCGCTCCCGTCGGCTCCATGCCTGCCGCCCTCGCCGCCGCCGATCTCGTTCCACTTCGCCCCGCCGGTCTCGGCGCCGTGCGCGAAATCTGCGAACTCATCCTCACCGCGCGGGTCTAGCGCGCCTCCCCGTGAATCGATCACTCCCGTCACCCGCACTGTTTGCCGCCCTCGCCGCCTTGAGCTGCGTCGCGCACCTGACCCACGCGCAAGCTCCGAAAACCTCCCCGTCCCCCGTCGCACCCGGCCCAGCGCCCGCCCTCGGCGTACCCGCCAAGAACTGGATCCTGCCTCTCTTTACGGCCAAGGATGGCTTCCGCTCCATGACCCTCCGCGGCTCTGAAGTGCGCCCGATCGGCCCGGCCCGCATCGACGTCACCGACCTCAGTATCACCGTCTTCTCCGGCGACGCCGCGTCCCAAATCGAGACGATGCTGCTCAGTCCGAATGCCGTTTTTCTCCCGAAAGAAAAACGCGCCCACGGTGAAAAATCCGTCCGCCTCATCCGCGACGATATCGAGGTCACCGGCGAAGGCTGGAATTACGATCATCCAGGCAAAAAAGTTTCCCTCGCCCGCAATGTGCGCGTCGTTTTCCGCGCCCAACTGAATGACATCTTGAAATGAAGTCCGCCCGCACCGCCCTCCGCCTGCTCGTGGTAGGAGCCTGCTTGCAGGCGATCCTCTCCCGCGCCGCCCAAGAACCCAAACCCCAGCCCCCGGACCCTGCCGTGGCTCCGATCCCCACGGAAATCACCAGCGCGGGTCCGGCCGAAATGGTCAGCACCGCCACCGAAACCATTTTCACGTTTCAAGACCAGGTCGTCGTCGTCGGCACCAATCTCAAGCTCACCTGCGACCGCCTCGTCGTCGTCGCCAAGCGTACCGGCGATCCCAAGGCGACCCTCGGCAAACAGGAAAACTTCAAATCCCTCATCGCCACCGGTCACGTGCGCCTCGTCCAAAGCGAACGGGAAGCGCTCTGCGACCGTGCCGAAGTTTTCCCCGGCGAGGACAAGGTCATCCTCACCGGCTCGCCCGCCACCGTCCGCAGCAACGATGGCCGCTATGCCGGCAGCGGCCCCGAAATGATCCTGGAGCGAGGTCAACAACGCGCCGTCATCAAGAGCCCGCGCTTCGTGCTCCCTCCGCTGCGCGATCTGGGTCCCGGAAAAGACAAGGCGAAGTCCACCCCACCCGGCGCACCAGCCCCGAGTTCCCCACCCGATTCCTCCAAAATGATCTCCGTCCCCATTACCGTGCCCATCACGCCCAAGCCCGCTTCTCCGCCATGACCGCCACCGCCTCGTCCACCTCGGAAATCAAGACCGCGGACCTCGTCAAGTCCTTCGGTGCCCGCACCGTTGTTGATGGGGTCAGCGTTCACTTCCGCGCCGGCGAAGTGGTCGGCCTCCTTGGCCCGAATGGCGCCGGCAAGACCACGACATTTTACATGATCGTCGGCCTCATCCCGGCCACCGCCGGGCGCGTCGCCCTCGACGGGACCGACATCACTTCACTCCGCATGCACGAACGGGCGCGCCACGGCATCGGCTACTTACCCCAAGAAGCATCGGTCTTCCGCAAGCTGACGGTCGAGGAAAACATCCTGGCCATCGTCGAAGTCGCTGGCGTCCCCCGCCGCGCGCGGGCCTCCCGCGTCGAAGAGCACCTCACCGAATTGTCCCTCACTCATGTCGCCAAACAGAAAGCCTACACGCTCTCCGGTGGCGAACGCCGCCGACTCGAAATCGCCCGCGCCCTCGTCACTCGCCCCAAATTCCTCCTGATGGACGAGCCCTTTGCGGCCATTGATCCGATCTCGGTCGCCGAAGTGCAAAAAATCATCCTCCAGCTAAAATCTCGGGGTATCGGCATCGTTGTCACGGACCATAACGTCCGCGAAACCCTCCGCATCGTCGATCGCGCCTACCTGCTGCATCAGGGTAAAGTCCTCACGGAAGGCACGGGCGATTTCCTCATCCAAGACGAACAGGCCCGGAAATTTTACCTCGGCGAAAATTTCAACCTGTGAGTCCAAAAAAGTTGAGAGTTGAGCGCTGAGAGTTGAGCGCCAAACCTCACCTGACGCAGTCGTCTCCGCTCTCCGCGCTAAACTCTCAACTCCCAACTCGTCGCTCGTCGCTCGCCGCTCTGCCCTCGGCGCGCTCAGCCCACAACGCTCAACTCCCAACTTCCCCGGTCCCTCCCCCCATGCAAAAAGCCATTCACGGCATCACCGTCTCCCATTTCTTCGAAACTTATCGTAAGAAGCTCCAGTTGGAGACCGTCACCGGCGACGCGGGCATGCACCGCCTGATCCACGAAGGCAGCATCAACCGCCCGGCCCTCGCCTTGACCGGATTTTTTAAATACTTCGCGCACCGACGCATCCAGGTCCTCGGCGCCGCTGAGATGACGTATCTTAAGACACTGTCTCAGCGCCAACAGGTCGGAATTTTCCAAGAGATGGTAAAACGCGGCATTCCGTGCCTCGTGCTCACCCGTAATTATATTCCCACCCATCCGATGCTGGCCGTCGCGACCGAGATGCGCCTGCCCCTTTTCCGGACGCCGATGATCACGATGAACTTCGTGAATCTCGCCACCATCTGTATCGATAACGAGTTCGCGCCCAGCGGCACCGAACACGCCACCACCCTCGATATCAAAGGCGTCGGCGTCATGCTTCGCGGCGATTCCGGCGTTGGCAAATCGGAGTGCGCTCTCGCCCTCATCGAACGCGGCCATTCACTCGTGGCCGATGATCTCACGGTCATCAAACTCCTCGACGAACGCGAACTCATGGCCTCGTCTCGCCCGCTCAACCGCGGTTACATGGAGTGCCGCGGCATCGGCATTATCAACGTCGGCGAAATGTTCGGCATCAAATGCGTCCGGCTGGAGAAACGCATCGACATGGTTGTCTCCCTGCGCGAATGGACCCCCGAGGCGATCGAGGAACGCACCGGCCTGGAAGAAAATTATTACGAAGTCCTCGGCATGCGCGTCCCGCACATTGAACTTTTCGTGCGTCCCGGTCGCGACATCGCCCGCCTGGTCGAAGTCGCCGCCCTCACCCTCGCCCTCAAACAAATGGGCCACGATCCCGCCAAGACGTTTAATGATCGCCTCATCAGTTTCATGAGCGAGCAGGCAAATCAGCTCCCTGCCACCAAGCTCAAACCGGTCGAACGGGAAGAACCGCCCCGCGCCGGCCCCACCTCTGCGTAGGCCCCAGCTTGCTGGCGCTCCGTGGCGCGCCCCATCCACGGCCACTCCACTTTTCCAGTGACGCACGCTCGCGCACCACTACGGTCGCGCACATGTCTTCCACCGCTCCCCGTCACGACGGCCGCAAACCTGACCAACTTCGCCAGATTTCCTTTGAGGCCAACATCGCGCCCCACGCCACTGGCTCCGTGCTCGTGTCCTTCGGGCTCACTCGCGTGATTTGTGCCGCGACGATCGAGCCCAACGTCCCCACTTGGATGAAACAGCAACGCGTCCCCGGTGGCTGGCTCACCGCGGAATATTCGATGCTCCCCTACTCGACGCTCGACCGGAAGCCGCGCGAAATCTCCAAAGGTAAAGCCGACGGCCGCAACATCGAGATTCAGCGCCTCATCGGGCGCTCACTCCGCGCCGTCATCGATCTCCAAAAACTCGGCCAGAACACGCTCTGGCTCGACTGCGATGTCCTCCAAGCCGACGGCGGCACCCGCACCGCTTCGATCACCGGGGCCTATCTCGCCGCCCGCTTGGCCGTCCAAAAACTCCTCGACGCCCGACGCATTCCCGAAAACCCCCTCGCCGATTCCGTCGCCGCCATCAGCGCCGGCATCTACAAAGGCCAGGCGCTCCTCGACCTCAACTACATCGAGGACAAGGACGCCGAAGTGGATGCCAACATCGTCATGACCGGTCGCGGCCAATTCGTCGAAGTGCAGGGCAGCGGCGAAGAGACGACGTTCTCCGGTGATCAACTCCAGTCGCTCCTCGCTCTTTCGCAAAAAGGCCTAAAGGAACTCGCCTCGTTGCAGTCCGCGTTTCTCGCGCAGCAACTGCTCAAAATGTAACTCAAGCCTTGGCTGAGGCCTCGGGAAAATCTGCCCCGGGCCCATCAATCGCCTACTTTTTTTCCTCCACTTTCGGCGCTCCAAACGTGCCCACTTCTGCGGCCTGCACAAAACCCTCGGTCACGGTCTTGAGTTCCTCCCACCGGGCGCGAATTTTCTTCGCCTCCTCTTTGGTGATGACACTGTCGGCCGACGAAATCGCGATGGTGGCCAACATGTCGGCAAACTCTTGGACGATGCCATTCGTCAGCGGAATCAGCGCCTGATTCGGCGGCATATTTTTCGGGTTCCGAATGTAAAACCCATTCGCTTGCTCGCACACCCATTGCGCCACGCGCTCATCCTTGGTGATGCGGATGAGCTGCCCCACGCGGTCCAGCGGACTGCCCGTGCCGCTCCCGCTGTCGTCCTCCGGCAACTCGCCCCATTTATAGATCAGCGAAAGCGACAACCCCATATCCGCCGCGATTTGCTTCGCACTCGTTTTCTTCAACACCTCTTTCATGACCTCGTGTGATTCCATGGTCGCGCGAGCGTGCCGCTCCCTACTTGCGGTGCAACCTTGTAAGTAATTTTCACCCGACCTCCGTCTCGGCTGCGCTTGCCCGACGCCCCCACGTTGCCGGCGCCTCCCCCACCCCACTCGTGCCCACGGCCGCCCCCGCCACTCCGACGGAGCAATCTTTGCGAAAGTTCGTGCATGATTTTCTGATCACGTAGGCCACGGAAGATGCACGGAGGACACAGCGGCTGATAAGTTTATGGTTCCGCGCTGGTTCCGGTGGATTGGCGATTTGGCCTACCGTAGCCACAGGCCTCCGTGCCTGTGGTCCCCGGCGACACGCCCGCCCGGCCGGCCGGGACGTCTGTCACTACCCAACCTGACTAAGACAATGTCATCCAAGGATTGCGGGTGAACCGAAGCATGCCCGTCGCCGGATTTACCCAATGGAAACAGAGGTAACCAAATTTATGCGCTCACTCCGTGACCTCTCCGTGACCTCTGTGCCGAAGATCGGCTTCGGTCGCGGCGGTGCCACGGTCATGAAATATTTCTGAATATCGAAGCTCCATTTTCGCGCACGAAATTATGCAAAGATTGTGAATGCCCCCAAGTCGACGCTAGCCGAAAACCCACGCGGCGCGCACCCGATGCGCTGCGAGCAAAGTCTCGGGCCGGTCACACCGCGTTGAAAATGCCCCCCCGTGGAATCGCTTGGCTCGTCTCTGGACGATTCGAGCCCCCACAGCCGTTCGACCCCAAGGCAGCGACTTCGCGTCCGGCCCTTATTTTTATCGTGCGTCCGGTCCGGAGACTCTGGCTTACTCCGCGCTCGCCCCACACTTTCTCAAATGAACATCCACGAATATCAGGCCAAGGCCCTCTTTGAAAAATTTGGCATCGCCGTCCCCAAGGGCACGACCGCCACCACGCCCGAGGGCTTCATCACCGCCCTCGCCGATCTCCCCGAAGGCCCGACCATGGTGAAATCCCAGATCCACGCCGGCGGCCGCGGCAAAGGCACCTTTACCGACGGCTTCAAGGGCGGCGTCAAATTCTGCCAGACCAAGCACGACGCCCGCGAGATCGCCGGCAAGATGCTCGGCAACACCCTCGTCACCGCCCAGACCGGCCCTGCCGGCCGCAAGGTCCAGACGATCTACTTCACCGTCGCGAGTGAAATTAAGAAGGAATACTACCTCGCCATTCTCCTCGACCGTAACTCCTCGAAACCCGTCATCGTCGCCTCCACCGAAGGCGGTATGGACATCGAGACCGTCGCCCACGACACCCCGGAAAAACTCTTCAAAGTCATTGTCGATCCCGCCTACGGTCTCGCCGATTTCCAAGTCCGCGAGCTCATCACCAAGCTCGGCTTCACCGGCATCGAAGCCAAGAACGCCGGCAAGCTCATCCGCAATCTCTACCAGTGCTACTGGGAGACCGACGCCGCGATGATCGAGGTCAACCCCCTCATCACCACTCCCACGGGCGACGTCCTCGCCCTCGACGCCAAGGTCTCCTTCGACTCCAACGCCCTCTACCGTCACCCCGAAATCGTCGCCCTCCGCGACCTCAACGAGGAAGACTCCAAAGAAATCGAAGCCTCGAAATACTCCCTTAGCTACATCGCCCTCGACGGTAACATCGCCTGCCTCGTCAACGGCGCCGGCCTCGCGATGAGCACGATGGATATTATCCAACACTTCGGCGGCACCCCCGCCAACTTCCTCGACGTCGGCGGCGGCGCGACGAAGGCCCAAGTCATCGCGGCCTTCAAAATCATCCTCGGCGACAAAAACGTGAAAGGCATTCTCGTTAACATTTTCGGCGGCATCATGGACTGTAACGTGATCGCCACCGGCATCGTCGAAGCCGTCAAAGAAGTCGGCCTCACGCTCCCCCTCGTCGTCCGCCTCGAGGGCAATAACGTCGTCGCCGGCAAAGCCACCCTCGACGCCTCCGGCCTCGCCCTCGTCTCCGGCAGCACGATGGCCGACGCCGCTCAGAAAATCGTTAAACTCGTCGCCTGATCCCGCGAGCCCGTATCGAAGACCCAAACTCTCAAAGCGAACATTCCCATGGCCATTCTCATCACGCCCTCCACCAAGATTCTCGTCCAAGGCATCACCGGCGATTTCGGCGGCCGCCACGCCAAACTCTCCCTCGACTACGGCACGCAAGTCGTCGCCGGCGTCACCCCCGGCAAGGGCGGGCTCTTCTTTGAACACGGCACCCACAAAGTTCCGATCTTCAACTCCGTCGCCGATGCCGTGAAGGCCACCGGCGCCACCGTCTCCGCCGTCTTCGTGCCACCGCCGTTCGCCGCCGACGCCATCCTCGAAGGCGTGGACGCCGGGCTCGACCTCGTCGTCGCCATTACCGAAGGCATCCCCGTCCGCGACATGGTCCGCGTGAAGCGCGCCATGGCCGGCAGCAAGACCCGCCTCCTCGGCCCCAACTGCCCCGGCGTCGTCACCCCCGGCACCGGCAAAGATTCCTCCGGCGGCTGCCGCATCGGCATCGCCCCCGGCTACATTCACAAGAACGGCCACGTCGGCGTCGTCTCGCGCTCTGGCACCCTGACCTACGAAGCGGTCTTCCAACTTACCTCGAAGAACATCGGCCAGACCACCTGCGTCGGCATCGGCGGCGACCCCGTCAACGGCACGAGTCACCTCGACATCATCAAACTCTTCAACGCCGATCCCGAGACGCATGGCATCATCCTCATCGGCGAAATCGGTGGTAACGCCGAGGTCGAAGCCGCCCGCTGGATCAAAGCGAACTGCACGAAACCCGTCGCTGGTTTCATCGCCGGAGCCACCGCGCCCGCCGGCCGCCGCATGGGCCACGCCGGCGCGATCGTCGGTGGAGCCGAAGACACCGCCGCCGCCAAGATCGCCGTCTTCAAGGAGTGCGGGATCGAGGTCGCCGTGACGCCCTCCGACATGGCCGACGCCCTCCTCCGCTCTGCCAAAGCCAAAGGCGTCACGCTCACCTGAGCACCCCGCCAGTGTCCTCTTCCACGCCGCCCCTCACCGGGCGGC
>CAMBVX010000040.1 GCA_945871085.1 Opitutus sp. GAS368 | reverse complement strand
CGACGGCGTTGACGGCGGTGAGGCCGCCGAAGCGGATGGTGGCCTGGGTGAGTTGGAGGAGGGCGGGCATGGGTCAGCGGCGTTCGCCGAGCAGGCTGGAAATCAGAACGGGATCACGACTGGTGTGGATGACCAAATAGATTACGGCGCGGGCGCCATAGACCACAAAGTATAAGGCGTAGGGGTAATCCTTGAGATGAACTCTCCAGTAGTCCTGAACGACCTGTCGACACGCTTGGCCGACCGATGCGATCAGGCCGGCGGTAACCTGAAAATCGCGCAGGAAATCTTCGCCAAGATCGGGACGTTGTTCGACATACCAACGGGCAGCTGCGGTGAGGTCGTCGTCGATCTCTTTGGCGTAACTGACAGCGAGCATTTAGAGTTTGCGACGAACCCGTGCGAGCAACTCATCAAGGGTAAGGGCGGAACTGGGGTCGCGTTCGTATTCCACGCGACGCCGATCCAACTCGGCCAGCACGGCGGGTGGGATAGGCAAATTGGTCGTGTCGAGCGAGGACCAGAGCTTGCCAATCAAAGCGAGCTTTTCGTCAGGCGTCAGGCGGGTGATCGTTTCCTCGAGCAGCGTCGCGTTCATGGAGTCAAAGGTGACGCGAACACGCAGGTTTTCAAGTCTTGGCCTTGCCGAGCTTGAAATTGAAAAGGCCCTGGGGGCGGACGAGCATGAGGATGATCAGGAGGAGCGAGTAGATGATCATGCGATACTCGGCGATGGGACGGAGGAGTTCGGGGAGGAGCGTGAGGAGCACGGCGGCGAGGATGACGCCGAGGGTGTTGCCCATGCCGCCCATGATAACCATGACGACGATCTCGACGCTCTTCGTGAAGTCGAAGCCGGTGGGCGTGATCGTCATTTTGAAGTGGCCGTAGAGTCCGCCCGCGGTGCCGGCGAAAAACGCGCCGATGACGAAGGCGACGATTTTGTAGTGAGTGGTGTTGAGGCCGACGGCTTCGGCGGCGATTTCGTCGTCGTGGGTGGCGAGGAAACCGCGGCCGTAGGTGGAGTTGACAAGGCAGGTGACGACGAAGACGGCGAGGGCGACGAAGGCGAGGACCCAAAAAATCGTCGTATAGGCGGGGATGCCGTTGAGGCCGAGGGCGCCGCCGAGGAACTCCACGTTTTGGAAAATCACGCGGATAATCTCGCCGAAGCCGAGGGTGACGAGGGCGAGGTAGTCGCCTTTGAGGCGGAGCGAGGGGACGCCGACGACGAGGCCGGCGAAGGCGGCGCCGAGTCCACCGGCGACGAGCGCGGCGAGAAACATGCAGCCTTGTTGGAGGGCGGTGCCGCCTTCGGGGCCGAGGAGTTTCGGGCCGAGGAAGAGGGAGACGGCGGCGGCGAGGTAGGCGCCGACGGACATAAAGCCGGCGTGTCCGAGGGAGAACTGGCCCGTGTAGCCGTTTACGAGGTTCAGGGAAACGGCGAGGATGATGTTGATGCCGATGCCGGTGAGCACATCGAGGTGGTAGGGGTCGATGCGGTCGGAGAAGTGCGAGATCCCGAGGGCGGCGAGGAGCGCGGCGAGGAGGTAAAGATGAGGCTTCGGCACGGGAAAGGTGGGAAATCCAGAATATTTAACCACGGATGGACACGGATATACATGGACGCGGAGCGTGGCATGGCGTGGCGTGGACTGGGTCTGAAGGGAACCACAGAGACACGGAGGCACTGAGATCGGAGGGGGAAAGGGAGATGGATTGATCCGTGTGCATCCGTGAAATCTGTGGTCAAAATTCTGGCTCAGACTTTTTCGACCGTGAATTTGCCGAGGAGGCCGGCGGGGCGGAAGAGGAGGATTATGATGAGGATCGCGAAGGCGATGGCGTCCTTGTAGGTCGACCATTGGCTGCCGTTCACGAAGGTCTCGACAGTGCCGAGGAGGAGTCCGCCGAGAGCGGCGCCGGGGATGTTGCCGATGCCACCGAGGACGGCGGCGACGAAGGCTTTGAGGCCGGGCATCACGCCCATGAGCGGATCGATCGACGGGTAGTTGAGGGCGTAGAGGATGCCGCCGGCGCCGGCGAGGGCGGAGCCGAGGCCGAAGGTGAAGGAGATGACGACATCGTTGTTCACGCCGACGAGTTGGGCGGCTTTCGGATTGAGCGAGACGGCGCGCATCGCGGTGCCGATCTTCGTGCGATAGACGATGAGTTGGAGGGCGACCATCAGCAGTGCGGCGACGACGATGACGAGGATTTGGTTACTGGAGATGACGAGGCTGCCGAAGGAATAATTCGATGAGGGGAAGACCGCTGGAAACGTGCGGGGCGTGGCGCCGAAGAACACTTGGCCGGAGTATTCGAGGAGGAGGGACACGCCGATGGCGGTGATGAGAACGTTGAGGGTGGCGGCACCGCGGAGCGGGCGGTAAGCGAGGCGCTCGATCACCATGCCGAGGACGGCACAGCCGATCATCGCGGCGAGGAGGACGACGAGACCGCCCCAGACGGTGTTTTCGGGGACGAGTTTGCCCAGGTAGTAGCCGATGAAAGCGCCGACCATGAAGACATCGGAGTGGGCAAAATTAATGAACCGGAGCACGCCGTAAACCATCGTGTAGCCGAGTGCGATGAGCGCGTAGATGGCACCGAGGCTGAGGCCGTTGAGGAGTTGTTGGAGGAATTCGGACAAGATGCGTGGTGGGCTGGGTGGGAGATTGGGGGGAGCGGGCGGCGGGCTCGCAATGATGAATGCGACCGGGGGCGGTCGCGTGCCCAGCTAGGGTGCGACCGCGGTGACGAACTCGGTGCGGCCGTTTTTGACGGTGAGGATGATGGCGGGTTTGGAGCTGTTGCGCTGGGCGTCCATGGTCGTGCGGCCGGTGATGCCGGGGAAGTCTTTCGTCGCGGCGAGGGCGGCGCGGACTTTTACGCCGTCGGTTGAGCCGGCGCGTGTCATGGCGTCGGCGTAGAGTTTCATCGCATCGTAGGCGAGGGCGGCGACGCCTTCGGGCGTCTCGTGGTCCCAGCGGGCGCGGTAATTTTTCACGAAGGACTGTACTTCGGGAGCGCTGTTCGTCGCGGCGTAGTGGGTCGAGTAGAAGGTGCCTTCGACGGCTTTGCCGCCGAGTTCGGCGAGTTGGGGGGCTTCCCAGCCGTCGCCGCCGATGATGGGGATGTCGAAACCGAGGGCGCGGGCTTGGAGGCAAATGAGCGCGGCCTCGGTGTAATAACCGGTGGCGGCGATGACGTCGGGCTTGAGGGCGCGGAGGGCGGTGAGTTGGGCTTTGAAGTCTTTGTCGCCCTCGGCGTATTTTTGTTCGAGGACGATTTGGCCCCCGAGCGCGGTGAAGCGCTGGCGCAGGACGTTGGAGAGGCCGATGCCGTAGGGCGTGACCGAGGTGAGTAGGGCGAGGCGGCGGGACTGCAGATTTTCGTGGGCGAATTTCGCGAGGACCGCACCCTGGAACGGATCGATGAAACAGATGCGGAAGATGTAGTCGCCCACCTCGGTGACCTTCGGGTTGGTGGACGAGATCGCCATCATGGGGATCTTGGCATTTTGGCAGAGGGGCGCGGCTTCGAGGGAATTGGTGGAGGGATTGCCGCCGAGGATGGCGACGACTTTGTCGCGGGAGAGCAGTTTTTTGACGGCGGTGGCGGATTCGCCCTGTTTCGACTGGATGTCTTCGACGAGGTATTCGACTTTGCGGCCGAGGATGCCGCCGGCGGCGTTGAGTTCCTCGACGGCGAGACGGATGCCTTTGCTGGAGGCGAGACCGAAGGCGGCTTCTTTACCGGTGAGGGAGGCGAAATGGCCGAACTTGATGGATTCGGCGGCGGCGGCAGAAGCGGCGGAGAGGGAGAGAAGGAGAGAGAGTGAAAGTGAAAGTGAAGGGGAAGGGGAAAGGACGGGGAGCTGGCGGACGAGGCGGGAGAGGAGGGAGATCATGGATCGATGGTTTCGACGTAGGTGGGTTTGCCGTTTTTCACCGTGATCATCACGGCGGATTTGGTGGCGTTGCGGGCCGCGTCGATGGAGGTGCGGCCGGTAACGCCGGGGAAGTTTTTGGTGGCGGCGAGGGCGTCGCGGAGTTTCGGACCGTCGGTGGTGCCGGCGAGGGCGATGGCTTCGGCGATGATGAGCGTGGCGTCGTAGGCGAGGGGAGCCATGGAGTCGGGCGTCTCGCCGTTGTAGCGGGCGCGATACTTTTTCACGAAATCGCGGACTTCGGGGGCGGTGCTTTCGGAGGAGTAGTGGCTGGCGTAGTAAGTGCCCTCGACGGCTTGGCCGCCAATCTCGATAAGCTCGGGCGCTTCCCAACCGTCGCCGCCAAAAATCGGGATAGTGAGGCCGAGGTCGCGGGCTTGTTTACAGATGAGCGCGGCTTCCGTGTAGAAACCGGTGACGGCGATCGCGTCGACTTGGGCGGCTTTGATCGCGGTGAGTTGGGCGCGAAAATCTTTGTCGCCTTCGGAGTATTTTTGCTCGGCGGGGATCACGCCTCCGCGGGCAGTAAATTTTTCGCGGAAAACTTTGGAGAGGCCGACGCTATAGGACGCGGAGACGGAGGTGAGGATGGCGACGCGTTTGGTTTTGAGCGTAGTGGTGGCGAATTTCGCGAGGACGGCACCTTGGAACGGGTCGATGAAGCAGGAGCGGAAAACGTAGTCGCGCTTTTCGGTGACCTCGGGGGCAGTGGCCGTGGTCGCAACGAAGGGGATGCGGGCGGTCTGCGCGAGCGGGGCGACTTCGAGGCAGTTGGAGGAGGTGCCTCCGCACAGGAGGGCGACCACCTTTTCGCGGCTGAGAAGTTTCTTGGCGACGGTGGCGGAGTCGCCGGGTTTGGACTGGTTGTCTTCAACGACGACGACGAGGGGGCGGCCAAGGACGCCGCCGCGGGCGTTGATTTCGGCGATGGCCATGCGCACGCCGCGGTGGGCTTGTTGGCCGAAAGCGGCTTCTTTGCCGGTGAGGGGTTCGATTTCGCCGAGCTTGATGGGCTCGGCGGCGGTAGCGGAAGAGGGGGAGAGGAGGAGAAGGAGAGCGAGCGAGAGGGAGAAAGTGCGGCGCATGAGGCGCAGGTGACGGGGGAAATCGGCTTGCTGGCGCTCGCCGCTACGGGGGGAGAGCATCACGGGGCGACGGTTTTGTGGAACTGGAGCTTGCCGCCTTTGACCGCGATGATGGTCGCGGGCTTGGAGGCGTTGCGGTCTTTGTCGAGGGTGGTGATACCGCTGGCGCCGGAGAAGTTTCTGGTGGCGGCGATGGCGTCACGGAGTTTCGGGCCTGCGGTGACGCCGGATCGTTTGATGGCGTCGACGAGGATGTAGAGGGCGTCGTAGCCGAGGGCGGCATAGGCGTCGGGGGTTTCGTTTTTCCAGCGGGCCTTGAATTTTTTCACGAAGGTGGCGACGGCGGGCTCTTTGTTTTCCGGTGTAAAATGAGTGGAGTAGTAGGAGCCGTTGAGGGCTTCGCCGCCGATTTCGAGGAGTTTTTCGGATTCCCAGCCGTCGCCGCCGAAGAGGGGCATCGTGAGGCCGAGGCTGCGGGCTTGGCGCGCGACGAGGGCGGCTTCGGTGTAATAACCGGGGATGAAGATGGCGTCGACGTTGGCGGCTTTAATGGCGGTGAGTTGGGCGCGGAAATCTTTGTCGCCCTCGCTGAATTTCTGTTCGGCGACGACGGTGCCTCCGCCGGCGACGAAGGTTTCCTTAAAATATTTGGCGAGGCCGACGCTGTAGGCGCTGGAGACGCTGGTGAGGGTGGCGACTTTTTTGGCCTTGAGATCAGTGAGGGCGAACTTGGCCATGACGGTGCCTTGGAAGTCGTCGATGAAGCAGACGCGGAACACGTAGTCGCCCTTTTGAGTGACGGCGGGGTTGGTGGCACCGGAGGCGATCAGGGGGATTTTGGCGGATTGAGCGAGTGGGGCGACCTCGAGGGTGCGGCCGGAAGTGACTTCGCCCAGGATGGCGATGACTTTATCGCGGGAGAGCAGTTTTTTGGCGACGGTGGCGGATTCGCCGGACTTGCTTTGGTTATCTTCGGAGATGACTTCGAGTTTGCGGCCGAGGACGCCGCCGGCGGCGTTGAGTTCTTCGAGGGCGAGGAGGATGCCCTTATGTTGGGACTGGCCGAAGGTGGCGTCTTTGCCGGTGAGGCAGGCGAATTCGCCGACCTTGATGGTATCGGCCGCGCGCGCGGTGAGGGAGAGGAGGGACGCGGCGGCGAGGGTGGCGAGGTGGCGAAGGCGAGGGAGGGATTTCATGAAGGACGGAGCGACGGAGAGGAGGGGAGAAAGAGAGAACGAGAACGATTACGAAGAACGAGAAGGATTAGGGACTCACGTCTTGGACGAAGGTGAACTTGCCGTTTTTTACGGTGAGGACGACGGCGTTTTTGGTGGGGTTGCGGTTGGTATCGAAGGTGATCGAGCCGGTGACGGCGGGGTAGTTGGTCGTCAGGGCGAGGGCGTCGCGAATTTTTGCGCCGTCGGTGGAGCCGGCGCGACGGATGGCGTCGATGGCGAGCATGGCGGCATCGTAGCCGAGGACGGAGAGGGCGTTCGACGAGATTCCCCAGCGTTTTTGGTAGCGTTGGTTGAAGGCGACGACGACGGGGGATTTGCTCTCGGGGGAGAAGTGGGTGCTGAGGTAGCAGCCCTCGGCGGCGGCGCCAGCGATGGCGATCAGGTCGGGGGATTCCCAGCCGTCGACTCCGAGGAGCGGGAGTTTTAGACCGAGGTCGCGGGCTTGTTTGCAGATGAGGGCGGCCTCGGCGTAGTAACCGGGGATGAAGATACCATCGGCGCCGGCGGCTTTGATGGCGGTGAGTTGGGCGCGGAAATCTTTATCGCCCTCGCCGTATTTTTGTTCGGCAGCGATGGCGGTGGTGGGCGAGGTGAAGCGTTCGCGGAAATATTTGGCGAGGCCGACACTCTGGGCGGAGGAGACGGAGGAGAGGATGGCGACACGTTTGAGTTTGAGGGTGTCGCGGGCGAACTTGGCCATCACGGTGCCCTGGAAATCGTCGATGAAGCACACGCGGAAAATGTAGTTACCCTTGGCCGTGACCTCGACGTTGGTGGCGCCAGGGGAGATCAGCGGGATTTTTGCGGCTTGGGCGATGGGGGCGGCTTCGAGGGTGCGGCCAGAGGTGATTTCGCCGAGGATGACGACGACCTTGTCGCGGGAGATCAGTTTTTTGACGACGGTGGCGGACTCGCCGGGTTTCGATTGGTCGTCTTCGGTGATGAGTTCGAGTTTACGGCCGAGGACGCCGCCGGCGGCGTTGGTCTCTTCGATGGCGAGGCGGGTGCCTTTGTTCACGTTTTGACCGAAGACGGCTTCTTTGCCGGTCATCGAGGCGAATTCGCCGAGCTTGATGGGCTCAGCGGCGAACGTGGCGGTGGTCGCGAGCAGCGTGGCGCAGAGAGCGAAGGACGACCTGAGGGCGAGAGTCATAGAGGTGTCGAGGGGAAGAGCGGCGCGGAGCCAAGGTGAGGCGTAGCAGGTTTTCAACCAATCTGTTTCTCGCGGAGGCATAAAGCGCGGAGGTGGGGTGGTGCGAAGAAATCGGGAACAGTTCCACGGGGTCGCAGTTTTTTGTGAATTGGGCTTTCCGCGGTATGCTCCGCGGCGTTTGATCGCGGACAGTGAACACCTTTGACCGGCATCTTTTGCGAGAGTGGCTGCAGATTCTGGGACTCGTGCTCGTGGCGACGTGCGGTTTGTTGGTCGTGCAAGTGCTCTATGACGATTTTCGGTCGCTGCGCGAATTGGGGGCGCGGGGCTGGGTGCTGTGGCGCTATCTGGGCGTCACGCTGCCGAGTTTTCTGGCGGTGGTGCTGCCGATCGCGCTGCTGATTTCGTTGATGTTCACGCTCGGGAAATTGCACCGCGCGAATGAACTCACCGCCATGCGGGCAGCCGGTGTGGGGTTCATGCGCCTGACGGCTCCGGTGTGGTTCGTGGGGGTGCTGTGCTGCGGGCTCTCGTGGTGGCTCAATGCGACGGTGGTGCCTTGGTCCGTGGAGGAGTCGCGTTCGCTGCGCGACGAACTGATCTTTCAGCGCGACGCGAAATCGCTGACGCCGGACCGCGTCGGAGCGGCCTACAGCGTGGCGTTCGACAATGCGCGCGAGCGGCGGATGTGGTTTTTTAACCGCTACAGCCGGTTCACGAAGCATGGGTATGGCGTGTCGGTGTCGGAACTCGACGGCCAGCGGCGGGAGACGACGCGGTTCGTCGCGGCGGAAGCGTGGTATGAGGAAAAGCGCAAGGGCTGGGTCTTCCAGGATGGGCGCGAGCTGACGTTTGCGCCGGAGACGGGCGAGTTGCTGGGCTCGGTGCCGTTTGCGGAAAGGGTGAAGGAAAACTACCGCGAAGATCCGCAACTGATGTTGCTGATCGACCGCCGGCCGGTGGATCTCTCGCTGCACGAGATGCGCGAGCTGATCGACTATCTCGAGGCGGAGCGGAATCCGAAAGCGGTGCCGTATGCGGTGCGCTACTTCGGGTTGATCGCGGACACGCTCGTGCCGCTGCTCGTGATCGCGATGGCGATTCCCTTTACGGTGACGGGGGTGCGGGTGAATCCGGCGGTGGGGGTGTCGAAATCAATCGGGCTCTTCTTTTTGTATTACGTGATGGCAAATTTAGCGGCGTCACTGGCGACAAAACAAGTGGTCGATCCGGCGGTGGCGGCGTGGTTGCCGAACGTCGGGATGGGGGCGTTGGCGCTGTGGTTCTTTTCGCGGATGCGTTGAAGAAAACCGGGTGGAGAGCCCGGGCTGCTGAGGCCGCGAGCGCCGCGATGAGGTGGCGATGATCGGGGCGTTTTTCCCTCCTGGGGTCACACGCACAGTTAATTGCGGCGTCGCGGTCGCCGATGAATTCGCCCGGTGCTGCGGAGAAACCTCCGCGGGTGTTCGCCAGCAGGGGCGAAAATTTTTCTGACCAAATCCGGCCCGGGTGCTGGGTGGCGGGTGGCAGGTCAGACCCCAAGACCGACATTCATTTCGCGCAGGTGCGGGTGAGGGTGGAGCGGACCGAAGAACACGCGCGCTCATGGGCGGGACGCTGGAGCCACGCCCAAGGCGAGCGGCCCGCCGCACTGTCTGTTAGCCACTCCGAGGGCAGAAAGCGTTTGCGCGGCCGGGAGGAACGCCTGACCGTGAGGCCACGGCGACTTTGGACGTTTCGTCGTTTTGTGCACCCATGCTCCCGCGCATTTTGATCATCGAAGACGAACCGGCGATTGCCGATACGCTCCGCTATGCGTTGAAGACGGAGGGCTACGCGCCCGAGTGGTGCGCGACGGGGCGGGCGGGGCTCGCGGCGTTGGCGGCGGCGCAGGTGGGGCGGGCGTTTGCGTTGGTGGTGCTGGATGTGGGGCTGCCGGACGGGACAGGGTTCGAGGTGTGTAAGGTGATTCGCAAGACGTCGACGGTGCCGGTGATTTTCCTGACGGCACGGAATGGGGAGATTGATCGCGTGCTCGGGCTGGAGATCGGGGGAGATGACTATCTTGTGAAGCCGTTCAGCCCGCGGGAGCTGACGGCGCGGGTGAAAGCGATTTTGCGGCGGGTGCCGTTGGCAGGCGGCGGGTCGGGGGCGGCCGACGGGACGGGAGGTGCCGCCGAAGTTTGTCACTTATTAAGTGACAAGTTGCCGGGTGGGAGCGGCGGAGCGGGGAAGGAATTTTCGGTGGATGAGGCGCGATGCGTGATCGCGTATCGTGGGGTGGGGCTGGAACTGACGCGGTATGAATTTCGGCTGTTGAAGGTGCTTGTGGCGCAGCCGGGGCGGGTGTTTTCGCGGGATCAATTAATGACGGCGGTGTGGGAAGATCCGGGGGCGAGTCTCGACCGGACAGTGGATGCGCACATCAAAATGCTGCGGGCTAAACTGCGGGCGGCGGCGGGCGCGGCGGCGGACGAGGACGGACCGATTCGCACGCACCGGGGGCTGGGGTATTCGCTGCGGGAGTGGCGGATCGCAGGGCATGAGACGAAGGCGACTGGGGGCGGTCGCGCTCCCGGATGAAGATTCGCACGGCGATTTTTGTCGTCTACGTCGCGGTGTCGGCGGCCGGCTTTGTGGTGCTGATGGGGCTCGTGTTGCGCGACGTGCGGCTGCGTTACGTGGAGTCGATGCGGCGCACGATGGGAGATACCGCCGTCTTGCTGGCGGCGCTGGCCATCGAGGGACCGCGTGACGGGGGGGCGTGGGCCGAGAGGCTCAGGACGCTGCCGTCGAACGTGGAGCTGTTGCGCGTGTTTGCGAGCGACGCGGCAGACCGCGTGGTGTTCGACTCGGCGAGGGGGCGTGATGTCGGGCAGATTTATGCGTGGCCGATGTATGGAGGTGGGCGCTTGGCGTCGAAGAACTCTACATTGCCGAATGTCGCGGAGGTGGGCGGGGAGTTGCGGGTGCGGGCGCCGGTGCGCGTCACGGGTGAGCTGGTCGGTTGGGTGGGGGTGGGGCGACCGTTGGCGACGATCACGACAGGTGTGAGCGAGGCGCGCTGGCGGCTGGCGACGTATGCCGGAGTGATCGCGGTGGTAATGGTGGCGGCGGGCTGGTGGATCGCGTCGCGGCTGACGCATGCGCTGGAGCGGCTCACCGCGTATGCAGAGGCGGTGCGGGACGGGCGGGCGGCGGTGCCGCCGGCGTCGAAGGCGACGGAGATCGCGGCGTTGGGGCGGGCGTTTGAGGAGATGCGGGTGTCGCTCGAAGGAAAGGCGCACGTGGAGCGCTACACGCAGGCGCTGGCGCATGAATTTAAGGCACCGCTCACGGCGATTCGCGGAGCGGCGGAGTTGCTGGCGGAAGATTTGCCGCGGGAGGAACGGCAGCGGTTCGTGGGCAATCTGCGGGCGGAGTCGGATCGGCTGCAGCGGATTGTCGAGCGGTTGTTGGAGCTCTCGGCCCTGGAGTCGCGGCGGGCGGGGGCGGCGATGGCGGGGGACGTGGACTTGCGCGTGGTCATCACGGAGGCGTGCGACGGCGGGCGCGTGGCGGCGGCGGTGAAGGGCGTAACGCTCGCATGGGCGCCGATCGCGGGTGAAGTGCCGGCCGTGCGGGGTGAGCGATTTTTACTCGAGCAAGCGGTGGGGAATCTGGTGCAAAACGCCCTCGCTTTTACGCCGGCGGGCGGGGTGGTGGCGGTGCGGATCGTGGTTGGGGCCGGGGTGGCGCGGATCAGCGTCGAGGATACGGGGTCGGGGGTGCCGGACTACGCGCTCGAGAAGATTTTTGAGCGGTTCTACTCGCTGCCGCGACCCGACACGGGGCGAAAGAGCAGCGGGCTCGGATTGAGTATCGTGCGCGAGATCGCCCGGCTGCACGGGGGCGAAGTGACGTTGGTGAACCGCCCGGAAGGCGGGGCGCGGGCCGAGCTGACGTTGCCGGCGGTGTAGGAGGAGGCGGGCGGGCGGGGCGGAGACCCATAAGCGTTAACTTAAGCACGCGTCGCTGCTTGTCAGTGCGAAGAATGCTTGCCGACTGTGTCAATCCAACGGTGAACGCACGGTGGATTGCCGCAGTCGCTTAGGCTCCTTCGCAATGACAAACAGGCCGCCACGGCGTTAGGTTAATGCCGATGGGTCGGAGACCCTGTCCTACTTTAGATCAGGCCGAGCTTCATCTTACCTTCTTCGCTGATCATCGATTGATTCCAAGCTGGCTCCCAGGTGATGCGTACGTCGGCGTCGCTGACTCCGGGGACGAGGAGAATTTTCGATTTTGCATCTTCGGCGATGGCGGGGCCCATGCCGCAGCCGGGGGCGGTGAGCGTCATGGCGACATTGACGCGGTGGCCGGGCTCGGGATCGGTGATGGCCTCGATGTCCATCGTGTAAACGAGGCCGAGGTCGACGATGTTGACGGGGATCTCAGGATCGAAAACGTGGCGGAGTTGGGCCCAGACGGCTTCGGGGTCGGGGGCAGAACCGGGAGCGGCGGAGGTGTGTGCGGAGACGGGCGCGGCGGCGACCTGTTCGCCGAGGGCGTCGGCGTCGGCACCGTTGATTCGGAAGAGACCGAAGTCGGTTTGCACCGTGTAGGCGCCGCCGAGGGTCTGATGAATCATCACGGTCGTGCCGGCGTGGAGCGTGGCTTTGTCGCCGGAGGGAATCTGCGTGGCGATGACTTCGCGGGAGAGGATGCGGTCACGGTTGGTCATGGTCTAGAAGGAGAGAGGGGGAGCGAGGGAGTGAGGAAGTGGGGAGGATCGGAAGAATTACAATGAGGGACGGAAGCGATACCCAGAGGGCACAGAGCAAGGCGGGCGGGATTGGCTGAGTGGTCTCGGTGCGGCCTCGGTGTGCGCGGTATTACACTGTTCGTAGTGCTTGTTTCGCTGCGAGGATTTCATCGTATCTCGTCTCAGAATTTGCCCACGGATTACGCGGATGGGGACGGATACAATCACTGCCTTGATCCGGGTTGATACGTGAAATCTGTGGTGAAAAAGGAGGGTGGTGCATCGGTTGCGACGGAGCCGCGCCAGGTCACGCGCTCGTTATTTTTTGAACTTCGTCTGGATGAGTGTGCGCAGCGCTTCGTGGAGGTCGTCGTTGGCGAGGCGGTTGAGGACTTCCTCGAAGAAACCGAAGGTGAGCAGTTCGTCGGCTTGCTCTTTGGCAATGCCGCGGGACTGGAGATAGAACTCCTGCTCGGGGTCGATGCGGGAGGAGGTCGCGCCGTGCGTGCAACGGACGTCGTTCGCCTGGATTTCAAGGCCGGGGAGCGAGCAGGCTTCGGCGTCGTCGCTGAGCATCAAGTTGCGGTTGCTTTGGTAGGCGTCGGTCTTTTGTGCGTCGGGATCGACGACGATGAGGCCGGAGAAGATCGTCTTCGCGGTGCCGCGGAGGGCATTTTTGTAGAGGAGATCGCTCTTGGTGTTCGGGGCTTGGTGAATTTGGAGCGTGCGCTGGTCGAACTCCTGGCCGGCCTCGGCGACGGTGAGGGCAAGCATCTCGGAGAACGCGCCGGGGGCGGCGAGTTGAGAGAGTGATTCGTGGCGGGCTTGGCGCGCACCGAGGTGGAGGTTGAGCGACTGCACGCGGGCGTCGCGGCGGACGACGGTGGAGTTCGACTGAAAGGAGAGGGCGCGGTGGCTCCAGTCTTGTTTGCCGATGTAGCTGATCTGCGAGCCGTGGCCGGCGTAGAGATCGTTGGCACCGGCGGCGAACTGGGCGGAGTCGTCGGAGTCGGAGCCGAAATATTCGACGACGGAGACGCGGGCGTTTTCACCGGCGATGACGAGGGTGTGCGGGAAAACAGCGGCGGTGGCACCGAGGGCGTAGGAGAAAATGCCGATGGGCAGATCGAGTTGCACGTCGCGCGGGACGGAGATGAACGCGCCGTCGGCGAGGAAGGCTTCGTGGAGGGCGCCAAATTTCGGCGAGCCAAGTTTGGGCGGTTGGGCGAGGAGGTGCTCGCGGACGAGCGCTTCGTGTTTTACGAGGGCGTTTTGCAGCGTATCGACAATGACGCCACGGGCGGCGAGTTCCGGCGAGAGGACCTGGCGCGAGAAGAGGCGGCCGTTGGCGAAGACGAGTTTGGCGGCTTTGGGAATGCCGATGGGGGCGTGCGGGACAGTGGTGGCGGCCCCCGGGAGGGTGAAGCCTTCGAGGGTGAGCGTGCCGATGTTGCTGAAGCGCCACATTTCGTCGGTGCGGGACGGCAGCGGCAGCGCGGCGAAGCGGGCGTAGGCGGCGCGCTTGCGGTCGAGCCACCAGGTCGGGAGCGACGGAGGGAGGCTGGCGAGGTGAGCGGCGAAGGCTGCGGGCGTGAAGGACCCGGTGAGCGTGGTGGGGGCGGTGAGCGTGGTGGCGGACATGGCGGAATGACCAATGACTAATGTCTAATGACTAAGGAACGGAGGTGGTGGCGTGGAGGTCAGAGCGAGGAGCGGATCGACGAAGCGATCCGGTCGGATGGATCGCCACGCCCGCTGCGCGGGCTCGCGATGACAAAAGGGTCAGCCGACGCTGCCTTCCATTTCGAGGTCGATAAGGCGTTTGAGTTCGACGCTGTATTCCATGGGGAATTGGCGGGCGAGGTCGTTGATGAAGCCGTTCACGGCGAGGCTCATCGCCTGGCCTTCGGTGAGGCCGCGCTGCTGCATGTAAAAGATCATGTCTTCCGAAACTTTTGAGACCGAGGCTTCGTGCTGCGTGGAGTTTTTGTCGCCGCGGACGGTGATCGCGGGATAGGTGTCGGTGCGGCTGTTGGTATTGATCAGCAGCGCGTCGCACTCGGTGTTATTTTTGCAGCCCTTGAGGTGCTTCGGGATGTGTACGACGCCGCGGTAGGTGCTGCGGCCTTGGCCGACGGAGATGGATTTTGCGACGATGTTGGAGGTCGTGTGGTTGGCGGCGTGGATCATTTTCGCGCCGGTGTCCTGGTGCTGGCCGTCGTTCGCGAGGGCGATGGAGATGACTTCGCCGCGGGCGCGTTCGCCCTTTAGGACGACCCCGGGATACTTCATCGTGAGGCGGCTGCCGATGTTGCAGTCGATCCACTTGATTTCGGCGTCCTCGTGTGCGATGCCGCGTTTGGTGACGAGATTGAAGACGTTGTTGGCCCAGTTTTGGACGGTGATGTATTGGATCTTGGCGCCCTTGAGGGCGACGAGTTCGACGACGGCGCTGTGGAGCGTGGACGTGGAAAACTTCGGGGCGGTGCAGCCTTCCATGTAGGTGACCTCGGCACCCTCGTCGCAGATGATGAGGGTGCGCTCGAACTGGCCGAAGTTTTCGGCGTTGATGCGGAAGTAGGCTTGGAGGGGCTGCGCGACCTTCACGCCTTTCGGGACGTAAATGAAGGAGCCGCCGGAGAACACGGCGCTGTTGAGCGCGGAGAATTTATTGTCGCCGGTGGGGATGACTTTGCCGAAGAATTTTTTGAAAATCTCGGGGTGTTCGCGGAGGCCTTCGGTGGAGTTGACGAAGATGACGCCCTGTTTGGCGACGATGTCTTTGATGTTCGAGTAGGCGGCCTCGGAGTCGAACTGGGCTTCGACGCCGGCGAGGAACTTGCGCTCTTGCTCGGGGATGCCGAGGCGCTCGAAGGTTTTTTTAATGTCGTCGGGGACCTCGTCCCAGGTGCGTTTTGGTTTTTGACCTTGGGAGAGGTAGTAGCGGATTTTTTGAAAATCGATGGCCTCAAGATCCTTCGTGGCCCAGTGGGTGGGCAACGGCATCGAGAAAAATTTCTTCAGCGCGGCGAGGCGGAACTCGAGAATCCACGGGGCCTCTTTTTTGACGGAGCTGATGTAGCGGACGGTGTCTTCGCTGAGGCCGGTGCCGGCGTCGAAGGCGTAGTCGACTTTGTAGGAAAAATTCCCGGCGGTCTGGTCGATGCCGACGGCAGGATTTTCGACGGTGGTGGCGTCGGCGGGAGCGGTCAGGGTATCGGTGTCGGTTGGTGGCTTCATGATGGGAGGCGCGAGGGAGGGCCGCGGAAGGCAGAATAGGGAACGTTCAACGTTTAACGTTTAACGCTGAACGTTTAAGTGTGGAGGCGTTGGCGGTCATTGAGCGTTAAGTGTGAGACGTTGAGAATTGAGCGTTCTTTAGGCCGTCGCGGCCTGGAGCTCTTTTTTGATCCAGTCGTAGCCCTTGGCCTCGAGTTCGAGGGCGAGGGATTTGTCGCCGGACTTCACGAGGCGGCCGTCATACATGACGTGCACGTGGTCGGGGACGATGTAGTCGAGGAGGCGTTGGTAATGCGTGATCAGGAGGACGCCGAGATTCGGGCCGCGCATGGTGTTGACGCCATCGGCGACGATGCGGAGGGCGTCGATGTCGAGGCCGGAATCGGTTTCGTCCATGAGGGCGAATTTGGGTTCGAGCATCGCCATTTGGAGAATCTCGCAGCGCTTTTTCTCGCCGCCGGAGAAACCGTCGTTGACCGCGCGGGAAGTGAACTTCCGGTCGATCTTCAGGAGGTCCATTTTGGAGTAGAGGCGTTTGTAGTAGGCGGAGGCGTCGATTTCCTCGCCCTCGGCCAGGCGGGCCTGTTGGGCGGCGCGGAGGAAGTTGGCGATGGAAACGCCGGGGATTTCGCTTGGGTATTGGAAGGCGAGGAAGATGCCGGCGCGGGCGCGCTCATCGGCTTCTTGTGCCAGGATCGAGACGCCGTCGATGAGGACATCGCCACTCGTGATGGTGTAGTCCGGGTGGCCGGCGATCGCTTTGGAGAGCGTGGATTTGCCGGTGCCGTTGGGCCCCATAATGGCGTGCACTTCGCCGCTGTTAATCGTGAGGGTGAGGCCCTTCACGATTGGTTTTTCTCCGATGGAGACGTGGAGATTTTGGATGACGAGTTGGCTCATGGCAGATGCGTGAAAGTGAAAGTGAAAGTGAAAGTGAAAGTGAAACAGACGATGATCAGTGGGCGGCTTTGGTGGCCTTGCCGCGGAAGATGATTTCGACGGACTTGGCGTCGTAGCCGGCGGGGAGGACGGAGCTGACTTTTTCGAGGAGTTCGGACGGCAGATCGATGTCGTGCGTCTTGCCGGTCTGTTCGTCGTGAAAATGAGCGTGGGGGCGAAGGTTTGGACAGTAGCGGGTTGGGCCGCGCTCGAAGTTCACCGCGCGCACGAGGTCGCACTGCACGAGGGTCTCGAGGCAGTTGTAAACGGTCGCGAGGGAGATGGTGGGGAGACCGGATTTAACGCGGGCGAACACTTCGTCGGCGGTGGGGTGGTCGCGTTTCTTGAGGAGAACTTCGTAGACGACTTCTCGCTGGGGGGTAGAGCGCAAGCCGCTGTCGGCGAGTTTTTGCGCGAGGGCTTCAGCGTTGTGGGTGGCGGTGGACATCGGATTTGAGGAGGGGTCAACAAATTGGAATGGTTCTAAGGTGCAAGTGATAATTAGAACTATTCTAAACTGAAAGTTGGGCGTAACGGGTGCAGGAGGAGTGGGCGCGTTCTTCATTGGAACGTGTGCGGTGAAGCGCCGCTCTCACTCGCGTGGCACAGTCGTGTCCTTCGCGAAAAATTGTCAAAATCGAGTGTCACGTACTACGTGAGCTGACTCTGGAAAATGCAGTTTTTTTGGCAGATCAGGTCGCCGGGTAAGATGGGCTCGAACAGAAAGCGGATGCCCCTCAACGGTCAAAGTTTACCGACCAGAGGAGGGGTCGATCTCCGTTTGGGTCACGAGGCGGGCGGCGAAGATGGCCATTTCGAGGCTGGTGGCGATTTGTCGCGCAGTGGATTCGACCTCGATGGTCGCGCCCGAACGTAGTGAGGAGTCGCTTGGGGGTAGGATTCAATCTGTGCCAGGCGAAAGCGAGGCAGCACGGCGGGCCAATTATTCGAGTCCGGTCGTATCATACCCGTAGAGGTCCGCATCCAGCGCGGCGGAGTGGGCCGAGCACGCGGGCAGTCGCTCCCACGTGAGCAGCATTTTATCGGCGAGAATCTTGCGGGCACCCGCCCCGCCTTCGCCGTGGGTGGCGCGCATCGCGTCGATGAGACCCGGCCATTCCGCCAGTTCGTCCACCGGCCAGCTACGTCGCACGGAAGAGAGTGGGTCAAAATCAGCCATGCCCGCCGCTCCGGCCCGGAAGGCGTGCGGTGAGTGCCCGGCATTCTGAGTATGGATCAGACGGCTAATCGTGTTGGCGCTTATCGCTTGTTACCGCAGTCGTGGTCACTCCTTGATTTTTCCGTGGAGCTGGACTTCGGTGATTGTGTCCGGCACGTTTCGCCACTCTGCCCGTCTCTCCTCTTACCCCGTGATGAATCCCCGCACCAAGATTTTTGTGCTCGCTGGCTGGCTGCTGCTGGCCGGCGGATCGTCGTACGCTGCTTCGGGAGCAGGGGACCTCGAGTTTTTTGAAAAGAAAATCCGGCCGTTGCTCGCGGAGCGTTGCTACGAATGCCACTCGGCGGAGCCGGGCAAGAAAATCAAAGCCGGGTTGCGGCTCGATCATGCGGAGGGTTGGCTGACGGGCGGAGACTCGGGGCCGGCGGTTGTGCCGGGCCAGGTGGACCAGAGCCCGTTGATCAAAGCTGTCCGCTACTCGGGTGTGGATTTCGAAGCGATGCCGCCGAAGAGTTCGCTGTCGCGCGAGGAGGTCACGTTGCTGGAAGAGTGGGTGAAGCGCGGCGCGCCGGCGCCAGTGACTGCGGGGGCGATGGTGGCGCAGGTCGACGGGAAACCTAAACAGGCAGGCCTCTCGATCGAAGAGGGCCGGAAATTCTGGGCCTTCATTCCGCCGACGACGCATCCCGTGCCGCCGGCACCGGCTGATGCCGCGGTCCGCGAGTGGCCGCGAACCGACATCGACCGTTTTATTGCCGCGCCGTGGGCCGCGAAAGACTTGAGTCCGGCCGCCGATGCGGAGCGCGCGGCGTTGGTGCGCCGGGCGTCGTTTGATCTGACGGGACTGCCGCCGACACCTGAGGCCCTCGCGGCGTTTGTAGGCGATGCGCGGTCCACGCCCGAGGCGTTTACGGCGGCAGTCGATGCGATGCTGGCCTCGTCGCATTTCGGTGAGCGCTGGGGGCGCCACTGGTTGGATGTGGCGCGCTTTGCGGAGTCGAGCGGCGGCGGGCGCACGCTGATGTTCAAGGATGCTTGGCGCTACCGCGACTACGTGATCGATGCGTTCAATCGCGATTTGCCATTCGACCGGTTCATTCGTGAGCAGATCGCGGGCGATCTCCTGCCCGCGGCGACGCCCGAGGAGAAACGTCGCCAGATCACGGCGACGGCCTTTCTCGCACTCGGACCGACCAACTACGAAGAGCAGAACAAAGACGCGCTGCGCATGGATGTCGTCGACGAGCAACTCGACACGCTCGGCAAGGCGTTTCTCGGGATGACGATCGGCTGCGCCCGCTGCCACGACCACAAATTTGATCCCGTGCCGACGCGCGACTACTACGCGCTCGCCGGCATTTTTCGCAGCACGCACACCCTGCACAATTACACGGACAACGTCGCGAAGTGGGTCGATGTCGCGCTGCCGATGAGCGGCGAAGCGGAAAAAGAAGTCGCCGCGCACGACGCCAAGGTCGCCGCGCTGGAGAAACAGATTAAGCGCTTGCGGGCGACGACGAGTGTCGTGGCGACGGGTAAAAACATCGAACTCCCGTCGCTGCCCGGAATCGTCCTCGACGAGGGCCAGGCGAAAGTCGTCGGCGGTTGGAGCACGTCGGCCACGATCCCGCCCTTCGTGGGGAGCGGCTATCTGACGGACAACAACGCCGACAAGGGCCAGCGCACCGTTACGTTCACGCCGGTCATCCCGCAATCGGGGCGCTACGAGGTGCGCTTCGCCTACACGGCGCACGCGAATCGCGCGAGCAACGTCCCGGTCACCATCCTCCATGCCGACGGTGAAAATACCGTGGTCGTCAATGAACGCGAAGCGCCGCCGCTGGGCGGTCACTTTGTGAGCCTCGGCACGTTTCGTTTCGAGAAAGACGGCGCTGGCTACGTTCTCATCTCGAATGAGGGCACCGATGGCTACGTGATTGTTGACGCGCTGCAGTTCATCGGCTCCGAGGTCGCTCCGCCCGTGGCGTTGGCCGGCGCCAGCAATGGCCCGAAGCGGGCCGCAAAAAAAGCGGTGGGTGAGCCCGCCGATCCGGAAGCGCGCAAGGTCGCCGCCGAAGTCCGCACGCTTGAGGCCGACTTGAAGAAATTCGTCGCCGCCGGTCCGAAGCGCGCGCAGGCGATGGGGGTGCGGGAGGCGGGAGGCGAGATTGGCGACACGGAGATCCGCATCCGCGGCGTCGCGCGCAGCCTCGGCCCGAAGGTTCCGCGCGGTCTGCTGCAGGTCGCGCTGAACGGACCCGCTCCGCAATTTTCCGCCACCGAGAGCGGACGCCGGGAACTCGCCGACTGGATCGCCAGCGAGGCCAATCCACTGGCTGCTCGCGTCATCGTGAATCGCACCTGGGCTTGGCTCATGGGCGCAGGGCTCGTGCGCACCGTCGAAAATTTCGGCACCACGGGCGAGCGGCCTTCGCACCCGGAGTTGCTCGATCACCTCGCGCGGCAATTCACCGCCGGCGGGTGGTCGATCAAACAACTCGTCCGCGCCATCATGCTCTCGCGCACGTACCAGCTCGCGGCGACGGCTTCGCCGGATGCCGCGCGCCTCGATCCCGACAATCGCCTGTTTTCCCACGCGAACCGCCGTCGCCTCGAAGCGGAAGAAATCCGCGATGCGATTCTCGTCGTCAGCGGGCAACTCGATCTGGCGTTGGGCGGACCCAATATCGGCACGCCGGGCGCCGCGCCCGTGGCCAGCGAATACACCTACGTCTTCACGGACACGCGCCGCAGCGTTTACACGCCGGCCTTTCGCAATCGTCGCCTTGAGCTGTTCGAAGTGTTCGACTTCGCGGACATCAACGCCTCCATCGGCCAGCGCGCGACGACCACGGTCGCCCCGCAGGCGCTCTTTTTGATGAACCATCCGTTTGTCACCGAGCAGGCGAAGCTCGCCGCCCAGCGCACGCTCGCCGCCACGGCGGCCGACGAGGCCGCCCGCGTGGAGCTCGCCTATCGCACCGCGCTCGGCCGCGGGCCCACCGCCAAAGAGCGTTTGCTCGCGAGCGACTTTCTCCGTGCGGCCGGCGGTGACGCGCCCACCGAGGCGTGGGCGCAATTGCACCAAGCCCTCTTCGCGAGTGTCGATTTCCGTTACCTCGACTGAAGCGACCTCCACTCGCACTCGAACCATGATTTTTAACCACGGAGGGACGCGGATGAACACGGATTCAGAAATAGAGGTGTTTATCTGTGTTCATCCGTGTTCATCCGCGGTTAATTTTCCGAGCTGTTTTCAATGAGCCGAACCCCTTGTCCCATGAATCCCAATCCCTTCCTCACCCGTCGTCAGGCCCTGCAACAGCTCGCATGTGGTTTCGGCTACATGGCGTTTGCGGGGCTCGCTGCGCAGGCCGCCGCGCGTAGCTCGACGAATCCGCTCGCGGCCCGGGTCGGTCATCTCGCGCCCCGGGCGAAGCGCGTGATCTTTTTGTTTATGGGCGGCGGCGTGAGCCACCTCGATAGTTTTGACTACAAGCCGACGCTCTACGCGCGCGATGGGCAGATGTTGGATTTTCTCGACCAACGTGCGATCGCGAAGACTGGCGTGGGCGCGACGGGCCGCGTCATGAAACCGATGTGGGATTTTAAGCAACGCGGCCAATGCGGACGTTGGGTGTCGGAGCTGTTTCCGCACATGGCGGAGCTCGCCGACGACTATTGCGTCGTGCGTTCAATGCACACCGACGGCGTGGCCCACGGTCCCGCGACGCTGTTTCTCCACACCGGAGCGACGAATCAGATCCGTCCTTCGATGGGGTCGTGGATTACCTATGGGCTCGGCTCGGAAAACGAAAACCTTCCGGCCTTCGTCTCGCTCAGTCCCACGCTCGCGAACGGCGGCCCGCGGAATTACGGCAGCGCGTTTCTTCCGGCGGTCTACCAAGGCACGGCGATTGGCCGCGCCGGACAAAAGGCGATCGAGGCTGGCCTTCGCAATGTCCGCCACCCGTCGCGCACCGCCGCCGAGCAACAGCGGCAGTTCGAACTCGTGCGCGCCCTGAACGAAGAGCAGTTGCGCGGGAAACCCGGCGACTACGAACTCGAAGCCGTGGCGAGTTCGTTCGAGCTCGGCTGGCGTCTGCAAAACCACGCCCCTGACGCGCTGGACCTTTCGAAAGAATCGGCGGCGACGCTCGCGCTCTACGGCATCGGCGAGGAGCCCACCGACGATTATGGACGCCAGTGTCTGCAGGCGCGGCGGCTCGCGGAGTCCGGCGTGCGCTACATTCAGGTCAATTACTCCGACAACACGAACAACCCGGCGTGGGACCAGCATTCCAATTTGCCGAAACACAAAGACCACGCCGTGCGGGTCGACAAACCCGTCGCCGGCCTCCTCCAAGATCTGAAGGCACGAGGTTTGCTCGAGGACACGATCGTATGGTGGGGCAGCGAGTTCGGCCGCACGCCTTACGCCGAGCGCAACGGCACAGGCCGCGATCACAACCCCACGGGTTTTTCCGTGCTGCTCGCCGGTGGCGGCTTCAAGCCGGGCTTTGCGTATGGCGAGACGGACGAGTTCGGCCACTTCGCGATCGAAAACAAAGTCCACATGCACGACCTCCACGCGACGATCCTCCACCAGCTCGGCCTCGATCACGAAAAACTCACCTTCCGCCACGACGGCCGCGATTTCCGCCTGACGGATGTGCACGGGCACGTCGTCAAAGACCTCCTCGTTTGATTGATGTTGGTCCAGCGGCGCACGCTGAACCCTCACGCCGGCTCCTGCGTCTCCTTCCCCCCCCCCCATAGTAGTTACACCATGAAAACATCCATGACGCCTACCCCGCCCTCGGCCATGACGCGCCGCGATTTTGTCGGTCGGACCCTCGCCACCGCCGGAGTCATCGCCGGAGCGCCGGCCTTTCTTCGCGGCCAAAATCTCAACAGCAAGTTGAACATCGCGTTCCTCGCTTGCGGTGGCCGCGCCAACACGAGCTTGAACGAACTCACGCTCGTGCCGGGCCGCGCAGGAGCGAAGGGAGGCAAGAAAGCGGCGGCGATCGATCCGGCCGCGGGACCGCACCCGGACGAAAACGTCACAGTGCTCTGCGATATCAACCAAGTCGCGATCGATTCCGCGGCGCAGCGTTATCCGCAGGCGAAGACCTACACCGATCTCCGCCGGGTCTTTGATCGTCCGAACGATTTTGACGCTGTCGTCGTGTCCACGGCGGAGCACACGCATGTGTTCGCCACGTATTTGGCGCTCACGCACGGCAAACACGTCTACTGCGAAAAACCGCTCGCCTACAATCTTTGGGAGACCCGGCTCATCCGTGAGACCGCGGCGAAATATCCGAAGCTCTCCACGCAGATGGGCAACCAAGCTCACGCCTCCGTGGCGCGGCGCACGATCAAGGAAATTCTCAACACGGGCGTCATCGGTCCCGTGCGCGAGGTGCACGTCTGGGCGGATCGTGCGTGGGGACTGCAGGACGCCGCGTCGGCGGAGAAATTCGACAAGCCGCACGGGTTCTACAACGGCCTGCCCATCGTGGACCGTTTCAAAGAGGAGATGCCGATCCCGGCCAACATGAATTGGGATCTGTGGGTCGGGCCCGCGCCCCTACGGCCTTTCCACGCGACATATTTTCCGGGGCCGCGTTGGTATCGTTGGTGGGAGTTCGCCAATGGCACGATGAGCGACCTCGGCAGCCACGACAACGACGTACCGTTCACCGTGCTCGACCTCTGGCGGCCGGACGGGAAGGGCGGGCGGGTGCTGGCTCCAGCCACGATCGAGGCCGTGTCGCCGAACGTGCCGGTGGCTCATCGTGAACTCACGCCGGCCACGCTGATGGCGACCTTCCAGTTTCCCGCGTCCGGCGCCCAACCCGCGCTCAAACTCGTGTGGCACCAAGGCGACAGCAAGCCACCGGGATGGATTCCGGCCTGGGGCAAACGCTCGTGCGTGTTTATCGGAGACAAAGGCCTGTTGCTCGGCGACGGAAAGCTGCTGCCCGAGGAGCGCTTCAAAGACTTTGTGGCGCCGCCGCCGACGTTGCCGCGCTCGCCCGGTCACTGGATCGAGTGGGTCAACTACGCGAAAGGTAATGGACCGGTGCCCGGCTCGAACTTCCAGTATTCGGGTTGGACCACCGAGGCGAATCACCTCGGCAATGTCGCCTATCGCACCGGCAAAAAGATCGAGTGGGATTACGCCAATCTGCGCGCGACCAACGCACCGGAGGCCGCGCCCTTCATCAAGCGGCCCGCTTATCGCAAGGGCTGGGAGGGTATTTTGAAGGCGTAGCGAGCACGTCGGATTTAACCACGGGTTTCACGGATGAACACGGATGGGCCAGCGCTCATTGAGCAGATGGTTTGATCCGTGTTCATTCGTGTAATCCGTGGTAAAAAAGGTCTGGCTGGTTCAGTCATCGTCACGCCTCCGTGAGCAATCTACGGTCACCCATTTGTCTCTTCCTTATCGCATGAACCGCCGCTTTTTCCTGAAAATCTCCGCGGGCGCCGCTGCCGCGACTGCGTTCGCCTCGTCCGCTTTGGCCGCGCCAAAACGTGCTCTCCGCAAGGCGATCATGTATTCGACGATCGGCGTGAAGGGCACGGTGCTCAAAAAGTTTCGCGCCATGCGGGCGGCGGGTTTCGAAGGTGTGGAACCCATGGGCGCGATGAATCGCGAGGAGGTGGTCGCCGCCCTCAACGAGACCGGACTCAAGGCCGCGAGCGTGTGCTGTCACACGCACTGGGTGAAGCCGCTTTCCGCGCCGGACGAGGCCACACGCAAGATCGGACTCGATGGCCTCGTGCACAGTCTGCACGACGCCCACGCCTACGGTGCCACGAGCGTACTACTCGTACCTGGGGTCGCCCGCGCCGGTGTGACTTACCTACAGTGCTTCGAGCGCTCGATCGTTGAAATCAAGAAAGCGATTCCGGTGGCGAAAGACCTCGGCGTGAAAATCGCGATCGAGAATGTCGGTAACGATTTTATTCTGACACCCGAGCAGGCGGTCGACTATCTCGACGCGATCAACAGCGAGTGGGTGGGTTGGCACTTCGATATCGGCAATGTTGGTCGCCGCGGCCCCGCCGCCGAGAAATGGATTCCGCTCCTCGGGAAGCGCATCAGCCGGATCCACGTCAAAGATTACAGCGCGCAGCCGCCCGATGCCGCCGGGCAGGCGGCCGCGCGGCCCAAACTCCTCGACGGCGCCACGAACTGGCCCGCGGTCATGGCGGCGTTGGACAAGGTTGGCTATTCTGGCTGGGCGATTTCGGAACAGCCCGGCCTTCAGGCGGCGGACGTCGAGACCGCGCGCGACTTGGCTCAACGGATGGATCGGATCATTGCGTCGTAGGAGCCACCGAGGGCGCGCCTCGCATCGCAGTTTTGTAACGTTCCGACATAGGCTGGAAAGCCCATGAGACGTAGCCCGGGCTTTCCAGCCCGTGGGTTTGAGCCGGTTTTCAGAAAACTAAGAACTGCGCAGGGTCGCCGCACCGGCGGCATTCGTTGACGCGACGTTGGCGCGCCGGTTGACTCAGACGGTCAACCCGCGGCGACGCGGACCCTTCAGCTTCATTTACCTCACGACTATGAAAACGATTCCCCGCAGAGACTTTCTCAAGACCAGCGCGATGGGCACGGCTGGGATCGCGATCGGAGGCATGGGCTTCAGCGCAAAATCCTACGCGGCCATCGCCGGCGCCAACGAGCGGATCAATCTCGCGGTGATCGGGCTGCGCAACCAGGGCACCGTCCACCTCAACAGCTTCTGCAGCCTGAAGGAGAGTCACAAGGTGCACCTCCGCGCGCTGTGTGACACCGACGAAGCATTGTTCGCCCCTGCATTGAAACTCGTGGCGGAAAAATCCGGCCAGAAGCCGACGACGCATTGGGACCTGCGCACGATCCTCGACGACAAGGCGATCGATGCGGTCTCGATCGTCGTCCCCAATCACTGGCATGCGTTGGCCACGGTCTGGGCGTGTCAGGCGGGTAAACACGTTTACGTCGAGAAACCGGCGTCCCACAATATTTGGGAGGGCCGTAAGATGATCGAAGCGGGCCGGAAGTATGGTCGCCGTGTGCAGGTGGGGCTGAACAACCGCTCGTCCCAGAATGTGCGCGAGGCGATGGCGTTTCTGCACAAGGGCGGGATTGGCGAGATCTACCTGGCGCGTGCCCTCTGCTTCAAGGCCCGTGATTCATATGGCCTCGCGAAGGACGGCACGCCGCCGGCGACGTTTCACTACGACCGTTGGCTGGGCCCCGCGCCGCTGCGCCCCTACAATGAAAAGCGCAGCCACTACAATTGGCATTGGTATTGGGACACGGGCAATGGCGACACGGGCAACACGGGGCCGCATCAGCTCGATCTGGCACGTTGGGGCATGCAGAAAAACGAGCACCCGGTGGCCGTGTATTCGACCGGCGGGTTGTTTGGCCTCACGCAGGATGAGGGGAAAACGCCCGGCAAACGCGTATATGGCGACGTCGAGGCCTATGGCCACGACAAGACTTCGCAGGAGACGCCGAACACGCAGACGGCCGCCTACACTTACGCCGACGGCAAGATCATCGAGATGGAAACCCGCGGTCGCTACACCAACCACGAGGGCAGCGTGGGTCAGGAAGTCGGAAATCTCTTCTACGGTTCCGAGGGCTGGCTCGAAATTGGCGGCAACACCTGGAAGGCGTTTCGTCGACGGGAAAAGCAGCCCTTCGCGCAGTCCAAGGACGTCGAGCGCGAACGCGCGGGTCACTGGGCCAACTTCCTCGAGGGCGTGCGCGCCGGGAAAAACGAGGTGCTCCACGGTGATATTCAGGAGGGCCACCTGTCCACGTCGCTCTGCCATCTCGCCAATATTTCGTATCGCGCCGGACGTTCGCTGAAGTTCAACGGCGCGCAGGAAAAATTTGTGAACGACCCGGCGGCCGATGCGCTGCTGACGCGCGATTATCGGGCGGGCTACGTCGTGCCAGCGAGCGTGTGAGGGTTTTGCGCGCAGCGTGGCATGGGCTTTCCAGCCCATGGCTCGGTGCGGAAAAACTCAAATACGCGGCGCTGCTCCGCTGCGGCGGGTCTGACGATTTGTGTCGCTCCAACGTGGATTCCGCTTCGTCTCGTAGGCGTCGATTTTACCCCATGAAACTTCCACCACTCCCTGTTGTTTTGCTCACGCTTTGCCTCAACGCCGTCGCCGCGCCCTCCTACGATCAATCGCGCGTTCCGCTTGAGGTCGACGCCCCGAGACCGGGTATGACCAAGATTGTCCTGCTCGCGGGCGGGCCCAGCAGCAAGGCGATGGCGCACGAATATTTTGCAGGCTGTGCACTGCTGATGGATTGGCTGAAACAACAGCCGGGTGTTTGGCCGGTGATGGCGCGCGACTGGCCGACCAACGAACGCGTGCTCGAGGGCGCGAAGTGCGTGGTGTATTTCGGCGACGGCGGCGGCAAGCAGCCCTTCGCCACGCCCGCGCGCTGGGCCGCGCTCACGAAACTCATGGAAGGCGGCGTTGGTCTCGTGTTGCTGCACCAGGCGATGGATTTTCCGAAGGGCCCGGACGGCGACAAAATCAAGCGCTGGCTGGGCGGCGTATTTCATAGCGACATCGGCAGCCGCGGCCATTGGGACATGGAGTTCACCAAAATCCCGGCGCACGAGGTCACGCGCGGCGTGAAGCCGTTTGCCGCACCCGGTGACGGCTGGCTTTACAATATGCACTTCGCGGAAAAAGGTGTGGTGCCCCTCCTCGTCGGCACCGTGCCCGACAAATCCCGCTCGACCGCCGACGCGAAGAAATATCCGGGCCGCGACGAAGTCATCGCGTGGGCCTACACGCGCCCCGAGGGCGGACGTGGCTTCAGTTTCACCGGCGCCGATCTGCACAAGAGCTGGGAATATCCGAGCCAGCGCACCCTTGTTCTCAACGGCATTCTTTGGTCCGCGCGCGTGCCGGTCCCGGCCGGCGGAGCGCAGGCGACGTTTGATCCTGCGAGTCTCGACCGGAACCTCGACGACAAGCGTGCCGCCGCCGAGGCTGCTGCCACTGCCGCTGCGGCGAAGAAAAAAAAGAAGTGAACGGCGCTGAGGTTTGAATGCGCGGTGGTTTGAAGGGAGGGCGGTAATGAAGCGCGTCGAAAAACGGGTATCCGATCGGAAGGTAGGAGCCCGTTTGCGGGTGATGCAGTGCGACTGGAGTCGTGGCCCGCATCCCCCACCCGCATGCGGGCCCCGACCCTCCGATCTGTTCGACGCCGGCATAGACCGCGTCCTCCTTCTTCGGACGCGGCGGCGTTTCGGCGCGGTCTTCGGCTTCCTTCATCAAGTGCTAGAAATTCGCGTCGCCGCGCAGCAGCCCCCCTTCGAGTTTACGCCGCAAGAGGTAGCCGCAGGCCAAGCGCGTTGCGTGAATCGGGCGCAGCGCGACGTGCGCGGCGTTCTTCTTGCGGACCGTGCGAGCACGGACGCCGGGGTGCGCCGCGTCTCTCCAATTTGCGACACGTCGCGCGTCGCCATCGTGAGCTGCATGGTCTTTTCCAGTGACGCCGGAGCGGCGCGAGTGCGCGCAGGCTCTGCTCGGCACCCGGCACTATCTCGGCGGCGCTGAGCCGCGTGATCGCGCAACACAGCGCCGACTGGCCGGCCTGCTACGCTCATCCGAGCCTCGTGGTAGAGACTTTCGTCGATCCCGAGCGTTTCCGGGGCACGGTCTAACGCGCGGTCGGCTGGACCGAACTGGGCCAGACCACAGACAACGGACGCAAAGCGCGCGACTACTATGAAGCCCACGACCGGCCGAGACCGCCTCTTCGCGTGCGAACGGGTGCCCGACACCCGCCGCACCCTGCAGGCCGAGCACCGCGAACCGGCGCTCGCGCCGGTCGAGGCGAAGGTGCCCGGCGCCGCACGCTCAAGGCGGACGAGCTGCGCGCGCTCGCCGAGCACTTCCGTGCCGCGCCACGCCGCCCGCTGCCGCCTGCGGGGACGCCACGGCGTGCACCTGCACGGGCTGGGCCAACAGTCTGTTCATCCACTGGCGTCAGCAGCAACTCAACGGGCACCACGTCACCACCGCCGACCACCAGGGCCACTTCGCCGAAGAGAGCGCCCACCGCAAGATGCGCGCCGTCACCGCCAAGTGGTTTCTTCGTGAACAGGTGGTGGGGTGGGCTGGTGGGCGAGCCGCTCATCCCTTGACGCTGATCTGGCCGGACGATTGCGTGATGAAATCTTGACCGCTATGATTGAGCTGCAACTTCGGGACGGCGTTCCGCTCGGCGGTCGAGGGGAGATGATTGGCGGATTATTTGCCGATGGATCAAGGTCGGTCGGTCGGTCGCCGCTCGACGCAACGCCCATTCCAGATCGAAGGAGAACATGCGCGTGGTCTCCGCGTTCTGGCGATTTCCCCCTGACTCGCGCCGGGGAGGAGCACGCGATTTTCCTGCTGGCACGCGGCCGAGTGTGGCCTCAGCCCCCCATTGATGAACCGTCCGGCCACTGTTTCTTTCCCGAACCTCGATGGATTGAGGTTTCTGGCTTTTCTCGCGGTGTTTGTCAGCCATTCGATGAACCTCCTGGGCTATGCCAGCCAGCATGCAGGATTTAATTTTGCGCGCGACTATCTCCTGCTGAACGGCGATCTGGGGGTGAATTTCTTCTTCGTGTTAAGTGGGTTTCTGATCGTCTTCTTGTTGATCAAGGAAAGGGAGGTCACCGGTGGTATCCAGCTCGGGAGCTTTTTTCTCCGGCGTTTGTTGCGGATCTGGCCGGTGTATTTCCTCGTGCTGGCCTTGGGGCTGTTCGTCTTCCCGTGGTTGGGAGCCGGCCTGCCAGCCGGATTTCCGCTCGGCGTCGCCACCGATCGGCTCAACCCGTGGCTCTATGTGGCCTTCGCCGGGAATTTCGACTACTTGGTGAATGGCATCACGAATTTGTTAATCGGAATCTTGTGGTCGATCGCGGTGGAGGAGCAGTTCTATTTGTTTTGTCCTCTGTTGGTCGCCGTTCTGTCGCCCCGTCGGTTGTTGCCGGCCTTCGTGGGTCTCGTCGCGCTCGCGCTGACGTTTCGGTGGCTGTATTCGCCGATGGGCGGAATGGTCTTCAAATATCATTCGGTTTCTTGCGTCTTGTATTTGGCCACGGGCGGAACTCTGGCCGGTTTGGCGAACCAGCCGGCGTTCGTCGCGAAGGTCGCGAGTCTACCGCGAATGGCCATTGTGCTGGGCTATCTCTTGGGCTTGGGCCTGCTCCCGCTCCGCCGTTTCCCGTGGACGAATCCAGCTGTCATCCAGCTGCTGCCCGTGGTCATCGCGCTCTTTTTTGCCTTTGTGATCGCCGAGCAGAATTTTGCGAAGCACTCACTCTATAAGATCGGCCGCATCCCTTGGCTGGCGACGCTCGGGCGCCGGACCTACGGGATGTAGTGTTATCACATGATGGCGTTTTTCGTGACTTTATTCCTCTTTCACAAACTGGGTTGGAATGTCGCGAAGATGGATAAATTTATCTACTTGGCGGTGGTGGTGACATCACTCGTAGGGGCAATCGCGTTCGCCCATTTAAGTTTCAGATATTTTGAATCATTTTTTCTGCAGCTGAAGACGCGGTTCGCCGTCCTGCCGCACGGTTAGCCACGTTTCGGCGGTTGTTTTCCGCGGGGCGCACTCGGGGCGCGTGGCCGGGGCCTCATGGTCTTTCTTTTTGACTCAAGCGGCACGGAGAACGCGGAGGCAGGCAGCGGGATGGGAGTGGAGTTGCTCGTGGATTTCGGGGTGGGAGACGTCGGGAAAGTGCTTGGGTAAGAGGGCGAAGAGGGCGTTGCGCAGCAGGGCGAG
>CAMBVX010000039.1 GCA_945871085.1 Opitutus sp. GAS368 | reverse complement strand
GTTTTGGGTCATGGCCGGCGATATCCGCCAGAATTTTGGTGGCGTCGGTGGTGGTCTTCTTAGGCATCGTTGATTTCTCCTTTGAACGTGTGAGCGGATGGATTGGCAGTGAACGCCGCTTTGCGGGCTATTGCTTGGTTGATGGAAGCAGCGGGCACCACCGCTTCCTTGGTGAGGCCATGGGCGACGACCGAAACAGTCCGGCCGTGAAAGAAGAAAGTAGCCGGTAGTTGACCGACCCCGACCGAATTCGCAGCTCATAGATATCGTCCCGCAGATAGTCGGCCTCCGGTCGGCGAAGTTCGTGACCAAGGAGCGCCAAGCGAGCGATGGCCGCGCGGCATTTGTCGTAGGCTTTGGGATTGCTCGCATTGATTTCCTTCAGCCAATCAAGGACAGGAGAATCTCCTGGCTGTGCTTGGTAGAAAACAATGTTGATGGCCGGCATTGGATGACAGACCCGATCATCGCATTATTGCGATGGCACGTCAAGGTGTTGCAGAGCCCTGCGGCTTGATTTCTCGTCACACCTAAAGCGAAGCAGCCTGTCATCACCGCACGCCACCGGCGCCTGCGAATAGTGTCTGGAGGCCGCGTGAATCAAATGAATCAAATTGAAAGCCTCTGATCCTGCTGCGGACGGTGGCGTGTTAACAGCCGGTCCCGATCCTGAGTCGAATCGATCTGCCATTTCACCTCGGTAGCCGGCGTTTTGCTTCACGTTTTGGTTCGTGGCAGCAATCGGACCGGGCAGCCAGTGTGATCGGCGTTGAAAATTCTTCGAAGTCGCCCTGCCCACCTCGGATCCAACGACTTGCGATCCTGCAGGCCCGTTGATTACGGCAGGTTGGCAACCTCTTCTGTTACGCTGGTTGCAGACGGCGGCGGCGGGGGACGAAGCGGATTTCAACGCGACGTTCCACGGCGGCGGCGATGCGATTGAGCATGGCCAGCGAATGACCTTCGTAATCGGCATCCTCGAGCCGCGAAATTACGGACTGGGTGGTGCCGATGCGTTTGGCCAACTCCGCTTGCGAGAGGCCGGCGCGCTGTCGCAATTCGTAGATACTTTGGGCCACTTCGCGGTTGGCTACTTCCTCCTCAAAGGCCTGTTGGCGTTTTGGGTCAAGGCCGGCGATATCCGCCAGAATCTTGGTGGAGTCGGTGGTGGCTAATGAATTCATCAAGCGGCATGCGATGCAGGGCATGGCGATCGACGAGCTGATACGCGTCGAACAGGCCAGCATTCCGCTGCGCGCGGTGCGGGAGCTATTGGTCAACGCGGTGGTGCATGCCGACTACGCCCAGGAGGGGCGCGCCGATCCGAGTTTCGTTGTTTGACGACCGAATCGAAATTGAGAATCCGGGTGTGCTGCTGGCCGGACTTACCATTGACGATATCCGACAGGGTATCTCTCGGCTGAGGAAGCGGGTGATCGGCCGGGTATTCAAGGAACTCGGCTACATCGAGCAATGGGGCAGCGGCATCCAGCGGGCCACGGCGGAATGTGAGGCCGCCGGGTTGGCCGCTCCTGAATTTGAGGAGCGCGGCTTCCGTTTTCGTGTCGCAGTGCGATGGGAGAAACACCGGGCGGCGCAGATGGATGAGGTGGACGCACACATTCGGAAGCTATTCGCGCCGGACACGCCGGCAGCTAAAAATGGGCTGTCCACGGCCCAGATTGCTGCGGCCGTCAAGTTGACCACCCGTTCCGTCAGAACTCGGATGGGCAAGCTGATGGAGCAAGGCCTGGTCACGGTCGTAGGAAAAAACGAACGTGATCCGCAGAGGAAATACTACTGGCGGCGCTGAGGCGCGCTCAGTGGCGGTCCTTCGGGCTCTTTGATTCGCTTCAAAAGTTCGTGGTTTCATCCATGGCGGTTGAAGCGAATGAAGCGAATTGATGACGAGAAACCCGGTTGCCGGCCCGTCATTCCGGTGCGATCGACGCCAATTGGGCTATCCTCACTCGTGACCACCTTCCGCCCAATGGGTCGGCGAAAATCCACTGGAACCGAAACCACTTCCCGCTGGCGTCAACGCGGAGATCCACCGCAACTTGGCTGCGGGCCGAACGGAAGCTGGTGTTCGGCCCAGAAGCGACCAAGGTGCAACCGTCGTCCGTGTTCACTTTGAATTCGGCGTCCCTCGTAGGGGACTCCTCCCCGTCACCACACCGCTCGCTCCCGTTCGATCCACACCTCCCGTTTATGTCCAATTACTCGATTGTCATGCAAAGCTCTCCGGTCGCGCCTAAGAAGCTCAGCGCGCTCAAAACCTACGCCAAGAAGAACGGCATGGTCGTTTCGAAACCCGTGGGCGGCAAAGTCACTCTCTCGGCCGTCTGGTCCGAAACCAACGGGACTTTTGAAAACGATCTGACTCCAAGTCTCGCCAAGCACCTGAAGGAGACCGTCCATCTTTTGATGACCATTTATTACGGTCAACTCGAAGACGGCGCGGGTAAGGTCGAGGCGGTCTATTTTATCAAGATGGATCCCTCCGGCAAAGCCCAACGTATCGCCATTGAGATGGACGATATCAGCGGCCCATGGACGCGAAAGAGTGCCTGGCCAAAAAAAGCTATCGACTGGAGCGCGTAAATTTTCGCCCGCCCCGTCCCGCTGAGAGCACAAACGCGTTGTATTGCGCCAGCGGTCGAGCGACGCTCACGGATGGAAACCAAAAACGCGACGTGGCAGGAACGACACGGCCTCACCATCTGCCCGGCTGCTGCAATTGAATCGACGATTCCGAGCACCGCTCTCGGTGTCGCGGTCATCTACTCACCGACCACGGCCGAGGCCGATGAAAGAGTTTTCCTCGTCATTGAGTCCCGCGCTACCAGCCTCCGCAGTCAGTGCGCGCGGCGGCTGGAAACGTCCCAACTCCCGCCCCTTGCCTCGCTCCACGCTGCGTTCAAAGCGGAAGCTTTGTCCGAATCCTCGGCCGCGGCCGTGCACGCCGCCTGCCGTCAACAAGTGAGCCTCGCCGGCGAGCTCCGGCGCGAACTGCGTCCGGCGATGCGTTGATTCATCGCGCGCGAGCCGACCGTAACGCGCCAACTCGACGAGGAGCGCAAAGAGGGAAACAGGTACGGCAGAAAATCAGCCAATTTCCCGGTCCAAACTGGCCCAGTGTCGCCAGCCGAAAGAAGGGATGGATCAGGACTCGCTACGTCCACCCTCGGTCAAGTCCCGCCCCCTGCCGATTGAACCTGCTCCCGACCTACTTACTCCCGCTTACTTTGGACTTGCGGCGGTCGCCTCGCCGTGTGTCCTACTCGCGTCTGCCCCCACTCGAAGTCCCCTTATCCCGATCGGATTCTGCCTCATTTCCCAACGAAAATCTTTACTGCGACATCAATCCCGAAGTCGTAGATCTCGAAACCTCAACCCACATAAATCCTACTATGAAAATCCACAAAGCCCTCCTCGCAATTATCATCGGTTCTGCCCTTTCCTTCGGCTTCGCCCACGCGGCTGATGCCAAGAAAGACGCAGCTGCCGCCTCCAAGGTCGCCGGTTGCTGCACCAAGGCTGCGGCCGACAGCAAAGCCTGCGCTCACGCGTGCTGCGTTGCGGCTGCCAAAGAAAAGAATAATTGTGCGAAGTGCGGTGGCGCGGGCGCTATCGCGGCCAAAAAATAATCGGCCTCTCGCCTGAATTTGCGAGCCGCGCACCCTCTGGGTTGCGCGGCTTTTTTGTACAAAAAATCGGCCGGCCCGCTCACGGCCTATCGCGAGAAATAAAACTCCCGCTCGCGCCGGGCGCCGCACCGCTTGGTCGCCCCCCCCTCCCCGGCAACCGCTACCGATAAAGCGCCGTTGTCGGTGCGTAGGTCATGACGTTGTATTGGCGCATCGCGAGCCGCCACCACTCCGCCAACGAACCCCCGGGACAGCTCCACAATTCCCGGTGCAACCAGATCATCGACTCGGCATCCATCAGCAGCGCCATTTTTTCCTTGGTCGCAAATTTCGCGGGTCCGTCGCGGAGCAACCGTTCGCGCAATTGCACGAACCATTCCCGCGCCTCTTCGCTCGGGCGACGTTGCCGCAGCAAGGCCACATGTAGCGCGTTCACGTAGGGATCGAGCACTGCCTGGAGCAGTCCGTAGTCGGCGCGTAACGGCTCGAACGGCGGTAGATGCCGGTAACACTCGGCCAAGTTCTGTTGGAGCCGCTTCAGCTCGTAGGGAGGAGTCGTTTCCTCGGGCGTCAGGAAAACACCCAGTCGTCGCGCCGCCCGCCCCACCCCGGCCTTGCTGAGCAAAATCGAAATCGGCACCGAGAGGACCAGTCCCGCGAGCACCGGACTGAGCCACCAGAAAAATGCCGGCGACAGCACAAATGCCGACACGCCCCACACGAGGCCAAAAACCGTCTGCCCTCCGTGCGTGATGATTGCTTCCCGCCAATCCGTGCCATCGTCGTCGCTGTCACGCTTCTGCGTGACCCACGCCACGCCCTGCCCGAGCAGCGTGAAGAGCACAAACTTCGAGTTGAACACCATGTTGATCGGCGCGAGCAACGCGGAGAGCAGCGTCTCGAGTAGCGCACTCACCACGAGTCGCACCTTCCCACCGAATTTCTCCGCCTCCGCCCGATCACCCAACGTCACGACCACGCTCACGATCTTCGGCACGAAAATCAGCAGCATGGTTAACGCAAAAAGCGTGAGCGCCGTCGGCACCTTCAGCGCAAAGCCAAACAGCGATGTCGTCTCCGTTACCCAGCCCGGCACCGCCGCGACCGGCGACGCCAGTAAGGAGAACACATGAATCGTGCTGAGCAGCATGAAGAGCAACCAGAGCGGCGAGGACACATAGCCCATCACGCCCATCAGCAAATGAAACCGGCTCGCCGGCCGAAATCCGCGCGTCGTAAGCAACCACGCGTGTTGAATATTGCCCTGACACCAGCGCCGGTCGCGCTTCGCCGACTCGATCAACGTCGGCGGTCCCTCTTCGTAGCTCCCATCGATGTCGCCCGCGAGCCACACCGCCCAGCCCGCCTTGCGCATCAGGGCGGCCTCGACGAAGTCGTGCGACAAAATACGTCCACCGAACGGCTCGCTCCCCGGGAGTTCCGGCAACGAACAGTGGTCGATAAACGGCTGCACTCGCACCACCGCGTTGTGCCCCCAAAAATTTCCCTCGTGTTGCTGCCAGTAGTTCAGCCCCGCCAAAAAAAGCGGACTGTAGAGCCGGCTCGCAAATGACTGGATCCGCGCAAACAACGTCTCTCCATTCACGATTCGCGGTGCCGTCTGGATCAGGCCGACCTGCGGATTTTTTTCCATCAGCGCCACGAGCTGCACGAGCGCTTTGCCCGTCATGATCGAGTCCGCGTCGAGCACGATCATGTAGCGGTAACGGCGGCCCCAGCGGCGCAGGAAGTCCGCGACGTTGCCGGCCTTTTTATTAATCGACTGGCGGCGCTTGCGGTAGAAAATTTTCCCGAAGCCGCCGACCTGTTTGCACAACTCGGCCCAGGCGACCTCCTCTTGAATCCACTGGTTGGGTTGGTTCGAATCGCTGAGCACGAAAAAGTCGAAATGCTCCAGTTGCTTCGTCTCTTGCACGGAGCGGAAGACCACGCGCAGTCCTTCAAAGACGCGGCTCACGTCCTCGTTGAACGCCGGCATCACAATCGCCGTCTTGGCCAACACCGGTGCGTTGTCCTCGGACAACGTCGCCGTGATCCGCGAACTATCGCCTCCGCGATTGATCACATAAAAACCCACCAGCGCCGTGCAAAACCCCGCGGCGATATGCGCAAACAGGACCACGAAGAGCGTGAGGATCAATCCCTCCAGCACGCTGATCCCCTCGCGCCACAGCAGATCCGCCATAAACCAAGTCGCGAGACTCGTGAGCCCGAAGATCGCCGAGAAAAAAAAGAACCGCCGACGCCCCAGCCGCCGCTTGTCCATGTGTTCGGTTAGATAGAGTCGCATGGCTCAGCGCGTCGCGTAGAAAATCCCCGCCAGCACCCCGGCAAACACGAGCCATAGCAACAGCGCGCGCAAGATCGGCCACTTCTCAAACTGCTCCAGCGTCTCGCCCGCCGCCTCGGTAATCAGCCCGAGGTCGATGGGGTGAGGTGCCATGTTCGAGACCGCCATGTCGGGTCCGGCCTGCAACCCACCTCGCCGCATCGCCTGCTCGAAATCAAGCGGGACATTCTGCTCGTCGAGAAACGCGTAGGGCCATTTTTCCGGTCCGTCGGACAACAACAGCGCCACGCGCCCGTCCACCGCGATGCGCTCGTGCGGCTGACCGCGGACGTCGAGCACATCGGCAAACCACAAATCCATCATCGCCTCGGTCTCCTCGGCCGCGAGCGTGGTGGGCTCGCTCGCCGGATTCGATTCATGCCGCCGCGCCGCGCGCTCGAGGATCTGCAAAATGAGCCGACTCTGGTGCAGCCGGTTGTGGATCCGGTGGGCCCGCAGATAATCCTCGACGCGCACGTAGGCGGCGTTCCACGCCTCCATCGTGCCCGTTCGTGGGCGAAATGCACTCAGGGATTCCAGAGATACGTCCATGTTTCCGTGAGAACATGGGGGGGCTTTTTCAGGAAACAACGCAGTTCCACCGGCCGGCCGCTCGCGTCGGGTTTGATGCCAAAACCCAGCCGCCAAGTCCCGTTGTAAGGATTTTTCTGTACCGTCTTGTAGGCCAACGTCGCACCCTGGCCCACACTCACTTCGGGCTCGATCGCCGGATCGGGTTTCTGTTGCCGTAAATACGGGCCGTCGAAATCGATCACAAAGCGCCGCAACTCGGGTTCATGGGTCTGCGAGTGACCGGTCCGCGTCGAAGCCACAAATCCCGCGGGCGGGCGGATCTGGTCGGAGAACCAGTGCAGCTTGTATTCAAACTCGATCGGCTGTCCCGCCGGCGGGAGCCGCTCGGGCACCCAAAACGCGACGATGTTGTCGTTGGTTTCGTCGGGCGCCGAGAGCTCGGCCAAGCGGACTGACCCGCGGCCCCAGTTCCCCACGGGCTCCACCCACGCGCTCGGTCGTAGATGATAATGCGCCTCGAGATCCTGATAAGATTCAAATTTTCGGTCGCGCTGGATCAGGCCGAAACCACGCGGATTTTCGTCTGAAAACGCCGAGACGCGCGTCGCCTTCGGATTCAATAACGGCCGCCACAGCCACTCGCTCGCGCCGTTAAAAACCATCAACCCGTCGGAATCGTGCACCTCGGGACGGAAATCGCCGTGATTCGTGCCGGAGTTTTCCCCGTGCCAAAACATACTGGTGAGCGGAGCGAGCCCAAGAACCTTGGGGTTTTTCCGACAATAGACCGCGGCCTTCACCTGCATCACCGTATCGGCTCCGGGCGTGATCGTAAAGCGATAGGCCCCGGCCACGCTCGCGCTGTCCATCAACGCGTAGATCACAAATTGTTTCGCGCCCGACGCCGGCCGCTCGATCCAGAATTCTTCGAAGACGGGAAACTCCTCGCCCTCCGGCTCGGTAGTGTTGATCGCGAGTCCGCGCGCCGACAACCCGTAAACCGCCTTCAAGCAGAGCGCGCGAAAGTAGCTCGCGCCGATAAACGAGACCAACTCATCCGCCGGCAGATTGAGACTACCCAACACCCGAAAGCCTGCGAAGCCGACGTTGTCAGGCAGACTGCTGCCAACCTTGAGTCCGCCGTAATTGAACATGTCGCGGGAGAATTTTATCGGCGTCGCCGTGCGCCCGTTGAGTTCGAACACCTGCACCGATTTCTGGTGCACGAACCCGGGATGAAAGAACTGCAATTGATACGGGAGCCCCTCGCGGCGCCACCACGTCTGGTCACCGCTGAATGTGATGAGCCGATATTCGTCGTAACTCAGTTTGCGCAACGCTTCCGGCACCGTCGTCGTCCGGGGCGCGTAGGCGCGCGCCGCAAGCATTTTCGCCCGGTAGCGGAGCGTCTCAAAATCAAACATCTCCTCGGAGGCGCGAGCCGACGCGTGCAACGCGAGCAGCGTGAAAAAGAAAAGGAGCAGGGCGCGAATTTTCATTTATCCAAGAAAAAGGATCGTTGTTTGTCCGAGATGGGCAGCGCGACGCGCTCCATGACTTTCAGCAGGTCTTCCCACACCAGCCGCTTCTTGCGGTTGTCGATCGGCGGTCGTAGCAGATAACTCGGGTGATAGGTGATCATCAGGGCTTTTCCCCCAAACTCAAACCAGCGCCCGCGCACATCGCCCAGCGCCTTGAACGCACTGAAGCCGAGCAAGCCGTGCGCCGCCGTGGCGCCGAGCGCGACGAGCAGGTCCGGATTCACCACGTCGATCTGCGCTCGCAGGTAGGGCAAACAGTAGCGGATTTCAGCCTCGGTCGGCGGCCGGTTTCCGACCTGCGCTTCGCCGGGTGGCGTCGGTATCTCGGGCCGCCAGTTCATGATATTACCAATGTATATTTCTGTCCGCTTCAGCCCCATGGCCTGAATCATTTTGGTGAGTAACTCGCCAGCCGGACCGACAAACGGTTCACCATGAAGCTCCTCTTCCGCCCCCGGGGCCTCGCCGACAAACATGATCTTCGCCTCCACGCTGCCGACGCCGAGCACGATTTTTTTACCCGGGCGCACGTGCGCTTTGCACGTCGCGTCGTCGCGCACGAGTTCGAGCAGCGCATTCCAACGCGTCTGCTTGTCGCCCGCCGGCAAGGTCACGGTCGGCGGTGGCGGGAGCGGTTCGCCCACGGGTTTTGGCGGGGGCATCGGCGTGTAAACCGGCGCCGGCGGCTCGTAGGCCTTGAGCGGAACGGCTGCCGCTCGCGGTGCAGCGAGCGACTCGGCCGGCTCCGGAGTGTCGTGAAGTGCCGTCACGGATACCCCACGGGAGCGCGCCTGCACCAGGCGGCGCAGCGCCGCGACACTCTCGTCCGACACGGCGACCATTTTTACTCCGGCCGTTTTCAGGCGGCGGAGCTCGTCGGTCAAAGCATGGAGAGCGGTGCGCATGGCGGGGAGTTACGAGGAGCGGCGTGAAAGCAGCTTCTCGACATACTTGCCGAGCAAGTCGAACTCCAAGTTGACGCGCTCGCCCGTGCGCCGCCCGCGCAGATTCGTCACCGCAATCGTCGTCGGAATGAGCCACACCGCCAAGCTGTCACCCTCGACCTCCGCGACCGTTAAAGAAATACCGTCGATCGCAATGCTGCCCTTGTGGATCACGTATCGCCCGCTTCCGGCCGGCCCACGCACCCGCAGAAAATAGTCACCGCCCCGCTGCTCGAAGACCTCGACCACCCCAAGCCCGTCGACGTGGCCCGAGACAAAATGGCCGCCGACTTTTCCGTCGAAGCGCAGGCTGCGCTCGAGATTCACCGGAGCACCCGGCGCAAGCGCCGAGAAATTCGTCAGCCGGCGCGTTTCCTCCAGCACATCGAAATAAAAATACTCCGCGTCAAAGTGCGTCACGGTGAGGCAGCAACCATTGACCGCGATACTGTCGCCGGGCGCGGCACCCGCGAGGGTCGCGCCCGCCGCGATTTGCAGCCGCCATGACGCGATACCCTGCGCGAAGGAAACGACACGGCCGGCTTCTTCGACAATACCTGTGAACATGGGAGGGATTATTTGAGTTTGATGCGGAGCACGGCCGTCTCGCCGCCGCGGCTCACGAGCAGGACGAACTCGGCCCGCGCCTGGTCGGTTTCAATTTCCGCCAGCTTGGCCGTGACGAGCGCAAAACTCTTCGCTTCGGCACCGTCGATTTCCTTGATCCAGTCCTCCTGCCGCAAGCCCGCGATGGCTGCGGGGCTGCTAGGTTTGACGAAATGCGCCACGACGCCCGATGGCTCGGCGGCTTTCACGCGGCGCTCGATCGCGTCCCCGTAAACAAACTCCCGTGCGGTGAAACCGAGTCGGTCGTAATATTTCCGGTCGGCCTCGCGGAGCAGTTTGGGCTCCTCGCCGAGCACCGCCTTGAGTTCGACCCGGGCCCCGCCGCGGAGGACCGTCAGCGCAAATGTATCGCCGGGTGCACGACGGTCGATCTCGCGCTCGAGCCACGTGACCACGACCCGCTCGGGCTTGAGCGGTGGGAGTGGCTTGCCATCCAGCGCGAGGATGATGTCGCGATCCTTGAGTCCGGCCTTTTCCGCCGGACTGCCGTCGAGCACTTCGCTCACCACCGCGCCGGACTGCGCTTCGAGTTTCAAAAATTTTGCCACGTCACGGTCCATCGGCTCGAGGCCGTAAGCACCGAGCCACGCGAGCGGACGTCCGGAGATGTGCTTCGGGATGCGGCCTAGGTTCGGCAGGATTTCCTCGGCGAGCATAAACGCGCTGCTCTCCTCGACGTTGATCAACAGCATCGGCTCGCCGCGACTGCGCCGAGAAAACTGGAGATAGCTTTGGCCAAACGACGTCGCGGCGATACCGATGAGCGCACCGTCGCGGTTGAACACCGGCAGCCCCGGACCGGCCACCTCGTGCTGCGCGATCGCCGTGCGCTGGGGCAGCGACTGGATCAAGGCGACGTGGCTTTGCATAATGTAGGGCGCAAAATCCTCGTCCTTGTTGCGCAAGCCGATGCCCCAGACAAATTCCGCGAGCGCGGGCACCGCGGGGGCGCCCGTCGTTGCGAAGACCGTGACCGGAGTGAGCTGCGCACGTGTCTTCACGGCCGCTCGGACGAAATGCCAACCGGTGAACGCATCCTGACCGAGGTATTCCGCCGGCGTGCTCACGGCATCTCCGGGCAGGTAGACCCTAAAATCTTTCAACTGCCACATGGCCGCACGCGGGTCGATCGCCCCCGACGGGATGATAATTGTGCCGTCCGTATCGATGACGGTGCCCATCGAAATCGTCGGACGGCGTTCGGTCTCCGTCTCCGTCATGTATTCGACGGCGACGACACTCTTGGTGCGTTCAGCCCAAAGGGTGGGCAAATCAGCGGCACCCCAGAGCGCGGCCGGTGCTCGGAGCAGGGCGGTGATCAACAACAGACGGAACTTCATGGTTTCAATAAATAGAGCGAGACACGGCGGTTGCGCTGCACCTCGACGAGGGTCGGCGCGGGCTTGGCGTCGTAGTCGGCGTGCGCGGCCCTGATCACATCGAGCGAGAGGACCAACTGGTCGTTGATCTTCGTGATAATGTCGCCGCGAGAAACCCCGGCAGCCGCTGCGGGAAATCCGGGATGCACTCCGATCACCACGACGCCGCTGGCATCGTCGAGCTGGTTTTCGCGGGCATAAGCCCGGGAGACTTTGCGCACGCTGAGACCCCATTTTTCCAGCGCCCATTCCTCGCCGACGCGGCTCTCAAGTTTCTCGGTAACGACGACGTAGTCCCGCGTTTCGGTGCCACGCTTCACGGTGAGCTGGAGAGACGCGCCGACCGGCTGGTTGGCGATCAGGTTTTGGATTGGCGGAAGCTGTTCAGGGAAACGTCCGTCGATTTTTGCACCATTCAGGGTGAGCAAAATGTCGCCGCTGCGCAGGCCGGCTTTGGCGGCGGGCGAACCGGGCTCGACGCTGTTGATCAGCATCCCGGTATTAAGTGCGAGCGAATAAAAATTTTCCAAGTCCTGCAGTTCCTTGGGCACGATCCCGATATAACTCCGGGTGATCCCGCCACCCTCGCGCAACAGGCCAGCCACCACGCGCTGCGCGGTGCTCGACGGGATCGCGAAGCCGAGATTGTTCGCTCCGAGGTAGGTGCGGGAAGAAATCCCGATGACCTTGCCATCATTCGTGACGAGCGGACCGCCGGAGTTCCCGGGGTTAATCGCAGCGTCAGTCTGCAACCAAGTATTAAACGTGCCGGTCTCGTAGCCGTTCACCCCGCGCGTATCCTCGAAGTAACGATTGTTATTCGAAATGATGCCGCGCGTGACGGTGCGCGTGAGCCCATGAGGCGTGCCCACGGCGAACACTTCTTGGCCCGGGTAGAGCTTTCCGCTCTCACCGAGGTCAGCGTGGGAAAACTTGAGTCCGCGACGCTTCACTTCGGCCAAATCGAGGCGCAGGAGCGCGAGGTCAGTCCAGTGATCCCAGCCGACAAGTTTCGCGCTGACGCGCTCGAGGTTGGCCAGGGTGACGTTGATTTCAACCGCGCGGGGACTCGCGACGTGAGCATTGGTGAGCACGAGGCCGTCGTCCGAAAGAATCACTCCCGAGCCGATCCCACCGGCGAAGCGTTTCGTGCCCGCCTCGAAGGCGACCTCGCGCACATCGATCTTCACGACCGATTCGAGGAGCTGATTAAACCCGCGCTTCATGTTGGCGCGCGCCGGGAGAACGAGAGCGAAACTAAAGAAAACAATGAGAACGAGCGCGGAGATTGACCGGGCGAAAAAAGGTTTCACAGTGGCGGATTTTATACGATGGCTACCAAGTGCATTGACTACAATTTCCATGAGATCGAGCCGCACTGGCAATCTTTCTGGGAGCAAAATCGCTCGTTCCGAGCCGACAACACTTCGTCGAAGCCGAAATACTACGTGCTCGACATGTTCCCCTACCCGTCCGGCGCGGGCCTGCATATCGGCCATCCCGAGGGCTATACGGCGACCGACATCATCGCGCGTTATAAGCGCGCCAAGGGATTCAACGTCCTCCACCCGATCGGCTGGGACGCCTTCGGATTGCCCGCCGAGCAGCATGCTGTAAAAACGGGCACCCACCCGGCCACGAACACCGCCGCCAACATCGTCAACTTCAAGCGCCAGATCAAAGCGCTCGGTTTTTCGTATGACTGGGATCGCGAGCTCGCGACGACGGACTCGCAGTATTACCGGTGGACGCAGTGGATCTTCCTCCAGCTTTTCGCGCGCGGTCTCGCTTATGTCGACGAGCGCCCCGTCTGGTGGTGCCCCGAGCTACGCACCGTGCTCGCCAACGAGGAAGTGATCGACGGTAAGAGCGAGGTCGGCGGGTTCCCCGTCGAGCGTCGCAATCTCCGCCAATGGGTGCTGCGCATCACCGCCTACGCCGAGCGCCTGCTCGCGGACCTCAAAGATGTCGATTGGCCCGACTCCACAAAACGGATGCAGGAGGCCTGGATCGGTCGCAGCGAAGGTGCCGAGATCCTGTTCAAGTTGGAAATCGCGGCACTCGGCGCGCTCAAGATTTTCACGACACGCCCGGACACGCTGTTCGGCTGCACCTACATGGTGCTCGCCCCGGAACACCCGCTCACCGACGCACTCACCACGGCCGAACGGAAAGCGGACCTCGATGCTTACCGCAGGAAGTCCGCGGGCAAAAGCGATCTCGAGCGCACCGATTTGGCGAAGGACAAATCGGGCGTGTTCAGCGGTTCTTACGCGATCAATCCGGTCAACGGCCAGCGCGTGCCCATCTGGATCGCCGACTATGTACTCATGGGCTACGGCACCGGCGCGATCATGGCCGTGCCGGCGCACGACGAACGCGATCACGAGTTTGCCGCGAAATATTCACTTCCGATTATCCCGGTCATCGACAGCGGCGCAGCCGAGACGCCGCTCCCCTATGTCGGCGACGGCCAACTGATCAACTCGCCCGGCTACGACGGCCTTGCGTGGCCCGACGCGAAGAAAAAAATCACCGCCGAACTCGCCGCTCGCGACGTGGGCAAGCCCACAGTTAACTACAAGCTCCGCGATTGGCTCTTCTCCCGCCAGCGCTACTGGGGCGAGCCGTTTCCTATCGTGTGGGTGAACGAGGTGGACTACGCGACGGCCCAGGCTGCATCCGCAGCGACAAACAGCCTCCTCCCGGCCTCGCCCGTAACCTTCGTCAACAACGGCGTCGCGCACTACGCGCTGCCGGTGCCCGCGAGTGCGTTGCCGCTCCAGCTGCCCGAAGTGCAGTCCTACCTGCCGAGCGGAACCGGCGAAAGCCCCCTCGCCAACGTCACCGCGTGGCTGGAGATTTGGTTTAACTTCGCGACTGGCGCCGCCGTTCCTGCGACTCACGCACGTCCCGCCGGCGACACGTGGGTGCGCGCGCGGCGAGAGACGAACACCATGCCGCAGTGGGCAGGTTCGTGTTGGTATTATCTCCGGTTCACCGACCCAGCCGCCGACCAGGCCCTCGCGTCACCGGAGGCTCTCCGCTATTGGGGCGTGCCCGACCTTTACGTCGGTGGCGCAGAACATGCCGTGCTGCACCTCCTCTACGCGCGATTCTGGCACAAAGTGCTCTTCGACCTCGGCGTCGTCCCGCAGAGCGAGCCGTTCACCAAGCTGTTCCACCAAGGCATCATCCTCGGCGAAGACGGCGAAAAAATGTCCAAGAGCCGCGGCAACGTCGTCAGCCCTGACACGATCATCCATTCGCATGGGACGGATACCCTCCGTCTCTATCTAATGTTCCTCGGCCCATTGGACGCCATGAAGCCATGGAATCCCAACGGGATCGAAGGCGTGCATCGTTTTCTCCAAAAAGTCTGGCGCGAGTGCGTCGGGCGCGAAGGGGAGGTCAACGCTAAGATCGCGGACAACGTAGACGACTCGACCGAGCTCATTAAATTGCTCCATGAGACGATCAAGAAGGTCGGAGATGACATTGAAAGCCTGCGTTTCAACACCGCCATCTCCCAAATGATGATTTTCACGAACGCGCTGCAAAAAACCCCTCAAGTCAGCCGCGGAACGATGCTCACGTTCCTGCAGCTGCTCGCTCCGTTCGCGCCTCATCTCGGCGAGGAACTTTGGGGTCGGCTCGGGGGCGACACCGGCGGAACATCCATCATTCATGTGCCCTGGCCTCAGTTCGACGCGGCGAAGCTAAATTCCACCGAGGTCAAACTCGTTTTCCAAGTAAACGGCAAACACCGTGGCGACCAGATGGTCGCCGTCGGCCTCTCTGAGGCCGAGGCTCTCGCTGCCGCCCGCTCCAATCCGCGCTCGGCGCCCCATCTCCACGGAAAAACCATAAAACGGGTCGTCTATGTGCCGGGCAAAATCCTCAATCTCGTCGTCGAATAAAATAAGTATTTCTACACGCTTGCCAAAAATAGGGTTTAAACCCTATTTCAGGTTTCACCTATCATCGTCTTCATCAACCGACAAAGTCTCACCGCCATGAACCTTACACGCCCTTCATCGTTTGAACGCTGCGCGGCCGGTTTCGTTGCAGTTGCGATCGCCCTCACGTGGTTGCTCCCAACCGCCACAGCTCAGGACAAGAGAAAGAACCCGACGAGTAAGGTCTTCATTTCAGATGTGTCTGGCGAAGGGGAGATCGACATCGGCGATAGCATCCAAGACCTCACAAAAAAATCGGTCTACAATGCCCAAGGCACCATTATTCAGACCAAAAAAGCCGACAGGGAAGAGGATAAGAACAAGATATTCTCCACGGCCGTGTACTCCAACGGCACCGGGGCGTATTACGACCAGGACACCAAGGTCGAAATGAAAAAATTCGCGCAAGAGCCGTTCACCCCAAACCGGGTCGACATGGACACCGAACCTTCCATTTCGCAGACGCAGGCATTTGTCGCCCGTGGAGCCGTCGGCCTCTGCAACAGCAAACAGGTCGCCGGCAGCAGTATGAACTATAGCACCGCGCAAGGCTCGGTGAACATCCGTGGGAAGAAGCTCGTCATCCAAGCCAACGAGGGAGAAACCAAGATTTCCATGCTGGAGGGCGACAGCACCGTACGCGCCGGCGAATTGGACATGGGTGGTCAAACTCTGCGCTCGGGCCAGCAAGCCATCATCCGCCCCGGTCGCGGAGGAGCTCCGAATCAAGTCCTGATCCAAAGCATTCCTCCCTCTGAAATGGCCGCACTCGACGACAAAGTTGCCCAGGCGTGTATGGCAAAGAAAACGGTCTATTTTGAGGTGCGCGAAAAGAAGAACGACAGTTCGGAAAACACCGCAGCAAACGGGCCCACAGCCGGGGAGACGGGAACGAATAATCCCGATGCGGCCGGGAATAATGCGCCCATTTCAGCGTTCGACGGCAATACCGCGACCAACACCAGCAGCGTGAGTGTAGGCGAAATTGTCGTCATTCCTACAGTCCCCAAAGAACTGCCTGTCGCGTTTACAGTGAGCCCAGCCTTGCTCGTCACTCCCGGTGGTCCGGGCTCAGAGTAATTTGCGTGCTTCTTTGCGCCTCATGAATTTCTGGCGGGACCTTCGTAGCTCGATCGCCATCCTTCTGGCAACGGGTGTCGCCTGTGTTCCCGCACGAGCATTGGTGACGCTGAACGATAGTAAGGACCACATTTTTGTGACGGGCACATTCGGCGTCAGTCGTGATTCCAATATTTTTGCTAACCGCGACAGCGCAGGAGATTTCATCTACTCCACCGGCGTCTCGGCGGAATACACCCGCCGAGCCGGCTGGATCGGCGTCAATGCCAGCGTCTCCGGCAACGCCTCTCGCTACGGCAAGGTCAAGAGCGAGAATTTCAGCAATCCCTCCTACTCGATGGAACTGACCAAACAAACCGGCCGCACGACCGGTTCATTCACCTTAAGCGGCGCGCGCGAAAGTCGCGCCGACTCCGCCGCCAACCTCCGTGCGACGTCGTGGAACTACAACGCCGCACTCAATTACAAATATCCCATCATCAACCGTTTTACGCTCTCAGGTTCCTTCGGCTACAGCGCCCGAAAATACGTCGATGAAACCCAGCTTTCCAATCTTTCGACCTACACGTCCAGCACCGATATCTTTTACATCCTTACAAACGAACGCGACCTCGTCGCCGGTTACCGCTATCGCTATAGTGAGACGTCGCGCAACACGTCCACGACCGATCAATCCGTAAACGCCGGCGTCAGTGGACGGATCATCAAGGGTATCAATGGCTCCGTGCGTTTCGGCTATCAGGTGCGAACCCCGCAGGGCAGCCAAGGAGACAGCTCAAATTATCGCGGGATCAGCGCCAGCGGCGCCGTCAGCTACGCGGTCAACCGGAAGATCAGCATCAATGGCCAACTCGCCCGAGACTTCTCGACCACTGCCACCGATGCCTCGGTTCAGACCACGACCGCCGGTCTCAGCACCGGCTACTCCTACAATCGGCAATGGACTATCTCGGCCGGCACCGGCTGGGGCGACAGTCAATTCCTCGGGGAAAAAGGTCGCATCGTGCTCGACCCCGGTCCGCCGACTCTCTTCGGCCCGAACCGCCACGACAACTATGCCAACTGGAACACCAGTCTGAGCTATATCTTGAACGAACATTTCTCGGCTACGCTCACCTACGCTTGGTTCAAGAACTGGTCCACTGTGCCCTTCGCCGATTTCGTCCGGAATTCGTGGGGGCTAACCCTGTCCTCCCGCTGGTGACCACTATGATAGTCAACGCCGTCAAACGCTCTCGTCCGTCTCTCTCCATCCTCTGGGGGGTGCTCGTGTTCGCTGCCGAACTCTGTGCCGCCTCAAAACCAGCGGCTCCCGTGGCCGCGCCTGCCGAGCCGCCGAAGGCGATCGCTTACCGCATTGCGCCGTCCGACAAATTGAGTATCGCCGTAATTGGCGAGCAAGAGCTGAACGCCGGCAACAAGCGCGTGGATGCTAGCGGGAAAATCAATCTGGCCCTCATTTCCGATGTTCACGTCGCCGGTCTGACCGTCGGCCAAGCCCAAGCCGCAGTCGAAAACGCGTATAAGGAAGGCCGGATCCTCCGCAATCCGCAGGTTTCGATTAACATCGAGGAATATTCCCCGCGGGAAGTCTCGATCTCCGGCATGATAAAGGTCGGGGGCAAATATCCCCTCCCCCCTGAAACGGTCATGACGCTGAAAGACCTCGTGCTCAAGGCCGGCGGCTTTCAAGATACCGCCAACGGCTCTAAAGTGCGGGTGAGCCGAACCCTGCCCGACGGCACGATCAAGATCCACATCAAGGATATTGACAGTGTGATTCGCGGAAAAGACACAAAAAATTCCTCCGACGGTTCCTTCGCCCTTGAACCGGGTGACCTCGTCTACGTCCCCGAGAAAATAATCTAACGCGCTCGTACCGATGGCCGAAACTCCCCAAAAAATACCACCACCTTCGTCTCGCGACAACGACGATGACGTCGTGGAGCGCCGCAGTCTCCGAGACTACTACATTATTCTTCGTGAGCGCCTGTGGATCGCGCTCCCGCTCGCCTTGCTGGCGTCGGTTGGTTATGGCTATTGGAAGATGCGGGACATCCCGCAGTATTCTGCGGCGGCGACGATGCAGTTCGAGAAGCCCGACACGGTTCTTTCAACCCAGAGCGTGGTGGATACTTCGATCCGAAACGACATGGATATGAATACCGCCATCCAACAGCTGACCAGCGGCGTTCTCCGCAGAAGAGTGATCGAGTCCTTCTCGGCGGACGAGCAACGCATACTTTGGCGCGCGATCCACAAACGGCTCCCGCCGGGAACCGCTCCCACGATGGCCGGCGTGCCCCCACTTGGCTCGGTCTCACCCATCTCGATGCGCAATAGTTACCTCATTAGTATTAATGTCATCCATGAGGATCCCGAGGCGGCCATGATCGTGGCTAACCGATATGTCCGTCAGTTCATGGATTATCTCTTGGAAAATGCCAGCGGCAAGAACAGCGAGGCGGTCAAATACCTGAACGAACAGTCTCTCCGCCTCAAAAAAGAGGCGGATGATGCCGAGCACAAACTTCAGCAATACATGAAGGAGAAGAACCTGATCTCCCTCGACAGCTCCAAAGACATCGTAGGTGAGGCGCTCAAGAAAGTCGGTGGCACCCTCATTCAAGAACGACTCCGACTTCGCGAAGTCGAAAACCAGTTCAACCAAATCGAGGCGTTCAAGGCCGCTAAGGGCAACCTATTGGAAATCTCCTTCATCGCTAGCAACGGTGCCGTGCCCGGCCTCAAGACGCAGCTGAATACCCTCCAGCAAGAACAGCTGCTCTTGGCTGACCGCTATCTGGATCGGCATCCGAAAATGATCGACGTGACGAATCGTATTGCGTCGACCGAAGATCAGCTCGCCCGGGCCATCGAACTCGCCATCGCGGATCTGCGAACGCGACTCTCCGACGTCCGGCAAAGCGTCAAGACCTACGAGGAAGAATACGGCACGCATGAGAAAAAGAACATGGAACTTGGCGACCTCAGCATCGAGTTTCGCAGCCTCCGCGATCAAGCCGACGTCGCCAAAAATAACTATCGGCAGGTGCTCGACCGGCTGAACCAGACGCGCACCACGCAAAATTTTGACAAAATTCCCCTGCGGCCACTCGACGAAGCCACCTTGAATTCTTCGCCCTTCTCACCGAATAAAACGGCCATCACGCGCACCGCCATCGGCATCGGCATGCTCATCTTCGTCGGCGTCGCCGTCGGCCTCAGTTTCCTCGATGACCGCATCAAGAGCGCTTGGGACGTCGAGTCATTTATCGGCGCCAATCTCCTCGGCATCATCCCCGATCTTTCCAATCTCAAGGACGAAGAAAAATACACGCTCCTCCTCGAAAATAAGCAGGCCCCGGGCGTAGAAGCGTTTCTCAGTGTGTATAGTTCGATCAAGATCCACTCCAAACTCGATTTCCCAAAGTCTATTTTGATCACGAGCACCATCCCGGGCGAAGGCAAGACCCTCATCTCGTGCAATGTCGCCGGTAGTTTTGCCCGCCACGGCAAACGCACGCTGTTGATCGATTGCGATCTTCGCCGCCCCATGCTGCACCGCCACTTTAAGCAGCAAAATAACGTCGGCCTGATTCCTTGGTTCGAAGGCGGGGCCTCCTTCGATGGCGACTTAGCCCGCAATCCTGCCTTGGGTGTGATTAAGGTTGGGGAAAATCTTTCTCTGCTCTGCTCCGGCGGTCGCTCAAAAAGCCCGACGGAATTCCTGGAAAGCCCGGTGTTCAGTCAACTCCTCGAGAAGCTCAAACGGGAATACGATCTCGTCATCGTCGACTCCCCACCCCTCGGTGCGGTGACCGACTCGCTCCTGATCGCTGAACGGATCGACGAAGTGATTTACGTCTGCCGCTTCAATCGCGCCTATCGCAAACACATCCGCCTCTATATGCGCGCGCTCCGCAATGGTAAGAACGAGGTACTTGGCGTCGTGCTCAACGGCTTGTCGCCGCGCCGCATCGAATATTACTCCAACTACCGCTACTATCGGAGCTACAAAAAATATTACGGGGCCCAAACGTAGATCGCCGCCTCTCTTTTCGGTCCTTCCCAAGAAAAAGGCCGCGCCTCATCCGCGCGGCCTTTTTCGTGTTCCCCTCCGTATTTCCGCCTTCCGCCTGCCGCTTTTCGCCTTCAGCATTTTTGAGTGTCGTCGCCGTCCGCCTTCCTCCCCGCTAATTTTGATCCGCGTAGACCCGTCGCGCTCATCGCGGGACAGGGTATCTATCCGCTCCTCATCGCAGCCGCGGCCCGCGCCGCCGGCGTCTCCCTGAAGTTGGTGGCATTTGACGAGGAAACTCGCCCGGAACTCGTCGCGTCCTTTGCCGACGCCGACCGGCGCACGCTGCTGGTGGGTCAACTCGGCAAAATGCTCAAATCTCTTCGTGAGTTTGACGCGGGCTACGCCATCATGGCGGGCCAAATAACTCCTCGCCGGCTCTTCAAAGGACTCCATCCCGACCTAAAAGCCGTCCGTATTCTGGCGTCCCTAAAGCGCCGCAACGCCGAAACCATCTTCGGTGCGATTGCCCATGAGATCGAGGGACTAGGAGTCACCCTCCTCGACGCTCGCTCCTTCCTCGATGCTCACTTGGCGTCACCCGGCTGCATGACCGGAAAGTCCTTTCCGATCGAACGTGAGTATCTTGATCACGGAATCCACATCGCCCGGGAATCCGCTCGCCTCGACATTGGCCAAGGCTGCGTCGTTCGCAAAGGCACAGTCCTCGCGGTCGAGGCCTTCGAAGGCACCGACGAGATGCTCCGCCGCGCCGGCGCGTTCAAGACTGACGACGCCCTCTTTGTTAAAACCGTCAAAGCCAAACAAGATTGGCGCTTCGACGTTCCCTGCTTCGGCGCTCGCACCCTCGAGACCATGCGCGATGCCCACCTGCACGCCGCCGCACTGGAGGCCGGGAAGGTTCTCATTTTGGACCAGCCCGCTGTGCTCGCGCAGGCCCGCGCCTGGGGCATCAATCTTTTTGGCTTCGAGTGACGGCCCGCGCGGGTCCCTTCGCGACCCGCGTTCGCCTGCTTGCACTCCGCCCGACGCCCCGCACATTTGACCGCCATGCAAAACGACGTTGTCGCCGTTACCATCAAAGGCGTCATGCCCACCGCCAACGGCTGCGCCGTGTTCCTCGGGGAAGACGCCAAAACCTTCGTGATCTATGTCGACCACTCCGTCGGCAGCGCGATCCAAATGACCCTCAACGGCGTCAAGAAAGACCGCCCGCTCACCCACGACCTCATCGGCAGCGTCCTCCTGGGTCTTGGCGCCCGCCTCGAGCACATCGTCATCAACGACGCCCGCGAAGGCACCTTCTTTGCCCGGATTTTGCTCAAGATGGAAAATGAGCTCGGCAAGAAAATCGTCGAGCTCGACGCCCGCCCCAGTGACTCGATCGTCCTCGCCCTGCAACAAAAACGCCCCATCTACGTCGCCCGCGCCGTCTTTGACGCCGTCGAGGACATGACCGAAATTTTAGAGCGCGTCTTGAAGCAGCAAGCCGAAGAAGGCGAAGCCTCCTCCGACGACAAGTGAGCACGCCGCTCCCTTCGCCGCTCGCCGTCGGTCAACCCCTCACGGCCTTGGCGCCGATGCAGGATGTGACCGACCTCGCGTTTATGGGCGTCATCGCTCACTACGGCGCGCCGGACTATTTCTTCACCGAGTTCTTCCGCGTCCATGCCCAATCGCGGCCGGAGAAACACATTCTCCGCTCCATCGACGAAAACGTCACGGGCCGCCCCGTGTTCGCGCAATTGATCGGCGAGGATCTCGGACACCTCGCACGAACTGCGGAAGAACTCCTCCGCCACAATGTCGCCGGGATCGATCTCAACCTTGGCTGTCCTGCGCCGAAAGTTTACAAAAAAAACGTCGGCGGCGGTCTGCTGCGCGACCCTGCACGCATCGGAGAAATTCTCGCCACGCTTCGTGCCATCGTGCCCGGACTCTTCACCGTCAAGATGCGCATCGGATTCGACGATACGACGCCGTTCGACCGCGTTCTCGAACTCGTCAAGGAACACCGCGTCGATCTCTTAAGCGTCCATGGCCGCACCGTGAAAGAAATGTATCGGAGTGAAGTCCACTACGATTCGATCGCCCACGCGGTCACCCGCTCCCGCTGCCCGGTCTTGGCCAACGGCAACCTCACCTCCGCGCGCAAAGCCCACGCCGTGCTCGCCAGCACGCGTGCGGCCGGCGTGATGATCGGACGCCACGCCATCCGTAACCCGTGGATCTTTCGCCAATGCCGCGAGCTGTTTAGCGGCCAGCCCGTCTCGCGCCTCACCCTCGCCGACGTGCACGATTACATCCTGCGCCTCTACCACGCGACCCTTTCGCCCGGACTGCCGGAACGAGATCACGTGAACAAGATGAAGAAATATCTAAACTTCGTCGGCCAAGGCGTGGACCCGGCTGGCGCGTTCCTGCATGACATGCGTCGCGCCGAAACCGAAGTGGGGCTCTTCCACGTCTGCGACCGTCATCTCCTCACCGACCCAACCCACGAATTTTCGCTTGAACCCTACCCGGGGGTGATCGCCCGGCCCAACTGCGAGACGCCCCACGCTGTGGCCGACGGTTGCTCACTCGAAACCGTCACGGGCTGAGCCCACCCCCGCCCCGGCACGGGCCCGTTGCCGGAGCACTCCCGCGAGCAGCCGGCCGGTCCCGCCACTTCCCTCCGCTCACTCCAGTCCGAGCGCCTTGCGCCCGGACGCAGAAATCATCTGCGGCGTCCATTGCGGGTCCCACACAATGTGAACTTTCGCCTCATCTACGGTCGGCAAGTGCGCGATCTTTTCTCGCGCGTCTTCGGCGATCACCGGCCCCATCCCACAACCAGGTGCGGTCAGCGTCATCTTCACCTCGACCACATGTCCGCCCGCAGCGCTCTTTTCGATCGCCAAATCGTAAACCAATCCGAGATCCACGATATTAACCGGAATCTCCGGATCAAAACACGTCTTGAGTGCTGCCCACACCATCTGCTCAGAAAATTCGCCGGTCGCCGCCACGGTCTCCCCCGGCGCGACGGGCACATACCCCCCAATCGTGGCGACGTTTTCCTTCGCAATGCGGAACAACCCGCGGTCCGTGCGCACGGTCACATTTCCGCCGAGAGTCTGCGTAATGTAAACCTCGGTGCCTGCCGCCAGTGTAAAAACGTCGCCGGCGGGAATAGCCGTCGCGGCGCAATCTTGGATTAATGTATGGGTCATGGAATCGGGGTTCAACGGATCGAAAGATTCAGAGGCAAACGGGCGTAGACGCCCTGCGGATCATTAAACGTGCGCAGCACGCTGACTTCTCGCTCGATCCGCTCCGCGAGCTTCACCGCCAATCCCGGGGCGCGGACGTTGTTGGGCGCGATTTTCTCGAGCAGGTCCTGCACGACCTCGAACAGTTCTTTCGGATGGGGATACTCCACGAGCCGATAGTTCGGCCCCAGTTTCGCCTGCGTGACGGCGTAGGCGATGGCTGCGTCCAGCCCGCCGAGTTCGTCCACGAGCTCGAGTTTCTTCGCTTCGACGCCCGACCACACGCGACCCTGCGCGATCTCCTCCACGACTTCTCGTTTTATTTTCCGCGCCTCCGCCACCTTGCTGATAAATTCTCCGTAGATCCAATCCACCATCCGCTGAAAAACCGCGAGTTCTTCCTCGGTCTTCGGGCGTGTGATGCTGATGACATCGGCAAATTTTCCCGTCTTCACCGTGTCAAACGTCAGGCCGAAGTCACCAGAAAGTTTCTTCACGTCGAATTGAACCCCGAAAACTCCGATCGATCCCGTGATCGTGGTCGGCTCCGCAAAAATCCGGTCTCCATAGGCCGCGATCCAGTAGCCGCCCGAAGCGGCATAGCTCCCCATTGAAACGACGACCGGCTTCACCTTCTTCATCAGGCGAATTTCGCGCTGGATGGTTTCCGACGCCGCCGCGCTGCCGCCAGGACTGTTCACCCGCAGCACGACGGCTTTGACGCCCTCATCCAACCGTAATTTTCGCAGCTCGCGCGAAAATCGCGTTCCACCGACATCGTCCGCATCACCCTCACCATCGACGATCTCTCCCTCGGCGTAAACGACCGCCACGCGGCCTTTGCCGGACGAACTCATCGCTGCCTCCAACACCTTCGCCGGCACATCCGCAATGTCCTTCGCCAGCCGGGCGTAATCGGCCAGACCGATTTGCTTAAACGGCTGCTTCGACCCCGCGCGCCCAGTTTTCGCCTTCAACTCGTCGTAGACCTCATCGCGATACGCGATCCGGTCCACCAGCTTACCCTCCTTGGCCTGCTCAGGACGGATGAATCCCTCCCGATCAACGATCGCCTGAATCTCCGCTGTCGTGGTCCCCCGACTGGGCGCGATATCCGCCAAAATTCCATCCCAAATATCGTTGAGTAGTTTTTGAATCTGATCGCGATTTTCCGGACTCATGCTTGTCCGGGTGAAAGGCTCAACCGCCGACTTGTATTTGCCGACGCGGGTGACTTGCACACCCACTCCATATTTTTCAAACGCTCCCGCAAAAAACATCGGCTCACTGGCCAGCCCGGACATCATGATCACCCCGTAAGGATCGATCGCGAGCTCACTCGCCGCCGACGCCAAGTAATAATCCTTCGTCGTCGCCGAGGTGAGATACGCCATCACCGGTTTCCCCGCCGCCTTCACGGCCGCGATCCCGGCCCGCACTTCGCTGAGGGCCGCATAGCCGGAACCATAGCTCGCCGGACGCAGTCCTCCGGTCACGAAAACTCCCGCGATACGTTCGTCCTTCGCCGCCGCCCGCAACGCTCTCGTCACCGTGCGGAGCTGCAGGTGATCGTCCCGGCCGACGCCGAGGGAACCAAAGTCGATCGGCGGCGGTGCATCCGTGATGTTCGTCGAGAGATCGAAAACCAAATACGCCCCACGCTCGAGCTCCGGCGTCGCTTTCTCGCCGCCGCCCATCGCTGCGATGGCCCCGACAAATCCGATGAAGAGCACAAACGCGCCGCCCGTAAAGATCAGCAGTGCGACCAGCGCGCCCAGCATCGAGGTGAAGAAATTTTTCATGCGTAGTCGGCACCGTAGCCGCTTTCGTCGCTTCCTCCAGTCGAATCACAATCTCTGAAAACCCAGCTCAACTTTCCCACCCGTGGACCGATTCTTAACGTTGCTGACACACTCCGCGCGACGAACGGGTTGCGCCTCGTGCCAGCACCGCTATCTTCGACGCCTATGAGCGAGCAAAAGGAAAAAGAACTCCTCACCACCAACCGCAAGGCGCTCACGATCAACCTCGATGAGCCGATCTATGGCACCTTCGCCGAAATTGGTGCCGGGCAGGAGGTCGCACGCATGTTTTTCCAAGTCGGTGCCGCCTCCGGCACCATCGCGAAATCGATCTCCGCCTATGACATGTCGTTCAGCGACGCCATTTACGGCAAGGCCCCCCGCTATGTCTCCCGCGAGCGCCTCGCGCTCATGCTGGACCATGAATACCACCTGCTGATCACGCGCCTGGCGGAGCAGCGCGGCGACCGAACGACTTTCTTCGTTTTCGCCAACACGGTCTCGGCGCGGAACTTCAAGGGCACCAACGAAGCTCACGGCTGGCTGGGCATTCGCTTTCAGACCGCACCCGGTGGCCCGCCCAGCGACATCGTCCTGCACGTGCGCATGTGGGACAAAGAAAACGTTCTGCAACAACAGGCCCTCGGCATTATCGGCGTCAATGTCATCTACGGCGCTTTTTATTACCACTCCGACCCTCGCAAATTCATCGCTTCCCTCCTCGATAATCTCACGTCTGACCGCATCGAGGTCGACATGCTCCAATTCAGCGGCCCTGCCTTCGCGGCCGTCGACAATCGTCTCATGTCGCTCGCTCTCGTCCAACACGGCCTCACGAATGCCGTGATGTTCGGCTCCGGTGGCGAGGTCCTTCAGCCCTCGGAGGTGCTCTACAAAAAAGCCATTCTCGTCGAACGCGGCAGTTTTCGCCCCGTGACCCACGTCAACGTCGACATGCTGAATTGTGCCACCGCTCAGTTCGTCCAGGAGCCCAACGTCAAAGGCAAGGATGTGATCGTCCTCATGGAGATCACCATGAACAACCTCCTCGCCGCCGGCGAGCTCGACGCACTCGATTTCCTCTCCCGCGTCGACCTCCTCGCCGACATCGGTTTCACCGTCCTCATCTCCAATTATTCCGAGTATTACCGCCTCACGTCCTACTTCCGCCGTTACACGAAGGAGATGATCGGCGTGTCCATGGGCATCAACAACCTCCTCGAAATTTTTAACGAAAAATATTACGAAAATCTCGAGGGCGGCATCCTCGAGTCCTTCGGCCGACTCTTCCGCAACGCCGTTCGCCTCTATATTTATCCGATGCGCCAAGAGGCCTACGACAAATACCTGATCACCGGCCAGACCGTGCCCATCCACGGCTCCGTCGCCAACCACGCCTTCGCCTCGAGCGTCCTCATCACCGCGAAAAACGTCCACGTCACGGACAACCTGCGCAACCTCTACGATCACCTGCTCGAGAACCACTACATCGACTGCATCGTCGGCTTTGACCGCGACATCTTGCATATTTTTTCCCGCGACGTCCTCCGTCGGATCAAGGAAAACGATCCCACCTGGGAGCAAATGGTCCCGGGCGCCGTCGTCGCCGCCATCAAGAAACGCGGCCTCTTTGGATACACCGCGCCCGCCTCGGCGACGTAGGCAGCCTCCGCCACGTTTGACCTGCTCCGCCGCTCTTCCCCTGCGCGCCGCGCTGCGTGCCGCAGCCGTGCGCCGCAACTGAAGACCGGATCGTCATCTCTCTGATCAGAAATTTCTCCGTGTCTTTCGGGGATTCCGTGCGCAACTTTCCCGTTCCATCTTCCATGCGCTTCCATAAATACCACGCCCTCGGCAACGACTACATCGTCCTCGACCCGCGCGATTTCCCCTCGTGGTCCCCCGCGCCCACCGTCGAGCAGATCCGCGTCGTCTGCCATCGCAACTTCGGCGTCGGCTCCGACGGCATCCTCTGGGGCCCGTTGCCGTCGACGCAGAGTGAGTTCGGCCTGCGCATCTTCAACCCCGACGGCTCCGAGGCCGAAAAATCCGGCAACGGCCTGCGCATCTTCTCGCGCTTTCTCTGGGACCAACAACTCGTCAAACAGCCGAACTTCACCGTCGAGACGCCCGGTGGCCATGTGCAGGTCGCGATCAAGGACGGCGGCCAGCTCCTCACCATCGCGATGGGCGCGGTGAGTTTTGACAGCACGAAAATCCCCGTCGTCGGTGCGCCGCGCGAAGTGCTCAACGAAAAAATCACCATCCTCGACCGCGAGTTCACCTTTAACGCCGCCACCATCGGCAACCCGCACTGCGTGATTCCGCTCCCGGAGATTTCGCCCGAACTTGCGCACAAATACGGCCCGCACCTCGAGACGCACCCAAATTTCCCACGCAAGACCAACGTCCAATTCCTCCGCGTGCTCGACCGCGCCAATATCCAAATTGAAATCTGGGAGCGCGGCGCCGGCTACACGCTCGCGTCGGGCAGCAGCAGCAGCGCCTCTGCCGCCGTCGCCCATCGCTTGGGCCTCGTCGATCGCAGCGTGACCGTTCACATGCCCGGCGGGCAAATCGGTATCGAGATCGGCGACAACGTTTCGATCAGCATGACCGGCACCGTCAACAAGGTCGCCGAGGGCACGATGCACCCCGAGCTGTTTGCGGTGAGGGTGTAAACCGCAATCCCTCCTCCGCCGCCGAACGTGTCCGCCTTGAGTGGGGTGACGTTTTAGCAGCGGCGGAGATCTATGCTTCTCCTGCGACCGTCCCTCCGCTCTTCTCACCGTTTGCCCCCGCCCATGCCCCTCCCGGTCACTCGCCTCGAAAAACAAATCTTGTCCGCCCTCGCACTGCTGATCGTGCTCGGCCTGATTGGGCAGGCGATTCTCTAAATTCCTCGCCATTCCTTCCTGCCTGCATCTTCTAGCCGCTGACGAACGTATGAATTGGAAATGCATCTCCTGCTCTCGCCTTTGCCCGACCTGTTCACCTTTTCGGTGGGGTGGGTGTCCGGCGAGCCACGCCTGAGGGCTCACGGAAGCATGAGCAACGCCGCGCCCTCCCCTCCTCCCGACGAGCGTCAGCTCGAGGACGCACGCCTCCTCCGCCTCGTCGCGGAGGGCGATAAGATCGCCTTTGCCGAACTCTATGACCGCTTTTCTGGCCCGCTTTACGCCACTGCCCTGCGCGTCATTCGCGATGCCACCGAGGCCCAGGATATCGTCCATGATACATTTGTCACTCTATGGGAAAAGGCGTCCTCGTTCGAAGCCGGGCGCGGCACTGCCTTCGCGTGGGCCCTGACGCTGGTCCGCAATCGTGCGATTGACCGAGTCCGGATGCGTCGCCGCCGCGCCGAACTCCTCACGTCCTCGGCTCCGGCCGACCTCGGTTACGACGAAGACCTTTCCGGCACCGCCGCCGCCGACCACGCCATTTTGGGCGACGAAGCGACCGCGGTCCGCGCTGCGGTCGCCACCCTCCCTGCCGATCAAAAGCGCGCGCTCGAACTTGCCTTCTTCAGCGGACTCACGCAGCAGCAAATTGCCGAAAAACTCTCCGAACCCCTCGGCACCGTGAAGGCGCGTATCCGCCGTGGTCTCATCAAACTCCGCGACGTGCTCGCGCGCCGACTATGATCGACGACCGCCAAGAAGAACTCGCGGTACTGCACGCCTTCGACCTGCTCGAAGGCGCTGTGCGCGTATCCTTCGAATCCACACTGGCCACGGACCCCGCCCTCGCCGCACTCGTCTGCCAACTCCGCGCAGCCAGCACTGCCCTCGCCCACCTTGCCCCGACCGCCACGCCTCCCACCGCCCTCCGGGCACGCGTGCTCGCATCTGTTAGTGCTTCGTCAGTCCGCGATCCCGCCCCCGTCGTTCCGTTTTCCCCGTTCGCCTTTCAACCTTGGTTTGGCTGGGCCACGGCCGCGTGCTGCGCCTTAGCCGCTGCTTGGCTCAGCCTGCTGTATGTTTCTGGCCGCTCCGACGCCACGCTTCTGCGGGATACCCAAGCCTTCAACGCCCTTTCCCTCCAAAGCGCCGCTCAGCAACTCGAAGCTGAACGCCTTCTCGCCCAACGCCAACGCTCGCTCCACGAAGACCAACTCAAGACTTTGACCGCGCGTGTAACCACGCTCACCGCCGAGGCCGCTGACCTCTCCGCTCAATTGAAACGCGAGGGCGATCTCGCCACCCTCAAGATCACCGCCCTGGCTTCTCTGCTGAAAAACTCTCCGCAAGCCGTCGCCGTCGCCGTCTGGGATCCCGCCAAGCAAGCGGGCGTGCTTCACGTTGAAAACCTCCCCGCGCTCGCCAGCGATCAGGACTACCAACTCTGGGTCGTCGATCCCCAGTATAAGGATCCCTTGGACGCCGGGACTTTCACCGTCGATCCCGAGACCGGAGCCCGCCGCCATTCGATTAAATCGAAACAGCCGATCGCGAACATCGCCGCCTACGCCATCACGCAGGAAGTTAAAGGCGGCGTCGTGAAGTCAGCCGGCCCTTTCCTACTCCTCGGCAAGTAAGGGTTTCAGGGCTGTGGGGCTGGGGTTATCCTCCCCCTCCTTTCCCTTCATCGAGCCGACGCGCCGTCGCCGACCAAACGCCCTGCTTCTGCTTCAACTGTCCTGCGCCAACTCCCCGCTTGCTCTCGGCCCCCACGCCGCGAAATCTCTGCGGCGCATGATTATTAAACCCAAGGTTCGCGGCTTCGTTTGCGTCACTGCCCATCCCGAGGGCTGTGCCGCGCATGTTCAGCAATGGATCGACCACGTGAAGGCCCAAGGCCCCATCTCTGGCGGCCCCAAGCGCGTCCTCGTCCTCGGTTCCTCCACCGGCTACGGCTTGGCCTCCCGGATCACTGCGGCCTTCGGCTCCGGTGCGGCCACGCTCGGGGTCTTTTTCGAGCGTCCTTCGGAGGAGGGCCGATCCGCCACGCCCGGCTGGTATAACACCATCGCCTTCACCAAAGCCGCTCGCGCCGCCGGACTCTACGCCAAAAATTTCAACGGCGATGCTTTCTCCGCCGACATTAAACAACAAGCCCTCGACGCCATCCGCGCCGACCTCGGCCAAGTCGATCTCGTTGTCTACTCCCTCGCCTCACCCCGCCGCACTCACCCGACCACCGGCGTCGTCCACAAATCCTGTCTCAAACCCGTCGGTGCCTCCTATACCAACAAGACCGTCGACACCGACAAGGGCATCGTCAGCACCGTCGCGATCGAGCCCGCCAG
>CAMBVX010000038.1 GCA_945871085.1 Opitutus sp. GAS368 | reverse complement strand
GACCGCCGCGACGAGCTCGATCTGGTGTGTCGCGACGGCGAAGTCTTGGTTTTTGTCGAAGTGAAGGCCCGCTCGGAGCGCGCACTGGTGCCGGGCGTTCACACGGTGGATGCGCGCAAGAAACGGGTGCTGCGCCGGACGGCACAAGCGTATCTGGCTGGCTTGAGAGAAAAGCCCCTGACGTTTCGGCTGGATGTCGTGGAGGTGGTTCTGCCCGGGAAGGACCAAAAAAATGGGGACGCGGGCGGTGCGACGATTCCGGCGGATCAGGCGGATCAGGCGGATCAGGCGATCCTGCATTTTGAGAATGTTGCGTTATTTCCGAAATATTTTCGGGGCTGATTCCGCGCGGGGGCCGGTTGGTCATTGCCCTTGCCTCGTCCCGCGCGGAGTTAGACAACGGTGCCGCCACTGAAGTCTTGGCAACAATTTTTCCATGTCCGACTCACCTCGTCATCCTTTTCTCCATGGGCTCAGTAAACACCGGGGCGCTCCGCCGACGGTGGTCGTCATCTTTGGCGCGTCGGGTGACCTCACCGCGCGGAAGCTGATCCCGGCGGTCTACAACCTGAGTTTTGATGGCCTCCTGCCGGCGGACTTCTATCTCGTCGGCTACGGCCGCAAGCCGATTCCCGATGAGGAATTTCGCACGCTCGCGGCCGACGCCATCAAGGAGTTTTCCCGCCGTGAGCTCGATACGGATGCGTGGGGGCGGGTCGCCGCCAACACGACGTACGTGGCGGGTGGTTATGATGACAAGTCGGCGTTTGACCGGCTCGCCGCCCACATTGCGGCGATCGAAAAAAAGCTCGGTCGCGATGTGCAGCGTCTGTTCTACATCTCGACTCCGCCCTCGGTCTTTGGGCCGATTTTGCAGAACCTCGGCGCCAGCGGACTCGCCGCGCACCACCTTGGGCGGCCGCATCACGCCAAGGTGATTATCGAAAAACCGTTTGGCAAAGACCTGATCTCGGCGCGCGAGTTAAACACGACGATCCGCTCGGTGTTCGAGGAGCACCAAGTTTACCGGATCGATCATTATCTCGGCAAAGAGACGGTGCAGGACTTGCTCGTGCAGCGTTTCGCCAACGCCATCTTTGAGCCGCTCTGGAACAGAAACTTTATCGACAGCGTGCAAATCACGGTGGCGGAGGAGGTCGGCGTCGGCACCCGGGGAGGCTACTACGAGCAGAGTGGATGTCTGCGCGACATGATCCAGAATCATACGATGCAACTCCTCGCGCTAACCGCGATGGAACCGCCGGGATCGCTCGATGCGGAGGCAATCCGCGACGAAAAGGTAAAGGTTCTAAAGGCCATCCAACCGCTTACGATCGGTCCGGCGGGAGATGTGGCTCGCGCGCAATACGCGGGAGGCATGGTCGTCGGCAAACCGGTGCCCGGTTACCTCGAAGAAGACGGGATTGCGGTGCAGTCCGGCACGGAAACCTACGCGGCGATGCGGCTCTCAATCAACAACTGGCGGTGGCAAGGCGTGCCGTTCTATTTGCGCTCCGGCAAACGTATGGCCCGCCGAGTTTCGGAGATTGCGATCAATTTTCGGCGTCCGCCGGGGACGCTCTTTGCGGGTGAGACGGCGCGTTTCGATCTCGCGGGCAACACCCTCTCGTTTCAAATCCAGCCGGACGAGGGACTCAGCCTGATCCTCAATGCGAAAGTTCCCGGTCTCGAGACGCGTACGCAGCCGGTGAAGATGAGTTTCCGCTACGCGACCACGTTTGGTTCGAACACCGCTGAGGCTTACGAGCGACTCGTGCTGGATGCGATGGTCGGCGATGGCACGCTGTTCATCCGGGGCGACGAGGCCGAGGCGTCATGGAAACTTTGCACGCCGGTGCTCGACTATTGGCGCAGTGTGGGTCGGACCGGCATGGACAGTTATGCGGCGGGATCGTGGGGACCACCGAGCGCGGATGCACTCCTCTCCAAACAACAGCACATCTGGCGTCAACCCTAAGCGCCCCCATGCCCGCCATTTTTGAATCGCTGCCTGGAATCGAAGTCCCTGTTAGTGCGATTTCCGGCCATCTCGCGCAGTTGTGGACGAATTACGATGCCGCCGGCGGACCCGCCGCCGCCGCAGACGACGCGACGGCCACCCAACTCAACGTTGTCATGCACCTTGGACTAAAAACGAAGCCGGATGAGGCGGCGGCGCAGTTTCGGGTCATCAGCGCGTTCTCCCGACGCTATCCGAGCCGCATCGTCGTACTGTGTCCGCTCCACGTGGACGTCGCGGCGACCGAGATACGGGCGAAGGTTTTTGGGGAATGCCACATCGGCAAATCAAAGTCGGACAAGCGGTGTGTTGAATTTGTGATGCTCAGCTACTCACGCAGCGCCCGGCGATTTCTCGAAAGCGCGGTGTCGGTCTGCCTTTCGACCGATCTGCCGCTCTATTATTGGGCGCATGGTTTTTCGACGAGCAGCGGCTTGGCGGACTACCGTTTTCTCCTGGGGCGCTCGAAACGCGTGCTGATTGATAGTGCCCGCGCGCCGGTCGATGCGTTGACCTTTCCGTGGCCCAATCCTTCCGCCCTGCGAGACCTCGTTTATTCCCGGCTCTTGTCGGTGCGTCAGGGCATCGGTCAGTTTCTCGCGGTTTATCCGCCGGCGTTGCTGGTGGACGGCCTGCGCGTGGTGACGGTCCAACACTCGTCGGCGCTGGAGGCTGAAGGTCGAGTTTTGAGCAATTGGCTGAGGCGACGACTCGCGGCCTGCGGAGCGAATACCGCGGCGGTGAATTTTATCACGACCAGTCCGGCGGCGGAGACGAGGGCGGGGCTCGTGGTGGGTTTCGACTATGGGACTTCGGCCCGCCGGTTTCAGTGGTCGGGCGATTTTGCGGCAGGGCACGCGCTGTTTGAGGCCGACTACGGGTCCGGCCCCACCACGTTGTCTGCCGCCACGAGCCTCATGAATCCAGAGAACGCGCTGAGCGAGGCCATGTTTTTTTGATCGAGCTGCCGACCCACGGCGCGCGAGTCACGGGATGTTGCGCATCTGCTGGCGCGCCAGCCACGGATCAACCTTGGTGAGCAAAAACCGCGCCCAAGCACCGCGGAGGCGGAGGGACCACGTTTGTTTCTCCCGCCAGTCGATCCGCGTGATTTCACGGGCGTGCTGCAAGTCGCCGACAAACGACGCGGTCGCCGCGCGGGTGAGCCCCGCGTCGTCGAGGTGGACCATGAGTTCGTAATTGATGCCGAGAGAGCGGGCGTCGAGGTTGGCGGTGCCGACGAACACAGCATCGTCGATGATCGCGAGCTTCGTGTGCAGGATCTGCGGTTGATATTCCCAAATGCGCACGCCGGCCTTGAGCAACGAGCCGTAGAGGGTGCGGGCGGCGAGTTGCGCGAGCGGGACATCGGTTTTGCCCGCGAGCAACAATTCCACGGTGCCGCCCCGCCGAGCGACCTGACGCAGCGCCCGCCGCAGACGAAATCCCGGCAGGAAGTAGGCTGAGACGATCCTTACATGCTTCGCTTCGCGCAGGGCCAGTAACAGTTGGCGGCTAAACTGATTTCGCACCAAACGCGGGCCACTGAACAGCACGGGCCCCGCCCGCGTGTAGAACCGAGGCCACCGCAGTGAAGTGCGGCGCACGTGCCGCATCAGCCAGTGACGCAGGCGGTGGTCGCGGAAGAGACTGTCGAAAGATTCGGCCAGTTGGCGGAGCGCGGCTGGTGCGCGGAGCTCCACGCCGAGGTCGCGCCAGCCGCGCGTCACGCCATCACCATCGTAGGCGAGCCCGAGGTTGAAGCCCCCGATGATGGCCGTCACGTCGTCGACGAGGAGGAGTTTGCGATGGTTGCGGAGGGCAAAGTGGCGCAGCGAGAGGGGATTGAAAATCCGGGCACTGCCGCCGGCGTGTTCGAGTCCGACCCAATAGTCATCGGGTAGCTCGGCAGAGCCGACGCCATCGACCAGCACGCGCACCTGGACCCCACGCGCGGCGGCACGGGTGAGCGCTCCGCGGAAGCGGTCGCCCACCTCGTCGTCGCTCCAGATGTAAGTCTCACAACGGATCGAAACGCGCGCGCCGTCGATCAATGCGAGCATACGTCGGTAAGCGATTTCACCGGTGGCCAGCCAGCGGGTCGGGGCAGGTGCAGTGGAGAGAGGAAGAGGAGCAAGGCGGGCCACGGAAGGACAGACCGGAGATGTTGCGGTGGTTACGCTCGGCATCGGTGCCACGCGCCAGCGGTCACGTCAAGGAGCCCGGCGGTTTCAGGCCGGTGGTTTCAGACTTAGCGTTGAGACGGGGGCATTTTACGTTTCTCACATCATGAGTATCGAGGTGCTGAAGCGGGAGCTGGCCGGGCTGGCGGAGACTGAGCGCACGCAAATTCTGGCCTACTTCCTTTCACTGCAAGACGGGCAGGACGAAGCGTATCGCACCGCCCTTGCGCGGAAGATCGAAGAGAACGATCCCCGTCGCTGGGTTACTTTGGAAGAACTTGATCGGCGTTTGTCGGACGTGGCCGGGTAGTTGCGGTCCTGACTTTGTTTCGACTGCTGATCGACTACGCCGTGGTTGTTTTCATCGAGGGTTTGCCTCAAGAGGCGCGGCGGATGATTCGTGATCGGTTGAGGGAGATTCGCGCCCATTCTGCGCATCGGTCGAACTACACCGAGCCGGAGGTCAATGACGGACCGGTGGAGCTCAACATCTGCGGTTCGTTCGCGATCAAGTGCTGGGTCGATCACGCTGACCGGCAAATCCAGGTGCTGGCTATCTATCCGGCGGACCGCAGGCGGTGAGATCTTGGTGGGCGGGATCTCGCGACGGTTATCCCGGAACTACGCTCAGCACCGCATACGTCCGCTTGCCTTTGCGGAGCAGGACGTATTGGCCGAAGAGGAGATCGGCGGTGGTGACGGCACGGGCGGACTCGGCGGCGCGAATGTTGTTCACGTAGCTCCCACCGCCTTCGATATCCTTGCGCGCCTGCCCGCGCGATGGCGCAAGACCGGCGTGGACGAGGAGGTCGAGCAGGGGAGTGCCGGGGCCGTCGAGCTTGGCGCGTTCGAGATCCTTCGTGGGGATTTCACCGACGACGTCGCGGAAAACGGCTTCGCTCACGCCGTCGAGACCGCCGCCAAACATGATCTCGCTGGCCCGAAGGGCGTCGTCGCAGGCGGATTTTCCGTGGACGAGGGTCGTGACTTCGCGCGCGAGAGCTTTCTGGGCTACGCGGGCCCCGGGATTGGTTTTCATCTCGGCTTCGAGCGCGGTAATCTGCTCCTGCGAGAGAAACGTAAGCACTTTGAGCAGTTTCACGACGTCGACATCCTCGGCCTGAACAAAAAATTGGTAGAACCGATAGGGCGTGGTGCGCGCCGGATCGAGCCACACGGCACCGCTGGCGGATTTGCCGTATTTGGTGCCATCACTCTTCGTGAGCAGGGGAAACGTGAGGCCCCACGCGGGCACGCCGAGTTTCTTGCGGATGAGATCGGTGCCGGCGGTGATGTTGCCCCATTGGTCGGTGGCACCAACTTGGATCTCGCAGTTGGCGGACTGGCGCAGGTGACAAAAATCAAACGCCTGGAGCAGCATGTAGCTGAATTCCGTGTAGCTAATGCCACCTTCGCTCTCGAGTCGCGAGCGCACACTGTCTTTGGCGATCATCTGGTTGACGGAAAAATATTTTCCGACGTCGCGCAGAAATTCGAGGAACGACACCGGTGCGGTCCATGAGGCGTTATCGACGAGACGGGCGGGGTTGTTGTTCTTCGTCTTGGCCGCGTCGAATTCGAGAAACTGGGAGAGCTGCTGTTTGATGCAGGCGATATTGTGGGAAACCTGATCGGGAGTCTGGAGGTTGCGCTCGGAGGATTTGCCCGACGGATCGCCGACCATGCCAGTGGCGCCACCGGCCAGAGCAATCGGGTGATGACCGAAGAGTTGAAAGCGCCGGAGGGCCAGGAGCGGGACGAGATTCCCGACGTGCAGCGAGTCGGCGGTCGGGTCGAAGCCGCAATACAGCGTCGTGGGGCCCGCGGTCAGGCGCTTGGTCAGCGCGGCGAGATCGGTGCAGTCGGCGTAGAGGCCGCGCCAGTGGAGTTCGTCGAGGAGCGTCATTGCGTAGTGCGGCAGTAAACGGGGCGGGGGAGCGGACGCGCAAGTGTGTTTCTACCGGTGCGTTTTCTAATGGTGCGGGCGCGTGAAAAAGAAAGTCAGCTGCTACCCGGAAAAACGGTTTGCGGCGGTGGCGGGCGCGGCTCAACTTCTCCGTTCCTTCCGTGCGACAAACGTGCGGTCTTCGTAAAACAACCTCCGATCCATCATCCTATGCCTATCGCCGTCGGCTCAAAAGCCCCTGATTTCACTCTCAAGTCCAAGACCGCGGACGGTCTCGTCGATGTTAAGCTGAGCGCCAATTTCGGCCAAAAACAGACCGTCGTTCTTTTTTTTCCGTTGGCCTACACGGGCGTTTGCACGCAGGAAATGTGTGATCAGACCAGCGGTCTTGGTGACTACGAAAAACTCGGCGCCGCCGTCTACGCGATCAGCGTCGACAGCCCCTTCACGCAGGAGGCCTGGGCCAAGACTAACCAGATCGGGATTACGCTGCTTTCCGATTTGAACAAAGAAACCACCAAGGCCTACGACGTGCTGTTCCCCATGCTGGCTGGCATCGGCGACACTTCGGCCCGCGCGGCGTTCGTGATCGGCAAAGATGGGGTGGTCAAATATGCCGAGCAGACCGCGACGCCGAAGGATCTGCCCAATTTCGCAGCAGTGAAGGCCGCGTTGGCCAGCTGACCTGGCTTTTCGAGGCGGGTCTGCTACGACCCGCCTCATTTGTTTTTTCCACTCCTGCACTTTTTCCCATGAGCCTTCCGAATCCCTTCAATACGCTGCAGACGTTCTCCGCCAACGGAGTGTCGCATCAATTCTACTCCCTACCTGCGTTGGAGCAGGCCGGCTTTAAGGTTTCGCGCCTGCCGGTCTCGATCCGCCTCGTGCTGGAGTCGCTGCTGCGCAATTGCGACGGCAAGCGCGTCGCTGAGCCGGCCATCCGGGATCTCGCGGGCTGGAATGCGCAGGCTCCGCGCACGGAGGAAATTCCGTTCGTCGTCGCGCGCATCGTGTTGCAGGACTTTACCGGGGTGCCCCTGCTGGTCGATTTGGCGGCGATGCGCTCGGCGGTCGTCAAGCTCGGGAAAAACCCCAAGATCATCGAGCCGCTCGTGCCCGTGGACCTCGTGGTGGACCACTCGGTGCAGGTGGATTTCGCGGGCACGCCGGACGCGTTGGCAAAAAACCTCGACCTTGAGTTTACGCGCAATCGTGAGCGCTACGAATTTCTCAAATGGGGTATGCAAGCGTTCGACACGTTTAAGGTCGTGCCCCCGGGTATCGGCATCGTCCACCAGGTGAATTTGGAGTATCTCGCGCAGGGTGTGCTCCACAACACTGCGGGTATCTACTATCCCGACACGCTGGTCGGCACGGATTCGCACACGACGATGATTAACGGCCTGGGGATCGTTGGTTGGGGCGTGGGCGGCATCGAGGCCGAGGCCGGGATGCTCGGACAGCCCGTTTATTTTCTGACGCCTGACGTCGTGGGCGTGCATCTCACCGGTGCGCTCCGCGAAGGGGTCACCGCCACGGACATGGCGCTCACCCTCACGCAGATCCTCCGCAAGGCGAAGGTCGTCGGAAAATTTGTGGAGTTCTACGGACCCGGTGCAGCAGCGCTGCCGGTGGTTGATCGCGCGATGATTGCCAACATGGCCCCCGAATACGGAGCCACGATGGGCTTTTTCCCGATCGACGCCGAGTGCTCAAATTATTTGCGCGCGACGGGTCGCGACGAGAAACACGTTGCGCTCTACGAAGCCTACTATCAGGCGCAGGGCTTGTGGGGTATTCCGGTGCAAGGTGCGATCGACTACTCGCAGGACCTCGCCCTCGACCTCGCCACTGTGGTGCCGAGCGTGGCGGGTCCGAAGCGTCCGCAGGACCGCATCGAGTTGCCCAATTTGCAGCGGGAGTTTTTCGCGGCCTATCAGCGTCCGGTTACGGAAAATGGTTTCGGCAAGGTGCGCGCCGACTATGCGAAGTCGGTGAAGGTTGAGACGACGGCCGGAAAAAAAGCGAAGCTTGCGAGCGGCTCCGTGGTCATCGCGGCGATCACCAGCTGCACAAATACCTCCAATCCGAGTGTCATGCTCGCCGCCGGCTTGCTGGCGAAAAAAGCGGTGGAGAAAGGCTTGAAGGTAAATCCCGCAGTCAAGGCGTCACTCGCGCCCGGCTCGCGCGTGGTGACCGACTACCTCAAAAAGACCGGCCTCCAGCCTTACCTGAATAAGCTGCGCTTTAACACCGTCGGCTACGGGTGCACGACGTGTATCGGTAACTCGGGTCCACTCGACCCCAACATTGAGGATGCCGTCGTGAAGAACGATCTGATCACCGCGTCGGTGCTTTCGGGCAATCGAAACTTCGAGGCGCGGGTGCATCAGAATGTGAAGTCGAACTTCCTCATGTCGCCACCGCTGGTCGTGGCCTTCGCGCTCGCTGGGCGCGTGGATCTCGATCTTTCGTGCGAGCCGCTCGGCACAGGTAAAGATGGCGCGCCGGTTTACCTCGCCGACATCTGGCCGACGCTGGACGAAGTGCGGGACACCATGCAGGCCGCGTTGAAGCCGGAAGTCTTCCGGAAGCTCTACAAGAATTTTGCGGAGCAAAATCCGAAGTGGAACGAGATCCCGGCGTCGACGGGCAACGTCTACACGTTCGATTTGAAATCCACCTACATCCAAGAGCCGCCATTCTTCACGGGCTTCTCGATGCAGCCCGGCACGATCCAGCCGATCACCGGCGCGCGCGCGCTGGGTATCTTTGGCGACTCGGTCACCACGGACCACATCTCACCGGCCGGCGCGATTAAGAAGAGCTCGCCCGCCGGCAAGTTCCTCGTGGAAAACGGCGTCGCGTTCGAGGATTTCAATTCCTATGGCTCGCGCCGCGGGAACGACCGCATCATGACCCGCGGCACCTTTGCCAATGTCCGCATCAAGAATCTGATGCTCGGCGGCGAAGAAGGTGGCAATACGCTGGGAGCCGACGGCGCCAAGACGTCGATTTACGATGCGTCGATGGCCCACCAAAAAGCCGGCACGCCGTTGATCATTCTTGCCGGCCAAGAGTATGGCACGGGTTCATCGCGGGATTGGGCGGCCAAGGGGACGAATCTTTTGGGCGTGAAGGTCGTCGTCGCGCAGAGCTTCGAACGTATCCACCGTTCTAACCTCGTCGGTATGGGTGTGCTGCCGCTGCAATTCAAAGAGGGCACGACGGCGGCGTCGCTGCAGCTCGATGGCCAAGAGACCTACGACGTCGTGGGCCTCAGTCCGGACATCAAGCCGCAGCAGGATCTCGTGCTGCACATCACGCGGAAAAACGGCGAAGTGCTCGATGTGCCGTTGCGCTGCCGCATCGATACGCCGATCGAGATCGATTACTACCAACACGGCGGAATCTTGCCCTACGTGCTCCGCCAAATTGTGGCAAAAAACTAAGCGGACCCGCGCGCCCACGCCCGGTCAGGGTGGGGGTGATTTTCCCCGACAGAAAAACTTTTTCGCAAATCTGTGCGACGCACCCACGGCGGGACGGTTCAAGCGATTGCGCTTTAGCCGTCTTTCGCCGGGTCGATTCTTTTCTTCATCCCATCTGCCATGTCCGCCTCCGCCGCCAAGCCCGTATACCTCGTCGATACTTCGTCCGACCCCGTGGTCGTGCGAGTGGACGGCCGGGCGAGTTTTCAGAACAGCGGATGTCTGCGTGATTTCATCAGCGAGTTGCTGCAACAGGGCCGGCGCCGATTCGTGCTCGATTTTCAGAAGTGTGCGAGCATGGACAGCACGTTTCTCGGCGTGTTGGCTGGGGCCGCGCTGGAGCTGCGTAAAACGGTGCCCCCGGGCAGTCTGGTGTTGGCGCGGGTGGGTGAGCGCAACTTCGAGCTGATCCGCAACCTCGGCCTGCATCGCCTGTTGATTGTGGATGCGGGAGACTTTACGCAGCGCTTGGGCAAGTGCGACACGGCGCTCGAGGGGATGAAGTGCACAGAGCTGGAGAGTGCCCGGCTGGTGCTGGAGGCGCATGAAAATCTCGTCGCCGTCGATGAGGCGAATCGGAGCAAATTCCAGGACGTGCTCACATTTCTGAAGAGTCGCGTCGCGCAGAAGTGAGGTGTTGAGGAGGGATGAAACGCGGCCGGTACCGGTTCGTCGTAGGCCGATCCGGCAGGTGATTTTCGGAAAATCTTTTGCTTCTGAGGGCAGCCTCGTTTCACTCTCACGATTCATGTCCATCGCCCACGCCCACACCGCACCCCTCGACCGGTTCTCACTGCCTGACGCGGGTGGTCATTTTGGCGGTTACGGTGGTGTGTATGTGCCGGAGACGCTCATGACCGCACTCCAAGAATTGGGGGCTGCTTACGATTTGGCGCGAAAAGATCCGGTGTTTCTCGCAGAGCTGCGGCACCACTTGAAGGAGTTTGCCGGGCGTCCGACGGAGCTGTGTTTCGCCGAGCGACTCACGGAGCATTGTGGCGGAGCGAAAATTTATCTGAAACGGGAAGACTTGCTCCACACCGGAGCGCACAAAATTAACAACGCGTTGGCGCAGGCGCTGCTCGCGCGCCGGATGGGGAAAAAACGGATTATTGCGGAGACCGGCGCGGGGCAGCATGGCGTCGCGACGGCGGCGGCGTGCGCGAAATTTGGTCTGGAGTGCGTCGTCTATATGGGCGCGCACGACATGGAGCGGCAGTCCTTAAATGTGTTTCGGATGCGGCTCATGGGCGCGGAAGTGCGCGGGGTGGAAGCGGGCCAAAAGACGCTCAAAGAGGCGATCAATGAGGCGATGCGGGACTGGGTCACCAATGTGCGCAGCACGCATTATATCTTGGGCACCGCCTATGGCTCCCATCCCTATCCAATGATGGTGCGGGATTTTCATCGCGTCATTGGCCAAGAGGCGAAGGAGCAGATCCTCGCCCGGGAAGGGCGGCTGCCCGACGAACTCATTGCGTGTGTCGGCGGCGGCAGCAATGCGATTGGTCTCTTTTTCGAATTCCTCGAAGAGCCGAACGTACGGATGATCGGCGTCGAGGCCGGTGGCCACGGCATCAAGCGCGGCGAACACGCGGCCCGTTTTGCCGGGGGACGCCTCGGAGTGCTCCAAGGCTGCAAAACATTTCTCCTGCAGGATGCGGAGGGCCAGATCGAGTCGACGCACTCCGTGAGCGCGGGGCTCGACTACGCGGCGGTGGGACCGGAGCACGCGTTCTATCGCGACCGCGGGCGGATCCATTTTGCCTACGCGACGGACGACGAGGTGATGGCGGCTTTTCAACTCTGCTCACGGCTGGAGGGCATCATCCCGGCGCTGGAGTCGACGCACGCGATCGTCGAGGGTATGAAACGGGCGAAGGCGCTGGCGAAGGATAAGGTGATCATCATCAATCTCTCGGGGCGCGGTGACAAAGACGTGCAGCAGGTCGCGAAAATATTGGATGTGAAACTATGAAAAGTATGACTGGCTACGGGCGGGCGACCGCAGAACTGGCGGGTTTTTCTCTGACGGTGCAGGTCAACTCGGTGAACCGGAAGACGCTCGATCTTACGGTGAAAATGCCGGAGGAGTGGGACAGCCTCGAACCGCTCGTGGGCGAACTCGTGAGAAAGTTCGCGTCACGCGGCAAGGTTCACGTCGACATCGAACTCACCGGGAGTAAATCAGCGACGCAGGCTAGCTGGGACGAAGAGGCGGCGTCTGAGGCGCTAGACCGGGTGGCGGCGTTTGCGGCGCGGAAGGGCGTGCCGTTTCAACCGACCCCCGAATTGCTGTGGCAAGTGGCAAATTCCCAGCGGCGCGAGAGCGAGATGCCGGCGGCCGAGGCCGCGCAGGCCGCGCTCACGGTGACACTGACGACGGCGTTGCGTTCGTTTTCGGCCATGCGGGCGAAAGAAGGCGAGTCGCTCATGGTCGACTTTATCAAGCGGAGCGAGTTGCTGCATCGGCAGGTCGAAGTGGTGGTGGCCCGCGCCCCGCAAGTGCCCGCGAATTATCGCGAGCAGTTGATGAAACGACTCCGGGACGCGGGGCTCGAATTGGATTTGAACGACGAGCGGGTGCTGCGCGAGATCGCGTTGTTTGCGGATCGCTGCGATGTGACTGAGGAAATCACGCGGCTGCGGAGTCACTTCGAGCAATTCGCTGCGCTGCTGAAATCGGAGGGAGAAATCGGACGTAAGGCAGAGTTCCTCCTGCAGGAAATTGGCCGCGAGGTGAACACCATCGGTAGCAAAGCCAACGATCTCACAATTTCGCGCGCCGTGATTGAGCTGAAGAACGAACTCGAACGGGTGCGGGAGCAAATCGCGAACGTCGAGTAGTCGGCGCGGTGAGGGCTGGCACTTGTCACCTGGCCCCCTCGCTCCGGGCGGGATAGCCGAGGAACCGGAACTCACTTCGGTGCGCGGAGCGACTGCCAGAGATACAAGATTACTCCGAGGCAGATGCCGGAGTCGGCGACGTTGAAGGTCGGGTAGATGTAGTTGCCGAAGTGCAGGTCGATAAAATCGATTACGTGGCCGTGCAGCAGTCGGTCGACGAGGTTTCCCAGAATGCCGCCACAGAGGAGGCCGAAACAAAGTTGCGAGAGGCGATCGCGGAGTCCGAGTGCTGCCCTCCAGGAAAAAATCGCGAGGAGGGTGCCGAAGGCGAGGACCGCGAGCATGACGCTCTGGCCCGAGAACATACTCCACGCGGCGCCGGTGTTGCCGACATGGACGAGGTAGAAAAAGCCCTTGATGATCCGGATCGCACCGGCGGCTTCGCCATAGGTGCCAAACGGCAGGCGCTGCGCGATCCAAAGCTTGGTCAACTGGTCGGCGACAAAAACGGCGAGTGCCAGACCGAGCAAAAGCCGGTAGGCTAAAATCCGCTGAATTCTCGGTTTCCTGTTTTCCGCATTGGCTTGGGCTGCCCTGGAGGACGACGAAGATAGGCTCGGTTCGTCGTCCATGGTGCAGCAATCGCCAAGATAAAATCAGGAATCCAAGGATCGCTCAATCGTCGCCGCCGTCGTCGCTAGGAATCTTTCCGCCGCTTTCTTCACCGAGTTCGCCGAAGAGGCCGGCTTGGGTGCGGGAGCGGTGACGGTTTCGCTCGAGGTCCTTTTGGGCTTCGGCGGAGTAGCGCGTGAAGGGAACGGCGAGCAAGCGCTCTTTCGCGATGGGCTTCTGGTTGATTTCGCATACGCCATAAGTGCCGGCGTGGATCCGCTTGATGGCGGAATCGATTTCGGTGAGTGCCTCCTGTTCGGAGGAAACAAGGCTTAGGGCGAAATCGCGGTCGAACGTGTCGGTGCCGGAATCCGCCATGTGCTGGCCGTAGGAGGAGAGGTCGCCGCTGTCTTCCTTCGCCGAGCGTTTCAAGGTCTCTTCCGAATGAAGCTCGATACCTGCGGTAAGGTGGGTCCGCAGATCGATCAGAAGTTTGTAGTAGCGCTTGAATTTTTCGGGCACGTCCTGTTCGGCGATGGCCTCAGCCGACCGCGCCTTCTTGGGATTGAAGCCGAGAATATCGGCGAGCGAAGCCGCTTTGACATGACTGGGTTTGGCCGGCTTGGCCAACGCTTCGAGCGCGGCAGCCTTCGAGGAGGCTGTCTTGCCCTCAACCTTACCGGCGAACGGCACGCTCGTCTTGGTGGTGACGGTTTTGGCGATCGCGCGGACTTCGTCCAAGCTGAAGGCGATGGGCTTGATGGCGGCCTTGCGCTTCAGGATGCTGGCGCGCAGGGCGTTTTTCTTTGAGGGCTTTTCCATGATGGGAGATTTCTTGTCGGGCTTGGCCGCGAGCGGTGCGACCTTGGCGTAGGCGACGGGTTTGGTCGCCACGGGCTTTTTTGCCGGCGCAGCTTTTGGTGCAGGTTTAGATGCGGACTTGAGCGCACGCTTTGGTGCGGGTTTCGCGGATTTCGCGGAGATTTTCTTGGCAGCGGGTTTAGCTTTCGTGGCCATGGGGATGGGAGCTTTGGGTTATCAATCGACGCTAGGGTTTAAGAGCAGCGGCGCAGCGCGGGCAGAGGTCGCCGAGGGGCGTGGCCTCAATTGTCGGCACCCAACGCCAGCAGCGTGGGCAACGGACCAAATTATGTTCACTGCACGGCCGGACGGAGACCGAAACATCACCCGCTGCGGCCGAGAGAGAAACGTGGGAAATGATAAATAGTTCAGGGAGAAAATGGACGTGTTGTTCGAGCACACGATACTCGGTCGAGTTCGCCGGGGCCGTCAGGGTGACGGCAGCGTCAAGTGATTTACCGAGCTTGCCGGCCGCGCGGTGTGGCTCAATGGCCTCGTTTACTTGGGTGCGAATTTTGAGCAGGGCAGTCACGTCAGCCTCATGGCCGGGGCTGACCCAGTTGGCTGGTGCCTCGGGCCAGTCCTGGAGGTGAACGGAGTCGGCGCTGTATTCAGTATTGGCCGTCGCATAGGCCCAGGCTTCGTCGCAGGTGAAGGTCAGAACCGGGGCGAGCAGGCGCACGAGCGCATGGAAGATTTGGTGGAGGGCCGTCTGCGAGGAGCGGCGGAGTGGCGCGTTCGTGCCGAGCGTATAGAGGCGGTCCTTCAGGATGTCGTGGTAAACCGCAGAGAGCGTGACGGAACAGAACTGGTTGCAGAGCTGGTAGACGCGGTGGAACTCGTAGGCGTCGTAAGCCTTCGTGCACTCGTGGATGAGGGTGGCGGTCTGGTGCAGGGCCCAGCGGTCGAGGGTGTCGAGCTGCTCCACCGGCACGGCGTCTTTCGTCGCGTCGAAATCGAAAAGATTTGAGAGTTGGAAACGAAGGGAGTTGCGGAGGAGACGGTAGGACTCGCCGACGTTTTTCAGGATCTCGTCGTCGACGGGGATATCGTCACGGAAATCCTGCGACGCGATCCACAAGCGGATGACATCGGCGCCGTGCGTCGCGACGTAGGCGTCCGAGGTCTGCGGTTTCTGGTAGGTGCTGCTCTTGGAAATTTTCTGGCGCGCTTTATCGACGATGAAGCCGTGGGTGAGGACGGCTTTGTAGGGCGCGGCATCGAAGGCGATCACACTCGTCCACAGGGAGGATTGGAACCAACCGCGATGTTGATCACTGCCTTCGAGGTAGAGGTCGGCGGGCCATTGCGTGCCGCCTTGGCCGCGCTTCAGGACAGCGGCATGCGAGGAGCCGGAGTCGATCCAGACATCGAGGGTGTCGCGGCCGCAGACGAGCGCGGAGGGCGCGGGCCAGTCGGAGGGGAGTGCAATGCCGGCGAGGATTTCGGTGGGCGTGGCGCTATACCAGAGATTGGTGCCGACCGTCGCGAACTTGTCGGCGATGGCGCGGGCGACGCCGGCGTCGAGGTAAGCCGTCTTCTTTTCGTCGTAAAATGCGGGGATTGGCACGCCCCAGGAACGTTGGCGGCTGATGCACCAGTCGGGACGCGACTCGACGGCACCGTGGATGCGGGCTTCGCCCCAGGCGGGAATCCAACCGTGGTTGGCCGCGATTTTTTTGATCTCGTCGAGGGCCAGACCGCGCCGGTTGGCTTGGTCGAGCGAGACGAACCATTGGTCGACGGCGCGGAAAATGATTGGGGTCTTCGAGCGCCAGCAGTGCGGGTAGCTGTGCGTGTATTTCGCTTTGGCGAGAAGCGCGCCGGCTTCGGCGAGTTTTTTCAGGACGGCGAGATTCGCCGGGGCGGGCTTTTTCGCGGCGAGGTCTTCGACGGTTTCGAGACAGGTGAGGCCGACGAGATCGGCCGGGACTTGGCCGTCGTCGAGGTAGCGACCGTCGTCGCCGACGGGGCAGTAGATCGCGAGTTTGTATTTCAGACCGGTGAGATAGTCGTCGGCACCGTGGCCGGGCGCGGTGTGGACGGCGCCGGTGCCGCTGTCGGTCGTGACGTAGTCGGCAAGGACGATGGGCGAGGGGCGGTCGATGAAGGGATGGCGCGGAGCGAGTTTCTCGAGCGTGGCGCCCTTGCGTGTGGCGATGATCGCCGGGGCGGCTTCGGTTTTTGCGGCGGCGAGAACTGCTCCGAGCAGGGCGGCGGCGACGATGATGCGCTCGGCACCTAGATCGGCGACGACGTAGTCGACTTCGGGGTGCAGCGCGATCGCGAGGTTGGCCGGGATCGTCCAAGGTGTCGTGGTCCAGATGACGACGAAGAGCGGCTTGTCGGTGGGCAGTCCGAATTTGTCGGCTTCGGCGGGCGGCACGCGGAACTTCACCCAGATGGCAATCGAGACGTGGTCCTTGTATTCGATCTCGGCTTCGGCGAGGGCAGTCTCGAAGGGGATGCTCCAGTAAACCGGTTTTTTGCTGCGGTAAACGAGGCCCTTTTCGACGAAGGCGGCGAAGGTGCGAACGATGTCGGCTTCGAAGGCGGGGGCTTTGGTCTTATACTCGTTCGGCCAGTCGGCAAGGACGCCGAGGCGCTTGAACTGGGCGGTCTGTTTCGCGATCCATGATTCCGAAAACGCATCACAGCGGGCGCGCATTTCGGCGGTGGTCAGCGTGAGCTTTTCGTCGCGGATTTCGCGGGAGACTTTTTGCTCAATGGGCAGGCCGTGGCAGTCCCAGCCGGGGACGAAGGGCGTGCGAAAACCGCGCATCGTCTTGTAGCGGTTGACGAAATCCTTGAGGGATTTGTTGAGTGCGGTGCCGATGTGGACGTCGCCGTTGGTGAAGGGCGGGCCGTCGTGGAGGACGAAGGGGGGGCAGCCGGCGCGTTTCGCCTGGATCGCAGAATAGAGCCCCATTTTTTCCCAATGGGCGACGCGACCGGGTTCACGTTGCGCGAGACCTGCGCGCATGGGAAAGTCGGTCTTGGGAAGCTGGAGAGTGTCTTTTAGGTCTTGCGCCATGCCGGATAAAAGGGCGCGAGGCTAGGTCGGGTCAGAGGGGAGTCAAGGGCTGCGTCAGAGGGAATTTTTGCGGCAAATCTGCGTGGGAATTTACGTTGCAAAATAGGCGACTGCGGCGGTTCAGCCCGATGTTTTGGGTGGTCTCCAACGGGTTCTTAGCTGAACCGGGTCACGGTGTCGACGAGGGTCAGGACGTTTTCGACGGTGGCGCGAGGGGTGATGCCGTGGCCGAGATTAAAAATGTGGCCGGTGGTGCCACGCATCGATTCGAGGAGGCGGGTGGTCTCGCGGCGGACGATGTCGGGCGTGGTGTTGAGGAGCACGGGGTCCAGGTTGCCTTGGAGGGCGACGTTGGCGGGGAGCGTGCGGCGGACGATGGCGAGGTCGCAGGTCCAATCGACGCTGAGCGCGCGGGCGCCGGTGAAGGCTTGGTCGGTGAGGTGCGAGGCGGTGCCTTTGGCGTAGAGGATGATGGGGAAATCGGCCGGGAGCGCGGCGATGATTTGACGGATCCACTTTAAGGATGCGGCTTCGTAGTCGTGGCCGGCGACGATGCCGCCCCAGCTGTCGAAGATTTGAATCGCGTCGGCACCGGCGGCGATTTGCGCGCGGAAATACGCGATGAGGGCGGCGGTGAGTTTTGCGAGCAGGGCGTCGAAGGTGGCGCGGTCGGTGTGGAAGAGGAGTTTGATCCGTTCGAATTCGTCGGAGCTGCCGCCTTCGACCATATAGGTGGCGAGCGTCCACGGAGAGCCGCCGAAGCCGAGGAGCATTTTTTCACCGGCGAGCTCGCGGCGCAGGAGGGAAAGCGCGGCGGTAACGTAGGCGAGTTTTTCCGGGACAGCGTCGGCGGGGGCGAGGGCGTCGATCTGGGCGCGCGTTTCGAGGCGGAAGTCCATGGCGATGCCGCCTTCGTCGCGGAACTTGTAGCCTTGGCCGAGGGCCTCGGGAATCACGAGGATGTCGGAGAAGAGAATCGCGGCGTCGAGTCCAGGAAAGCGACGGAGCGGCTGGAGCGTGACTTCGGCGGCGAGCGCGGGGGTGCGCACCATTTCGAGGAAAGAGGACTTCGCCTTGAGCGCGCGATATTCGGGCAGGTAGCGACCGGCTTGGCGCATGATCCAGAGGGGCGGGCGCTCAAGAGGCGTGCAGGCGAGGGCGGCGAGGAAACGTTCGCGGGATGTCATGAAGGCGGAACGATCCATGTTTCTCGGGCGGCGCTCAACGCTCAAGTGCTGGGCGGAGTGGAGTCGGCTGCAGCTCTGAGTGGCACCCGCAGTTTACAGCATCCCGACGGCGCGGAAACTGAAATACCCGCGGCCGAGGGGATCGGCCGACGCCCGGCCCACGATCACGTGGTCGAGCAATTCGATATCGACGGCGCGCGCAGCCTCGCGGAGCTGACGCGTGACCTGCACGTCGGCGGCACTGGGGGCGGGATCTCCGCTGGGGTGATTATGCACGCACGCGACGGCGCACGCGGCTTCGCGAATGGCTGCGCGAAAAACTTCGCGGGGGTGAGCGAGCGCGGCCGTAGCACTGCCGGAGCTGATCTCGACGCGTTTGAGGAGGCGGTTCTTCCGGTTGAGGCAGAGCACCCAAAATTTCTCCACCTCCAAGCCGATGGTGAGCGGCGCCATGTGGCCCGCAATCAATTCGGCACGATGCAAGAGCGGGTTGTCGACGGTCTGCTGGGTGACGACGCGCAGGGCGATTTGCATGACGGTGATCAGCTGGAGCGCTTTGACGTGACCGATACCCTTAAGTTTGCGGAAGTCTTTTTCCTGCCAGTTGGCCAACCCGGCGAGTGAGCCAGCCTCGGCGAGCAGGCGGGAAGCGAGGGTGAGCACATCCTGTCCGCGGGTGCCACTGCGGAGGAGCATCGCGAGCAATTCGGTATCACTGAGCGCGCCGACTCCGTGTTTTTCGAGGCGTTCCTGCGGACGTTCACCGACGGCGGTTTCGCGCAGACGATTGGGGACGGGATAATCCAGGGCATCGGTCACGGGTTTGGTTTGAACAGATTTCGCTGCGCTGCCAATCATTGCCCGCATGAATCCTCTCCGTGTCGTCGTCTGGGGTGAAAACATTCACGAACAGCAGGACGCTGCGGTGGCGGCGATTTACCCGCAAGGGATGCACGGGGCCATCGCCGAAGGCATCCGCGGATTTCTACCAGCGGCGGAGGTCAGCACCGCAACGCTCCAGGAGCCGGAGCACGGTCTGTCGGCCGAGCGACTTGCGACGACGGATGTGCTGACGTGGTGGGGTCATCGCGGCCATGCTGAGGTGAGCGATGAAGTCGCGGAACGGGTGCAGCGGCGAGTGTTAGAGGGTATGGGGCTGATCGTGCTGCACTCGGGCCACTACTCGAAAATTTTTAAGCGACTGATGGGCACGACGTGTTCGTTGACGTGGCGGGTGGCCGGCGAACGCGAGCGGTTGTGGGTCTGCAATCCGGGGCATCCGATCGCGGAGGGGATCGACCGCAATTTTGAGCTACCCCAAGAAGAGACGTATGGCGAACCGTTCGTGGTGCCGACGCCGGACGAGCAGGTGTTCATCTCGTGGTTTGAAGGCGGCGAGGTGTTTCGCAGTGGCTGTTGCTGGCGTCGAGGGAACGGGAGAATTTTCTATTTCCAGCCCGGCCACGAAATTTATCCGACGTATTTTGATCGAAATATCCGCCGCGTGATTGCCAATGCGGTTGCATGGGCGCGTCCGCACGGAAGGTGGGTCGATTCATGCCCGAATGCCAAAATCTCGCCCGAGCGAGCGCGCCTTTCAAGCCCCGGCGTGTGACTCAGTAATGTTTCACGTAGCCGTTGCGGCGGAGGCGCTCGAGCCACCGTTCCTGACCGCTGCGGGACATTTGCGTGACGAGAATGCGTTCGATTTGGTCGCGCACTTCATCGATGGGCTGAATGCCGGAAAATTTACGATCTTCGGCGAACAATAGAAAACAACCCTCGGGCAGGAGGACGGCTTGCGAGGACTCGCCCTTTTTGAGGGCAAAGGCCGGGTCGCTGAATTCTTTCTTGAAGTCTGAGCGTTTCATCCAGCCCCAGTCGCCGCCCTTGGATTTGCGGGCGTCCTTGCTGTATTCTTTGGCGAGGTCCTCGAAGCTCGTGCCGGACTTGAGCTTGGCGAGGATTTCGCCGGCGGCCACCGTGAGCTGGGCGTCGGTCTCGCCGTCGTTGCGCGTGAGTTGGATCAGGCGGAGATGAACTTCGTCTTCGCGGTAAAAGCGGTCTTTGTTTTCGTTGTAGAACGTCTCGATCTTGACCGGGCTGACCGAGCCTTGGGATTTACGCTGCTGACCCTGCATGTAGCGATAGATGATTTCTTCTTCCTGTTCGCGCCGGAATTCGCGGAGGGTTGTGCCGCGGGAGCGGAGGTAGGCGAGAAACTTGGAGCGGTCGTTATCAAATTGCTCGCTCTGCATGCGGGCGATCTCGGCGTCGACGATGGCTTCCGGGATCTGCTTTTTCTCGTCCTTGCGGAATTCTTTGATGATGAGGACGCGGTCGATCAGGTCTTGGATGACGCTGTCTTGAAGGGCCTCGATCTTGGCGTTGTATTCCTGTTCGTTGCGGATGGTTTCGCGCTGAAGACCGGGGAGCAGGGGGGTGATTTCACGGCTCACGTCGGCGACGGTGATGATCTTGTCCTCGGCTACCGCAACGATGCCATTGGCGTAGCGCAGATTGAGGTTGTCCCCAGCGGCGGGGGCGGAGGGTTGCGCGCAAAAACCGGTGGCGACCAACGTGGCGTAAGAGGCGAGGGAGAGACTGCGGCGGAGCATCATGGAATCGGCAGATTGTTCAGAAATGTGATAATTTCGCGTAAACGTAGGAGGGGCTTGGGGGCGGTCAACCTTGGAAACCGAGTACCAACCTGCACCCAATCGTCGCGGCGTCCGCTGTGGCGCAGGCATTTTAGCCGACTCGACTCGGTTTCGACGGAGACGATGCCCTTTTGTTCCGCCCGGACGCGGATTTCGGTGACGAGGAGGAGCGCTTTGACCTCTTCGCCGAATTTGCCGAAGCGGTCGCGCAGGTCGGACTCGATTTGTTTGAGGGCGGGCAATGCGTCGGCAAGCGCGAGCTTCCGGTAGAAATCAATCCGCAGGCGCGTCTCGGCGATGTAGGCGGACGGGATGCGGGCCTGGATTTTCTCAACTTCGACGGCCCCGTCGGCGACGTGTTCCGCGTCACGGATCGCGGTGTAGCTATCCGAGTGACGTCCGCGGTCGGCGGTGGCGGCGTCACGCGCGAGGCTTTCACCGACAAAGACGAAGTCAATTTTGACATTGGCGCGGATGGCGGCGGCGGTCTTGTCGCCCTTCAGGCGGGCGACGGACTGGCGGAGAAGTTGGCAGTAGAGTTCGAAACCGATGCCGACGATGTGGCCGCTTTGCTCGGCACCGAGGAGGTTGCCGGCCCCACGGAGCTCAAGGTCGCGCATCGCGATCCGGAAGCCGGCGCCGAGTTGAGTGTGCTGGCGCATCGCGGTGAGGCGCTGACGGGCAACCTCGAGGAGCCGAGTGTGGCGGTGGAGCAGGAGGTAAGCGTAGGCTTGATGTTTGAAGCGCCCGACCCGGCCACGGAGTTGGTAAAGTTGCGAGAGGCCGAAGCGGTCGGCCCCTTCGATGATGATCGTGTTGCAGTTTGGAATATCGAGACCGCTCTCGATAATCGTCGTGCAGACGAGGACTTGGTAGCGGCCCGCGACGAACTCGGTCATCACCCGTTCCAGCTCGTGGGCGTCCATTTGGCCGTGGCCGGTGCCGACGATGAGATCGGGCATCAGCTCGCGGAGGCGGGCCGCGACGAGCTCGATCGTTTGCACGCGATTGTGTAGATAGAAAACTTGGCCGCCGCGGCGGATCTCGTGGTGCACGGCGTCGACCACGACTTTTTCCTCGTAGGTTTTGACGATGGTCTGGATCGGGTGGCGGTTCGTCGGGGCGGTCTCGATCACGCTGAGATCACGCGCACCGGTGAGCGCCATATAAAGCGTGCGTGGGATCGGCGTGGCGCTCATCGAGAGCACGTCGACGGTGGCGCGCATGGCTTTGAAGGCCTCTTTGTGTTTCACGCCAAAGCGCTGTTCTTCGTCGATCACGACGAGGCCGAGCTCGCGGAATTTCACGTCCTTTTGGAGGACGCGGTGCGTGCCGATGAGGATGTCCACCTGGCCGGCGGCGACGGCTTCAAGAATTTTCGTCTGCTCGGCGCGCGTGCGAAAACGGCTGACCATCTCGACGGCGATGGGGTAGCTGGCCATGCGTTCGCGAAACGTGTTGAGGTGCTGCTGCGCGAGGACAGTCGTCGGCACAAGCACGGCGACTTGCCGGCCACCTTGCACGGATTTGAAGGCCGCGCGGATCGCGACTTCAGTTTTGCCAAAGCCGACATCGCCGCAGATCAGACGGTCCATCGGGCGCGTGCGCTCCATGTCGGCCTTCGTGTCGGTGATGGCTTTGAGTTGGTCACGCGTCTCCGTGAAGGGGAACGAGGCCTCGAATTCTTTTTGCCACGTGGTGTCTTCGGCGAACGCGTGGCCTGGCTGCGCTTCGCGTGCGGCGTGGATGCGGAGCAATTCGGCCGCGAGGTCGATGGTGGCGCGCTCGGCGGCCTGGCGGGCTTTTTCCCAGCGGCCGGAGCCGATCCGCCCGAGTTGAGGACGAGCCTTGCTGAGACCGACGTAGCGGCTGACGAGATGCGATTCTTGGAGCGGCACGTGCAGCGTGACGTGGTCGTTGAATTCGAGGGAAATGACCTCACGGATGCCCTGCGCGGTGTCGAGTTTGGTGAGTCCACGGTAGAGCGCGATGCCATGCTGGAGGTGGACGACAAAATCACCTTCGACCAATTCGGAGAAATCGAGGAGCTGGTCGATTTGGGCGCGTTGGGCGGTGACGCGGGGGTTGAGCGACGGACGGCGCTGGCGTTGGCGACCGAAGATCTCCGTCTCGGTGACGACGACGAGGCCGATCGCGGCGGCGGGCGATTTTTCCCCGGATAATCGGAGGCGGGTTTCGGCCCGAAACGTGATCCGAAAACCTTCGTTGAGTGTGCCGCGGAGGAAGCGGGGTTTGATGTGTTTCAGCACGCTGTCCTCAGCGAGGATCTCCTGCGTGCGTTGTTCCTCTCCCTCTTTGGAGACGACGAATGCCACCGCGTAGCCGGCTCTGCGCCAGGCGGCGACTTGGACGAGGAACGCGCGCCGCGCGTCCTCTTCGACTTGTAGGCGCTCCTGCGCGACGAGGGAGGCTTCGGGATAGCTGCGGTGATGGGCGAGGCTTTCGGTGTCCCAAGTGGTCTCAATGGACCCGGCGTCGAAGAGAGCGCTGGCTTCATCGAGGTCGCACACGCCAAAGGCTGCGGCGCATTTCTCGAGCAGCGGGCTGAGGCCGTCGAATCCCTCCCGGGCGAAGGCGCTGAACTCTTCCTCGAGCGCGGCCGGCTCAATGAAGAGCAAATGCGTGTTGGGTGTGAGGTAGTCGGCGATGCCGCTTTTTGAAGAACCCAACTTCACGCGGGGCGAAGCGGATACGGTGATGCTCTCGACGTTGGCACCAGACCGCTGGGTGACGGGGTCGAACTCTCGGATCGCCTCGAGTTCGTCGCCGAAAAAGTCGAGGCGGTAGGGTTGGTTAGCCGTGACGGGATAGAGGTCGATGATGCCGCCGCGGATCGCGTAGTGGCCGGGCGCCTCGCAGACGGCTTCGGAATCGTAGTCCAGCTTTTGCAGTTGTTCGAGCAGGCCTTGAAACGGTTGGTGCTGTCCACGGGTGAGCGTGAGTTCGCGGGTGGCGAATTCCTCGAGCGCGGGGACGGGCTGCAATAGTGCGGCGGGGGTCGTCACGACGATCACGGTGTCGGGCGTCGTGGCCATGCCCCGCACGGCGCGCAGGCGCGAGAGCACGGTGAGGCGGTCGCTCGACGCGGCGAAGGCTTCGCGCATGTCGCGGTGGTCGGTCATCGACTCGGGGAAAACGAGCGTGCGGTGCGGGCGGGGGTTGCCGGAGGCCGCGTGGAAAAACGCGAGGTCCTCGGCGACGTGCTCGGCGGTTTTTAAGTCCTCGGCGACGACGAGCCACACGGGCGAGGGGTGGGCGCGCGCGAGGTCGGCGATCACGGCGCCGCGCGCGGGCGGGCAGATGCCGGTGAGCTTGGTGCGCGCGATGGCGGGGAGGGACATGGAGCGGAATTCAGAATTGAGGAAACACGGAACCGCAAATCGCGTTTCGCAGTGGCGCGCGGATGCTACACCGATGGTGACAAGGCGAGCGTCTCCAGCGCCGCGCGGGCAGCGGTTTCCTCGGCGAGTTTTTTCGACGGACCGCGGCCGTTGCCGAGCGGGCGGTCGAAGAGCAAGACGGCGACCTCGTATTCGCGGGCGTGGTCCTCGCCGTCGATGCGCACGACTTCATAGCGCAGCGCGTTGTTGCCGTGCGCCGGTTGGATGAGCTCCTGCAGGCGGCCTTTCGGGTTTTCGAGGTTTTCGACAGACGCAAGGCGTTCGGGCAGTGGGCCGTAGAGGGCGAGCGCGACGCGGCGCACCGTGGCGAGGTCGCTATCGAGGTAGATCGCGCCGATGAGAGCTTCGAACGCGTCTTCGTTGGCGGCGGGGCGCGCGCGGCCTCCGGCGGCTTCTTCGCTCCCGCCGAGCACAAGGCAGGAGGCTAGGCTGACTTCGTCTGCGAGGCGGGCGAGAAACACGCCATTGGCGAGCGCCGCACGCCGTTTGCTCAGGAGCCCTTCGCGGTCGTCCGGGAAAAGTTGAAACAGCGTTTCCGTCAGGACGAGTTGGAGCACCGCGTCTCCTAAAAATTCCAGTCGCTGATTGCTCTCGCGAGCGGGATTGTCCTGCAGCGACGACGTGTGCGTGACGGCGCGTTGGAGCAGGGCCAGGTCACGGAAGGCGTAACCGATGCGCGCTTGAAGTTGCCGGAGCGCGTCGCTCATGAACTGGCGCTGGTGTAGCGTCGGAGGCCCCGGTGGAACACGATCACGGCGGCGGAAAACCACACGAGGGTGGCGGCCAGCAGGCCGAGGCCCCACAGGGGGTCGAAGCCGCGCAACAAGGTGCGGGCCGGGGCGTTGCTGACAATCACCACCGGGAGAAACCAAACAAAGACGATGCTCGCGACACCCTTGAAGGCTTCGCGGGGCAATCGGGAAAATTCCGCGAGGGTGAAGTAGCTCCCTTCAATGCCCTGGGCACTCGTCAGCCAGAAAGCCAGCGAGATGGTGATCACCAGCATGCTGTAGTGAATGATGAGCCCGCAAAGAATCATCACGGCATAGAGGCTGATATCAAGGACGGAGGGCTGCAGCCCCAGTTGGCGGGCGGCATAGGCGACGACGCCCATCGCGACGAAGGAGTTCATCAGCCCGTCGGGGTCGAGTTTGCGGGTTGAAGCCATGAACAGGACGTTGCCGGGCTGAGCCAAAAAGAAGTCGAAGTTACCGCTGCGAATATTGCGACCCATCTCAAAAAGACTGCTCCAGAAAAATCCCATGAGGAAGCGCTGCACGAGCAGCGAGGTGCCGACGAGCAGGAGCATTTCGTATTTGTTCCAGCCCGCGACCGAGTCCGTGTGCCGGTAGATGACCGAAATGAGGAGGAGATTCACCGCCATCCAAAACAACTCGACCAAGGCCCAGAGGAAAAAATCGAAACGAAACATGAGGGTTCGCGTGACCGAGTAGCGGGCACTGGCGAGCCAGATTTCGAGATAACGAGTCATGGGGAAATCAACCGCCGACTGCGGTGTGGCGACGCAGGCCGCGGGTCCAAAGAAGTTGATTGATCCCGAGCAGCACAAGCACCCATGCGAGTTGGATACCGAGGCCCTGCAAGACCTGACCGAGATCGGAAATACGGCCGGTGAGGATGGCCGTGGGGAAATACGTTTGGTAGTAGAACGGCAGACACTGCGCGGTGCGGTAGATCCACTCCGGCATCAGATCGAGGGGAAACATCTGCCCACCGAGCAGCGACTCGATCGCCATCGACAGGATGACGAAGCCTTGAATGTCCAAAAACCAAAACGTCAACATACCAAAACAGTAGGCGATACTAAATTGGATGAGCGCCGAAAAGACCATAGCGGGAATGACGAGCGCAAAGCGCCACGATTCGGCGGGCAGAGTGAGATAATCTTTGAGGAGCGGCAGCGCGACGAGGAGCGGCAGGAGGATCAACACACCGGTGACGAGCCGCGCAGCGACGAAGATACTGAACCGGTAGAGGAAGTAATTGATGGGTTTCAGCAGGAACTGGTTGATGAGGCCGTTGCGAATATCTTCGCTGATCTGGTAGTCCTCGTTGAACGCGCCGACGAAGAATTGCATCACGAGCATCACTAGGAAATAGGTGAGCGTTTGACCAAAACTGAAGCCACCGATCGTCGGCGCATGAGCGTAGGCGGCACCCCAGAGGATGAACACAACGACGAGGTGAAACAGGGAGAAGAAGCCGCGCACCGCAAAGTTTGCCCGGTAAACGAGATTACTCTGAAGGCCGATGAGGAAGGCTTGGCGGTATTTGTTCAACGCAGCAAACATCGTGGAAAGGCGGGGAGGATCAGATGGAGAGTGGCGAGTAGTCGCACGGGCCTGAAGGGCGGGGGATCAACGAGGGCGCACGCCGGCTACTTTGCGTGCAGCCCGAAGCGCTCGATGACTTCTTTGCCCAAGCTGCGATAGGCGGTAGAGCCCACCCCGTTCGGATCGTAGGCGAAGATGGGTTTGCCGAAGCTGGGGGCCTCGCTGAGCCGAATTGTGCGCGGGATGACCGTGGCGAATATATTGTCAGGCAGGTGCTGTTTGACCTCGTCCACGACTTGCTTCGCAAGGTTGGTGCGGGAGTCGAACATGGTCATCACGACGCCGCCGAGTTTAAGGTTGTCGTTGACGTGGGCATCTTTGAGCCGCTCGACGTTGCGCAGGATTTGACCGAGGCCTTCGAGGGCGAGGTATTCGCACTGCAGCGTGATGAGGAGTTGGTCGGCGGCGGCGAGGCTGTTCATCGAGAGCAGGCCGAGGGCGGGGGGGCAATCGATGATGATGACACGATACCCGTTGGATTTGCGCAGCGGCTCGAGCACGCCGCGAAGTTTCATGAGGTAGTTCTCGGTCTGCGCGAGTTCAATTTCGGCGGCGGCGAGGTCTTCTTCGCTGGGGATGAGTGCGAGGTGCTCGTAGGCCGTGGGCGTGATCATCTCGAAGATGGAGCCCTCGCCGCGGAGGGGACCGTAGAGGCTCTTGCCCGCCTGCTTTTCGACGCCGACGGCGCTCGTGGCGTTGGCCTGCGGATCGAGGTCGATCAGGAGCGTGTGAATTTTTTTCTCGGCCAAGGCCGCGGCGAGATTGACGGCCGTGGTGGTTTTGCCGACGCCGCCTTTTTGGTTGGCGATGGTGAAGACAGTAGTGGGCATGAAAGGAAGGGAGAGTGAGTAATAACAAGCGGGCTGCGGGCCGGCAAGCGTGGTGTCAGAGGATTTCAACCAGTGGTGAATCAGCGGGCGGGGCGGTGCGACATGCGGGGGCGAGCGGGCGGACGGCATGGTACGCGTCGCTCGATCTCGTGGGTGAGGGACCAGGGTCCGGACCCGCCGAAGAGCGCGAGGGCGGGCTGGGGCGATCACTTCCATTCGCCGGGGGTGCGCCCGGTTTGCCGGCGAAACCAACGGGAGAAATAATTGGGGTCGTCGAAGCCGCATTGGCTGGCGGCCTCGGCGATGGTGACGGTTGAGCGCAGGGCGGATTGGGCGGCCTCCAGTCGGACGCGGTCGCGGAGGACACGGAGGCCCAGCCCGGATTCACGTTTCAGCTTACGATTGAGATGGTCAGGGTGGTAGCCGAGGTCTCGGGCGATTTGTCCGAGGCTGACGCGAGCCGGGACGCGTTGACGAAGTTGTTCGAACAGGGGCGAACCCCGCGCAGACGTGGCACGAGCCGGCTCGAGGAGGCGGGCGACCACGGCAAGGATCGCCGGGTAATCGGCGAGCGTGAGTCGACCTTTGCGCGGGACCCGGGAGAGTAAGGTGTGGAGCTCGTTGAGGGTCGCGGGTAAAAGCGTGCGGTGGGCCGGGCGGACGCGGGCGGCACCCTCGAGTTCGTAGTCGAGCACGAGGCAGAGTGGGCGACTATTTCCGGCGACGGAAAAGCCGTGAAACGTGTGGGCCGGGATGACAAACAAATCTCCCGCGTGGGCGCGACGTCGCCGGGTGTTGACCGTTTGGACGCCCTCCCCCGTGAGGTAAAGAATGAGTTGAGCGTAGGCGTGACCGTGGGAGGCAACCTCGGCATCGCGGTGTCGATTCAGCTGGAGCTTGCGCAACACGAAACCCAGAGCGTGGATTTCAATTTTTTGAATGAGCAAGGGACTCCAGGCGAGCATGAGATCGGTTTTATGCTAGCAAAAGTCGGAATCGTGCTAACGCAAGTGGCGGTTTCGGAGTAAGGTGACAGGGTCCCACCGATCGGTTGATCCGCCGGAAGGGCCCTACCTATGAAAACTCACAAAATTGGCATCATCATGAACGGCGTCACCGGGCGCATGGGCACGAACCAGCATTTGTTGCGTTCGATCAAAGCCATCATCGACCAGGGCGGCGTCAAGATCGGCGACGCTGAGGTGATTATGCCGGACCCGATCCTCATTGGCCGCAGCGAGCCAAAGCTTGCGGCGCTCGCGGCGCGTGCCGGGGTGACGCGTTATTCGACCAACCTGGATGCGGCGTTGGCCGATCCTGCCAACCAAGTTTATTTCGACTCCACGCTCACAGGCCAGCGGCCCAATGGGGTGCGCAAAGCGATCGCGGCAAAAAAACATATCTACTGCGAGAAACCCAGTGCCACGACTTCGGCCGAGGCGATGGCGCTCGCCCTCGAAGTGCGCGCGGCCGGACTGAAAAACGGAGTCGTCCAAGACAAGCTCTGGCTGCCGGGCTTGCTGAAGTTGAAGTATCTCATCGACACGGGATTCTTCGGAAAAATCCTCTCCGTGCGCGGTGAATTCGGCTATTGGGTATTTACCGGGGAGCACGAAAAACTACAGCGGCCGTCGTGGAATTACCGCAAAGAAGACGATGGCGGCATCATCGTCGACATGCTGTGCCACTGGCAGTATGTGATCCAAAATCTGTTCGGCGAAGTGAAGTCGCTGACGTGCCTCGGAGCCACCCATATCCCGCAGCGGTGGGACGAAGCGGGGAAACCCTACAAATGCACGGCTGACGACTCGGCCTACGCGACCTTCGAGTTGGTGAACGGCGTAATCTGCCAATTCAATTCTTCGTGGGACGTGCGGGTGCGGCGGGATGATTTATTGACGCTGCAGGTCGACGGCACGCACGGCACGGCGGTGGCGGGCCTGCGCAATTGCACGGCCCAACATTTGGCGGCGACGCCGCGCTGTATCTGGAATCCGGACATCGACAGTCCGGTAAAATACATGGATGGCTGGACGACGGTACCGGACCAAGGGGTCTACGACAACGCGTTCAAGGTGCAGTGGGAACTCTTCCTCAAGCACGTGGTAAAGGACGACCCGTTTCCGTGGGATCTGATGCAAGGGGCCAAGGGCGTGCAAATGGCGGAGCTCGGCATCAAGTCGTGGGCAGAACGCCGCTGGGTCGAGGTGCCCAAGCTTGGCTGATTTTTTTAGAATTCTTCCGCCTCGTTTCCAAACGCGCGATTTGCTCTGGCGAATCGCGCGTTTTGTCTAGGTTGTTCCCCTCGACCGGCCGCCTGAGCAGGTAGCCTACAGCAATCAAAATCCTAAATCACGACGACCATGATCTTCTATATTATTCTCATCGGTGTGCCCCTGTTGCTCGGACTTTACGCGCAGATGCGCGTGATGAGCGCCTATCGCAAGAATGTCCAAATTCCATCGCGCAACGGCATCACGGGCCGGGAGGCGGCAGCGGCCGTGATGGAGAGCGCGGGTATCCACGACGTGGAGATCGTCGAAGTGGAAGGGATGCTGAGCGACCACTACGATCCGTCGAAAAAGCGTCTCGCTCTGTCGCCGGACAACTTTCACGGCACGAGTCTTGCAGCCTTGGGCGTGGCGGCGCACGAGGCCGGCCATGCGATCCAAGACAAGGTCGGCTATGGTATGATGGCGGTGCGCCAATCATTGGTGCCGGCGGTGCAAGTGGCGTCGCCCATTGCGATGATCTTGGGTGGATTCGCGATTTACCTCGTGGGTGGTGCGATGGGCGGGCTGCTCCTGAAAATCGCGATCGGAGCGCTCGCGGTGATTACGGTGTTTCAGTTTGTCACGTTACCCGTGGAGTTCGACGCGACGGCCCGCGCGAAGCGTCAACTCGTCCAGCTGGGGATCGTCGACCAAGATGAAATGGCGGGCGTGCACGAGACGCTCGATGCTGCGGCACTCACTTATGTGGCCGCATTTGTGGCATCGCTCGGACAGATGCTTCACTTAATCATGCTGCTCACCGGGGGAAGCCGGAGAGA
>CAMBVX010000037.1 GCA_945871085.1 Opitutus sp. GAS368 | reverse complement strand
TCGGCCGAAAACTCCGGAGCCTGCGCGTCGACGTGCGCGCTCGGTTCATAAGGCGGATTGCTCAGAATCACGTCATACTTCCCGTCGGCACCTTTTCCCTTCCCCACCGGCACCGCCTCGAACACATCGCTCGCCCACAACTTCACGCGCTTCGTCAACCCGTGCGCGTCGACATTGATCTGCGCCACCGCCAACGCGTCCTCCGACAAATCCAACGCGTCCACCTTCGCCTTTGGAAAATGCTGCGCCAGCAGAATCGCGAGACAGCCCGACCCCGTGCACACATCGACCACCCGCCGCACTTTCTCCGGCGCCCGCAGCCACGCGTCCAGCTGCTGCGCGATGATCTCCACAAAATAGCTGCGCGGGATGATCACTCGTTCATCGACGTAGAACCGCTGCCCACCCAACCAAGCCTCGCGCGTCAGATACGCCGCCGGCACCCGCTCCATCGCCCGTCGTCGCAACACCGCCTCCACCGCCGCGCCCTGCGCCACCGTCAGTTTTTTTTTCAACACCCGCGCGTCGCTGTCGAGCGGCAGCTCCAAGACCGTGAGCAGCAAATAGAGCGCTTCGTCGTGGGCGTTGGTCGCGATCTGGCCGAGGGCCAGCTTCTCCCGGGCGTAGAGTCTTTCCGCGAACGTCAGCCAATCTCCCAGTGTGATCGGTCGCGGCTCGCGCACTCTCCACCGCGCGCCCGGCTTCGTCCCGTCGACCGCGCTCATCGCGCGATCACCTCGAACAGCCAACTGAAGGGCAAAGCTACTAGCGCAATCAGGATACCCAGCGCTGTGCGGATGGGCGGAATGTTGATGGCAATCATGAAGACAAGGCCGCTCCAGCGCGCGATCTGCCAGAACCGTTCTTCGGACATAAACCCCCAATGCCGTAGCAGCATCGCCCCGGGCAGCGGCGGCACCGGCAGCAGATCCAGCACAATGAGCATCGCGTTGATGCCGATAAGTGTGGCGAAAATCTCCGCGAACCGCTGGTCGTAGTGATAAGAAATTCCTCCGATCACGGCCGACAGTAACGCGAGCGCGACACTCATGCCGCAACCGGTCAGCTGCGTGAACAGATAATGCCGCTGGGGATTCCTAAAATTCGCCGCGTTGATCGGCACTGGATTCGTCCACGCGAGGAAAAAATTGATCTGCCCCAGTCGCGGCTGGAGGAAAAAAATACAAATCAACGGGAGGATGACCGATCCCAGGAGATCGAGATGCGGCACCGGGTAGAGCGTCACACGCCCTTCATCGCGAGGCGTGGGGTCGCCGAGGCGGTCGGCCAGCCACGCTTGGGAAAAGGCGCGCAGCACGAGGCAGCTGAAAAGCAAAAGGTAGAAAATGAGCCCGGCGCGCAGGTCGGCGGGTGTGATGCCAAAATCCATATCCCTCACTTCTTCGCGGTTTCCGCTAGCTGGGCAATGAGCTTTTGCTTCTGCCCCTGCAGCGCCGCCTCCTCCACGGTCGCCATCAAGGTCCGCGCGTAGTCCGGCTTGCCCTGTTTGATGAGCACATTGGCCGCATGGAGCCGCATGGTCTGCCGCTCGATGGCCGTCTGCGCCTTTTCTTCCAGGGCCGCCCAAGCCTTCAGTGCGGCATCCCAATCCGGTTTCGCCAAATCGTAGAAAGACTCCGCATGCCGATAGCCCAATTCGAACCGGTCGGGCGCGAGCTCCGCCGCGCGCCTGAAACCGTTCGTCATCGCCTCATCGAGCGTCGCCCGCGTCCATTCCCCGCTGCGCAGAAAATCATCGCGCGCCTCGACCAAAAGCGTCGCCAGCTGGTAATGGTAAATGGGTTCGTCTGGCGCGAGCTTGATGGCCGCGAGAAAATACGGCGCCGCCTCTAGCGGCTTCCCCTCTTCCGCGAGGTAACCACCGAGCTGGTTTTTCACAAACGGGATGTCGCTGTCGAGTTGGCTGGCCTTGAGCAGCATCGCCGCCGCCTCCTTGCGCATCCCGACTTTGCCGAGCAGTCCGCCATAGGCCGCCGCCGCGAGCGCGAACTTCGGATTGTCCCGCAAGAGCCGCTCATACTCGTGCGTGAGCGACTGGACCTGCGTGCGAAACGCCTCTTGATCGAGCTTCTCACCCTTTTTTTCCGCCACGGCGAAAAGCTCCCGCTGTTTCTCCGCAATATTCTTCAACGCCCGGTCGGCCATCGTCTCGCTCTCGGCTGCGCGCACCCCAACCGCCACGCAGAACCAGACCACCCACCACGCGGCCGCGCGGGTTGCCCTGCGGCCAAAGTCGCCGGCCATTTTCTGAGTTTGTATCCGTTTCATCCGTGTAATCCGTGGTTAAATAGTTCGAGTCCGTCCGGGTCGAGCCGACTGCGACACCCTCACCCGGCCAAGGTGCCCGCGTAAACATTCATCCGCTCGCCTCGCAAAAATCCCACCAGCCCTTGTCCGCTCGCCCGGGCAAACTCCACGGCTGCACTCGTCGGCGCCGAGATCGCCGCCACCCAGGGCACCCCTGCCGCCAGCGCCTTTTGCATGATTTCAAAACTCACCCGCCCGCTCACGAGCAAGATTCTCCCTCCCAGCGGCAACCGCTCCGCGAAAAACTCGTGCCCCACGATCTTGTCGAGCGCGTTGTGCCGCCCCACATCCTCCCGCGCCACGATCAACTCGCCCCCCGCCCCAAACAGCCCGCTCGCGTGCAACCCACCCGTCGCCGCAAATCCCGCCTGCGCCGCCCGCAACCGCTCCGGCAAAGCCGCCAGCACCGCGCGCCGCGGTTTCCACATCTCCGTGATCGCCGGAAATTGCCCGCGCACCGCGTCGATGCTCGCCTTGCTGCAAATCCCGCAGCTCGACGACGTGAACACGTTTCGCGTCAGCCGCGTCCAGTCCACCGCCACGCCCGGTGCCAACAGCACATCCAGAATATTCTCCCTCGCCTCCCCGTAGCCCGCCTCGGGAGCGGCGGGACCGCCCTCCCGCTCCATCGCACAATACACCATATCCAGCACCTCCTCGCTTCTCCGCAAAATCCCCTCCGTCACCAAAAATCCCGCCGCTAATTCCCGATCGTGCCCAGGCGTGCGCATCACGACCGCCACACTCCGTCCGTCGACCTGAATTTCCAGCGGCTCCTCGACCGCGAGGGCATCGTCGACCACGGCTCCGGCCCCGGCACCATCATGACGAGTCAGCCCGACGACCAACGTGGATTTGTTGCGCGACATGCTCTCAACAAAACAAATCACGCCGGCGCAGCCACGTTTTTCAGCGAGGTGCGCCCCGAGCAGCAACGCCGCCCCATCCCCCCGCGACCCGCAGAGGTTCAGGCCACCCGCGGCACTCGTCCGGTCGTGATGAAATTGGCACCGGTTCTTGGGTCCATTTTGCCGCACCCCTCCTTTTTTATTCATCGAATAAACGCCGTATCCAGAAACTTGAGGACGAAGCCGCTCCCCAATGCCCACGCTCCAACTCGCTCCGACGTGGCCCAACGCGTGCAGGGATGCGGGGTTCAAAGCGCTGCTGGCCGATCCGAACAATTCGGCGCCGCTGTACCCCGTCCATCAAACCGATACGGAATTTCCACACTCTTGTTTGTCATCGCGAACCCGAGGAACGAGGGCGTGGCGATCCAGCGAGTTTTACTCTGTTATGTTGTGCCCGGATTCACCCTCCGATTTGAGTGTAAGTGTAACCTATTGGGTTACACTTCGTGCAGGGTGATTTTCGCGAGGCAAGTGACAGAGTAAGACCAGATGGATCGCTTCGTCGCTGCGCTCCTCGCCAATGAACACCCCTTGTTTGTCATCGCGAAGGAACTCGAGCGACTGCGGCCATCCACCGCGCACTCCCCGATGGCGTGCCACGCTCGGCCCGCCTCCTTCGCGATGACGAACCTCTCGAGGTTCATTGCCGCCACCGCGCCAGTGCCGCCTGCACTGAGCTCTCGCCATGACAAGACTTGGAGTGGATGGGCAACAGGATGGAGCGGCTTCACGCGTGAGGGTTAAATTTCGGTCGCGTATTACCCGGTTACTTTCCTCTCAAAAACACATGCCAAAAAAGTGTCACCTATTACGTGACACTTCCGCTGGGCATTCGGATTTTTTAGCCATGAACTTAACCGAGAAATACTAGCCGCGAGCGCCAGCGAGTGAACGCACCACATCACTCCGCACCCACCCATTCCGCCACCAGCACCACCTCCACTCGTTTGTTGAGACGGTAACGGCGCTCGCCGGGGTAGACGACAATCAGCTGGTCGAACTTGAGATCGGCGAGTGCGATGCGCCTCGAGGGCGTCAACGTGGGGGCGTCGGCGCGCTTGCACTCGACGCCGATACGTTTTCCGCCCTTGAAGAGCACGAGGTCGATTTCCGCCCCGTGGTGCGTGGCCCAAAAGTAAACCTCGGCGGGGCGCAGGGCCTTGAGCACTGCTTCGACAGGATAGCCTTCCCACGAAGCCGCGAGCTTCGGGTGATGCTCCAGATCGCGTTGCGTGCCGAGGCCAGGGAGAGCGTGGAGCAGACCGCTATCGCGCACGTAAACCTTCGGCGCCTTCATCTGGCGCTTGCCGGGATTTTCGAACCACGGCGGGAGTTGGCGCACCATGAACACGCCCGTCATCAGATTGGGATAGCGGCGCACGGTGGACTCATTGACGCCGAGCGCGCGGGCCGGGTCGGCGGCGTTACATATCTGTCCGTGAGAGTACGCGACCATTCTCCAAAAGCGGTGCAACGCGGCCGCCGGTGTGGCCAGGCCGAGCTGCGGCAAATCGCGTTCGAGGAAGGTCTGACAGAACTGCCGCCGCCATGCGAAAGAGTCGGTGTCGCTGCGGGCAGTAAACGCCAGCGGGAAGCCGCCGCGCAGCCAGTGGCATGACTGCGCAGCCGCACCCAGATCGGCGAGACGGAAGTCTTCGAACGGCACCGTTTTGACGCGGCCGGCGAGCGGTTCGGAGGCCTGCCGGCGCAGCTCCGGCGCGGCGCTGCCGAAGAGGAGGAAACGGGACGGCAGCGGCCGACGGTCCGCGACCACGCGCAGGAGCGGAAACCGTTCGGGCCGGCCCTGCACCTCATCGATCACGAAGCCGCCTTTGAGCGGGCGCGGCGAAGTCTCGGGTTCGGCGAGGCGCGCGAGGCTGGTGGGGTCTTCGAGGTCGAAATAGTTGGGTGAGTCCGCGGCGACGAATTCGCGGGCGAGCGTGGCCTTGCCGCACTGGCGCGGGCCCAGCAACGCGACAACCCGGCTGCGGCGCCACGCGGGCGGACGAGACTGAGGTCGGTCGTGGGGGTGAACATCGCAAAATAGCGCACCATGAAATTCCCGCAGTCAGTGCGCGAATTTCGTGAGCAATGGCGAGGGCCCGCTGCCGTGGCACGGAGCGCAGGTCGGCGCGGGTGGTCAATACCGCGGCGGGATTCCCCGGTGGAGTGCTTTCCCAAGCGCCCGGTTGGGGCGGGCTGCCGGCAGTTGGAAAACCGCCGCTCCGTTCGGAGCACGAAAGTGGGGCTCGCTGGGTCTCGACGCGCTTCCGGAAAATGCTGTGCTGATCCCATGCACCCCTCCTCTTGTTTTCAGCGTTGGCTTCGCTTGGCGCTGTTCGCAGGCACGACAGTGGCGGTCGGTTTCACCGCCGACAAAGCCACCAAGGCTCCCGCCAAGCCCGACGATCTCGTCGCGCAGGTCGGCGATGGCTACCGCGGGATCTGGTATATGAACCAGCCGTTGAAGTCCGACTATCGCTACAAATACTCCGGCGGCTTCGGGACTTATCCGCAGCAACACGTACCCATCGCGATTCACGTGGCCGCGCAGAAGAAGACGTTCTTCGTGTTCGGCGGTTCGGCGGGCCACGTGTCCGAAAAGCAGGACGAATTGCAGCACTTCGTTTCCTATTTCGATCACGCTACCGGCACGGTGCCGCGGCCGGTGCGGCTCCTGCAGAAGCGCACGGAGGACGCGCACGACAATCCGACGCTCTCCATCGATGCGGACGGCTTTCTGTATGTGTTTTCGTCGGCGCACGGCACGTCGCGGCCGTCGTATATCCACAAGTCGAAAAAGCCCTACGACATCACCGCGTGGGAGCTGCTGGTCACGTCGAATTTTTCCTACACGCAGCCGTGGTATTTGCCGGAGTCGAAGCAGTTTTTATTTCTCCACACGCTCTACAAAAACAGCCAGCGCACGCTGAACTGGAAATCCTCGCCCGATGCGAAGACGTGGACGGCACCGCAGCTGATCGCGCACATCGAGATGGGCGACTACCAGATCTCGTGGCGGCAGGGCGACACGGACCGCGTCGGGACCGCTTTTGACCTGCATCCGGATCACGGGCGGGCAGGCACGGGGCTGAACTACCGCACCAACCTCTACTACCTCGAAACGCGCGACGCCGGGCGCACGTGGACGACGGTTGACGGTAAACCCGTCACGCTCCCGCTCACGAAGGCGGAAAATCCCGCGCTCGTGCGCGACTACCGCGCGGAAGATCTCAACGTTTACCTGAAGGATATCGCGTTCACGAAGGAGGGGCATCCCGTGATTCTCTATCTCACGTCGAAGGGTTTTGAGCCGGGGCCGAAGCTGGGTCCGTGCTATTGGAGCACGGCGCGGTGGACGGGCACGTCGTGGGATATCCGGCCGTTCACGGCGTCGGATCACAACTACGACCACGGCTCGCTCTACACCGAGGCCGATGGAATTTGGCGCGTGATCGCGCCGACGTCGCCGGGTCCGCAGCGCGGTGGCACGGGCGGCGACATGATGATGTGGGCGAGCCGCGACCAGGGCCGCACGTGGCGCGTGACTAAAGTGCTCACGCACGATTCGCGCTACAACCACACCTACGCGCGCAAACCCGTGAACGCGGATCCCGGTTTTTATGCGCTCTGGGCGGACGGCTCGGCGCTGGAGCCCACGCCGTCGGCGCTGTATTTCGCGACGCAGAGCGGCGAAGTTTACCGGTTGCCGCAGAAGATGACGACAGAGACGGCAAAGCCGGAGTTGGTGCCGTAGGGTGGATTGGCAGGAGCGGCGGTTTCCCAACCGCCGAATAGGGCGCGGGGGAAAGCGCCCCTCCGGTGACACTCCGCCCTTGCGCGGGGCGGGGGAACGCGTCCTCTCTTGGCCGCATGAAGGTTTCGTTTACGACCAAAGAATACACGCGTCTGCTGGAACTCGCCCATCTCGGACTCTGGGTCGCGGGGGCGCGCCCCGACGATCCCGCTACGATGCCGGAGCGTTATGCGGAAGTGGCGCAGAAAGTATTCGGACTCGCGGCGACATTTGGCTGCGCCGACCTTGTGGAGTCGGATGTGAACGGCGAATGGTTTCCCAATGAAAAACTCGCCGGCGGCCTCGCGGCAGAGAAACTCGACAAGTTTGTCGAGGACGCATTTTGGAGCGAGCTGGTCGGCCGACTCGCCGAGCGCGATCTACGCGCGGAACAGGGCCAGGACATCACCAAGCTCGGCGAAGAGCTGAGCGAGGAAGAACAGGACCGCGTAGAAGCGTTGGAAGACGCCTACTGGCGTGAGTTCGAGGCCAAGGGCGTGGACTATCTCGTGTTGCTCAAGGGCGGGAAGGGTTGAGGATTTGACGGGCGACAGGAAGGTCGCCCCTCCGCCGGACCAGCGCACCCCTGCCGCCGCCGGACTTGCACCGCGCGTGGGTTTCACGAAACGTCTTCCCCGTGAAACCCGAAACCCTCCACCCCACCCGCCGCGACTTCCTTGCCACGCTGGCGCTCGCCGGCGCAGCGCTCCCGCTCACCAGCCTCGCCGCCGAAAAAACCGCCGCCGCCGCCGCGAAACCCGCCAAGGCTTCCGCGCCGATCGGCCCGACGACGATACACGTCTTCTCAAAACCACTGCACACGATGTCGCACACGGAGGCAGCCAAGCTCATCGCGAGCTGCGGCTACGGCGGCATCGACTATACGGTGCGCAAGGCGCAGGGCCACGTGTTGCCCGAAAAAGTCACCGAGGATCTCCCCCGCGCAATCGACGCCGCGCGCGCCGCCGGACTGAAGGTCGAGATGATCACCACGGATATCACCAGCGTGCGCGAGCCGCACACCGAGACACTCCTCCGTACGGCCGCGAAACACGGCGTGAAGTTTTACCGCCTCGGCAATTGGAACTACGACACGAAGCTCGGCGTATTAGGCACGATCGAGAAGCTGAAACCCACCCTGAACGAGCTCGCCGCGCTCAACGCCAGCCTCGGAATCCACGGGGCAATTCAAAACCACGCCGGCACCCGCATCGGCGGTGCGGTCTGGGATCTTTATCATCTGCTCAAGGACATCGATCCGCGCGCCCTCGGCGTGCAATACGACATCCGGCACGGCACGGTGGAGGGAGCCCAGTCGTGGCCGCTGCAGCTCCGGGTGCTCGCCCCGTGGATTCGCTGCACCGACATGAAGGACTTCAAATGGACGCAATCGCCCGGCAAGGCGGTCATCGACAACGTCCCCCTCGGCGAAGGCATCGTGCCTCACGACGCCTATTTCAAACTCGTGAAAGAGCTGGGGATCGGTGGTCCGATTTCGATGCACCTCGAATACGCTCCTTTTGAGAAACCGCCCGCCTCGCTCAGCGCGGCCGACCGGGTCACGCAGATGACCGCGTTGATGAAAAAAGATCTCGCGGTGTTGAAGGGCCTGATGGCGAAGAACGGGGTCGCGTGACCGCACCGAGTGCCGACGTCCGCTGCGGGGCGGGCCTTAAGCCCGCCATCGCGCAATCGCACCCACCGGTGCACTCGTGGCGGGCGGACAGCCCGCCCCCCAATTCGTCCGAATCCTTTTTATGAATTCAGTCTCTCCCCGTTCCGTCACCCTCACCGCTGTCGGCTCCAACTTCGAACGCGAACCGCTCGTGCGGCCGTTTGGTTTCAAGGGCGGCTACATGTCCGAGATTTGGCAGAGCGTCGCGATGCTCCAGGGCGCGTCCGGAAAACGCGGCATCGGGTTGTGCTCGCAGGGTGTGTTGTGGAGCGATGCGCACGTGTTTGCCGGTCACTCCGAGAGCGGGGGCAACGCGCTCATGTATGCGATGAGCGAGTGGGCGCTCCAGCGGCTCAAAGGGCAGACTTTCTCCAACCCCGTCGACCTGCTCGAATCGATCCGGCACGACGTTTACGCCTATGGGAAAAAGATCACCGGCCATGCGGGGTTGCGCGAGACCTTCGCGCTGAACGCGCTCGTGGGCGTCGATTTCGCGGCGTGGCTGCTCTACGCGGCGGAAAACGGGATTACCAATTTCGACGACCTCATCCCGGCGGCCTATCGCCCGGCGCTCGCGCATCGGCACGCCAAGGTCGCGAGCATTCCGCTGATGGCCTACGGCATCCCCATCGACGAACTGAAGGCGGCCGTCGAGGCGGGCTACTTTTTTATGAAGATCAAAATCGGCCAGCCGGGAACGCAGGCCGAGATGCTGGAAAAGGACAAGGCGCGGATTAGTGCGATCCACGCCGCCATCGGTGACGCGCGCACGCCTTACACGGCGAATGGCAAGCTCCCGTATTACTTCGACGCCAACGGCCGCTACGAGAGCAAGGACACGCTGCTGCAGCTGATCGACCACACGAAGGCCATCGGGGCGTTTGAGCAGATCGCGCTCATCGAGGAACCGTTTCCCGAGGAGCTCGAAATCGACATCCGCGACATCCCGGCGCGCGTGGCCGCCGACGAGAGCGCGCACACGGACCGCGATGCGCTCAAACGCATCCAGATGGGCTACACGGCGATCGCGCTGAAGCCGATCGCGAAGACATTCAGCATGTCGCTCAAGATCGCGCAGGTCGCGCATGAGCACGGGGTGCCCTGTTTCTGCGCCGACCTCACGGTGAGCCCGCTGCTCGTCGAGTGGAACAAGAACGTCGCCGCACGACTCGCGCCATTTCCAGGGCTGGGCCTCGGTCTGCTCGAGACGAACGGACACCAAAATTATCGGAACTGGGAAACGATGCGCGGTTACCACCCGCGCGCCGAGGCCCCGTGGGCGCGGACCCAGCGCGGGGTGTTTGAGCTGGATGCGGACTACTATGCGCAGAGCGGCGCGGTGCTGCAGCCCTCGGCCCGCTATGAGGCAATGTTTCCGGGGAGGTAGCCGCGAGCGTGAGCGAGGGGGTTGTCGTCCGACCACTCGGTCACGCTCGCGGCTACGAAAACAACGGTTCCGAAAACACACCCCATGATCACCCTGAAACACGCTGAACTCTGCCGCTGCGATTTGCGCGCACGCATGCCGTTTCGCTATGGCATCGCGACGATGACGTGGCTGCCGCACGTGATCTTGCGCGTCACTTTCGAGATCGACGGCACGACGCACACGGGGCTCGCGGCCGACAATCTGCCTCCGAAATGGTTCACCAAGGACCCGGTCCGGCTGCTCGAAGATGAGGTCGAGGAAATGTTGTGCGTGATCCGGGCGGCGGTGCGCCACGCGCGGGCGATTCGCGGGGCGACGGCGTTTGAATTCTGGCGCGAGCTCTACGAGGCCCAGGCCGTATGGGCATCCGCTGAAAAACTGCCGCCGCTGCTGTCGAATTTCGGCACGTCGTTTGTCGAGCGGGCACTCATCGATGCGGTGTGCCGGGCGCGCGGCGCAACGCTGGCGTCGGCGCTGCGGGAGAATATCTTCGGCGTCGATCTGGGCGCGTTGCAACCCGACCTCGCGGGTTCGGCACCGTGCGACTGGCTCCCGGCGAGTCCCCCGACAGAGTTATTTGCGCGGCACACCGTGGGATTGTCGGACCCGTTACGGGCGACGGAGATTACACCCGAGGATCGCGTCGACGATGGGCTGCCGCAGTCGCTCGATGCGTGTATCCAGTTTTACGGCCTACGGCATTTCAAAATCAAGATCAACGGTGAGGCGGCGCGAGACCGCGACCGGCTCGGGCGGATGGCGGAAATTTTGACGGAAGGGTGCGGCGAGGAGTTTGCGTTCTCCCTTGATGGCAACGAGAGCTTCCGCGACGTGGCGTCGTTCGAGGACTACTTCCGCGACCTGCTCACGACGCCGGCGCTGCGGGTGCTCTGGCCTCGCTTGCTTTACGTCGAGCAGCCGTGGCATCGCAGCGTGGCGTTGAGTCCGGAGATTGGCGAGTTGGTGCGCACGTGGCCGGACCGGCCGCCGATCATCATCGACGAAAGCGATGCGGAGCTGGCGAGTTTACCGACGGCGCTCGCGCTCGGCTACGCGGGGACGAGCCACAAGAACTGCAAAGGCGTTTTCAAAACCGTGGTGAACGCGTGCATCCTCGCCCAGCTGCGCGGCGACGGTCAGCCGGCGGTGTTGAGCGGGGAGGATTTGGCGAACGTGGGCCCGGTCGGGCTCCTGCAGGATCTCGCCGCCCAGGCGGTGTTCGGGGTGACGAGCGTGGAGCGCAACGGGCACCACTATTTTGCGGGGCTCTCGGAATTTCCGGCGAGTTTGCAGGCGCACGCCTTGGCGCAGCATGGCGATTTGTTTACGCGGCACGGGGGCGGCGATTGGCCACGGCTCGCCATCCAAGCGGGCAAGGTCGCAATCGGTTCGGCGCTGCGCGCGCCGTTTGGCTACGCGGGTGAACCGGATCTCAGCGGAATGACGCCGGTGGCGGCGGAAAGCTGAGGGCACGCCACGGCACGGCTTGCTGGTGCTCGCCGCTACGCAGGCCAGGGCACGGCTTGCTGGCGCTCGCCGCTACGCAGGCCACGGCACGGCTTGCTGGTGCTCGCCGCTACGCAGGCCGGCCTACTCTACGCGATCAAGCCCCCGTGCTCGTCCGCAAGCCCACTTCTTGCCCGAAAATACGGACGCTTACTGCGCCCGCTTCGCGTTCCAGACGGCGAGCATGTCGGGCGAGCCTTGGCTGCGGACGCCGTTATCGGTGAGAATCTCTTCGGTCGCGGCCAGCATGTCTTTGCGCGGGAACACCGGTGATTCACCGCCGTGGCCGGCAAACTCAAATACCATGAACTCGTCGCGCGAATCACGGAGAACCTCGATGAGATGCTTCAGGCTTTTCACTTTGATACCGTTCACACTTTCGATGACGCGTGATTGGGGATTCGAATAACCTTTGGACAGTTTGTGGGGAAAAAACGGCGACGCCACGACGACCAGCTCTTCGCCCGGGAAGGCAGGTTTGTCGATGCGGCGGAGGGCGAGCGGGCTCGACGAGGCGGACAGCGCGGTCATCGCGTTGTTCAGGCCGGCAACGAACACGCCGGTGGCGGGCGAGAAGACGAGGGGACCGTAGACAAAATAGGACGGGTAGGTGTTTTCCAAATTGGGGATCAGCATCGGCCGGGTCGGCGCGACGGGCACCTGCACCGTGAGTTCCTTGCCGGCGCGCACAAGGGTGAGATCCACTTTCCCGTTTTTCGCGATTTTCTGGATCAGATAACGCAGACGCACGCGGAGATTGTCGCCGAGTTTGATCATGCCCTCGTTGTCGACCTTGGTGTCGCCAATTTTAGTAATCACATCCCATTCCTTTAGCGCGTAGGTGGCGTCAACGCCGTCGGCTTCATGGACGACGATCCCCTCGACCGTCTTGTCGAGTTTGAGGTAGGCGCGGAGCGCGGGGTTTTCGAGCGTCTGGAGTTCATCGAACATCGTCGGTTTACCGTCATATTTTCCATCGGCGACGTCCTTGAGGAACAGCTCCACTTCTTCGCAAGGAATGATGTAGCCGATGTTGTCGGCGCCGCGGAGACCGCTGAAGGCGAGGCCGATCATCTTGTCACCAACGAGAGCCGGGCCGCCGCTGTTGCCGGGGTTGATGGCCGCGTCGATTTGGATGCGGAGACCGGAAGTCGGAAAGTTATACAAGGTAAACTCGATCCGCGAAACGATGCCCTTGGTGATCGAGAGGCTGGTGCCACCGGTGGGGAAGCCGTAGACCATGACGGCATCTTTCACCGCGGGCAGCAGGGCGGCGCGAGGCAGCGGCGGGTGGGTGTCGAAAAACGTTTCGTCCTCGAGCTTGAGCACCGCGAGATCGATACCCGGAGCGATGAACTCAACCGTGGCGGGAAGCTTGTCGCCCGACTGGTTGGCCTGCACCTGCACTTGGGTGGAATACAGCACGACGTGGGCGTTGGTGAGGATGCGCTTGCCCTCGATGACGATGCCCGTGCCGGTGGCTTCGCGGGGAGCCTGTTTCGCCCATGGTTTGTAGGGATCGGGGCCGCGCATCGTGGAGAAGATCTTCACCACGGCATTTTCCACCGAGTTCGTATTCTTATCGGCGGCGGGCTCGGCCGCGCGGGCGAAAGGGGCGGCGAAAATTGCGGCCAAAATTGCGAAGCGAAGCGGGCGCACGGACGCGCTCGCGGCGGGAATGGGGTGATCCATGTTGCGGCGAAACGAACCGCAACCGCCCGAGAACGCCAGAAAGTTTTTCTCGCCGCGCGGAGACGGCACGACAGTATCCCGAGGAGCGTTCACGCCGCGTGGCACGCCGTCCGTTTCTTTTCCCGATTCGTACCGTGTTGCCGCCGGTTCCACCCGATCAACTCAGCCCCACAAAACGTCATGCGCAAATTCACCTCCTCACTCCTCCTCGCGACGGTCGCTCTCTGCGTGCTCTCGCCTCTCACCGCCCAGACTCCCGCGCCCAAAGCCGCCGCCAAGAAAGGTTCTGCAACCTCCACCGGCAGTTGGAGCCCCCACATGACGACCAGCGCCAAGATCGACGACAACCGCGTCATTTTGGTCTACGGCAGCCCCAATCTGAAAGACCCGAAGAAAGACGGCGCGGTCCGCAAGGTCTGGGGCGGTCTCGTCCCCTTCGGCAAAATTTGGCGTCTCGGCTCAGACGAGGCGACCCTGCTCATCACGCAGAAGGATATCGTTCTCGGCGGCACCGCCCTCCCGGCCGGCGCCTATAGCCTCTATCTCCAGCCTGAGGCCGACGGTTCGGCGAAACTCGTGGTGAACAAGGCTGTTGGCCAGTGGGGCGTCGATCCGTACCCGACCGCCACCGAATTTGCGCGCATTGCACTGAAGAAGACCGACCTCTCCGCGTCAGTGGAGCAATTCACGATGAGCGTGAAGAAGGAAGGCACGGGCGGCATGCTGCGCCTCGCCTGGGAAAACATCGAGTATTCCGCAGCCTACGCACTGAAGAAATAAGCCTCGGACAGGATACCCGGCGCCTCACGCGCGCGCCCACCAGCCCGGTTTCGACCGGGCTTTTTTATGGTTCCTCGCTGTCTCCGGTAGATTGGCGATTTGGCCTGCGCCTACCCGGGCCGAATTGCCAACTCAACGCGAACGGCGGGGGACTAAGAAAGGCCAATTTTTATGCCAATTAGTCTGTCAACGGCCGGCAGGATCCCTGTCAATTCCCGGCCGCCAGTGATTCATCCGAACTCTCATCCTCTGCCGCCCACATCTTCCGCCCGACGGATCGCGGTCCTCGGTGGCGGCATTACCGGTCTGACCGCCGCGTGGCGACTGCAGCGCGGTGGGTGCGCGCCCGTCGTATTCGAACTGGCGGCACAGTCAGGCGGAGCGATTGGCGCCGTGGCCCGCGATGGCTGGTTGCATGAACTCGGACCGAATTCGCTCCTTGAAGGTTCGGCGGAGGTCGCGGCATTTATTGACGACGTCGGTTTGGGCGGGCGGCGGATCTATGCGGCCTCGTCGGCGAAGCAGCGTTATATTGTGCGCGATGGTCGGATGATCGCGATGCCGGGCTCACCGTGGGCGTTCCTTGGAACCCCGATGTTTTCTTGGCGAGCCAAGCTCGCGTTGCTCGGCGAACCGTGGCGGCGACCCTTGCCCGCCGACGCCGAGGAAAGCGTCGCAGATTTCGTCGTGCGGCGGCTGGGCCGCGAGTTCCTCGATTACGCGATTAATCCGTTGGTCGGAGGCGTCTACGCGGGCGATCCGACGCTGTTGTCGGTGCGGCAAGCGTTCCCGAAATTACACGCGCTGGAGCAAGCGCATGGTTCGTTGATCCGCGGAGCGTGGGCGCGACGCAACGTGAGCGGCGGGCCGAAGGGGCGGATCTTTTCGTTTCCTGACGGCTTGCAGGAATTACCTTTCGCGCTCGCACGGTCCTTGGGCCCAGCAGTGCGATTGGGGCATCGCGTGCGCGGGTTGGCGCGGGGTGAAGCAGGTTGGCGGGTCGAGTTTGAGAGTGGCGGTGTGCGCCGCGTGGAGACGTTCGATGCGGTGGTGTGCGCGCTGCCGGCGGGAGTGATGGCGGCGCTGCCGCTGGAAAATGTGCCGGCGGGAGCGCGACTCGCGGTGTTGGGTGAAATTAAACATCCGCCGGTCGCGTCGGTGTTTACTGGGTACACGCGCGCGCAGGTGCGTCACCCCTTGGATGGGTTTGGCGTGCTTGTGCCGCAAGTGGAGCGGCGGCAGATTCTCGGCACGCTGTTTTCGAGCACGCTGTTTCCCGGACGTGCGCCGGAGGGACATGTCGCCCTCACGACATTTGTGGGTGGCATGCGCGATCCGCAACTGGCCGGGCTCGACGACCACGCGTTGCTACGGGTGGTGCAGGGGGACTTGGCGAGTTTGCTGGGCGCGAGTGGCGCCCCGGTTTTTACGCGCGTGCAGCGGTGGCCGCGCGCAATCCCGCAATACACCTTGGGTTACCAGCGCTTCAAGGATGCGATCACGGCCGTGGAGGCGGCGGCGCCCGGGCTTTTCATCGGAGGAAATTGCCGCGACGGTATCTCGCTCGCGAATTGTATCGAGTCGGGACGGCGGCTGGCGGAGACGGCGGCGAAGTATGCGGCGAGATAGGGAGACGGTTGCCGGGCAGCCCGGTCGACGCCCGGGCCTCCAGTTGCGCCGCCCGGTCAGCGCCCGGGCCTACAAAAGCGCACCCTACACCTTCCAACTCTGGAGCACGCGGATGTAGTTCGCGCGCTCGAAGGCTTCGGGATCGCGGCAACGGTCCAAGTCCAACCTGCCGCGAAATTGACCAAGCTCGGAAAAGTTATGCTCCCGCATCCAGTTCTCCAATCCGTGGCGCAGGGTCGAGAGGACCGACGGGCCGTGCTTGAGGAGGACCGAGACCACTTGCACCGCGTGGGCGCCGGTGAGCAATGCTTTGACGGTGTCGGCAGACGTGTGCACGCCGCCGGTCGCCGCGAGCGAACAACTGAGCAGGGGTGAAAGAATCGCGAGCCACCGCAGCCGGAGCAGGAGCTCCGAGGGGTCCGACAAACGCAGCTGGGTCTGCACCTTGATGTCATCGATGTTGATGTCGGGCTGGTAAAACCGGTTGAACACAGTGATGCCGGCCGCGCCTTCCAGTTCGAGGGCCACGGCGAGTTGCGCGACAGAGGCGTGAAACGGCGAGAGCTTCACCGCGACCGGGATCCGCACGGTCGACGTCAAGTTGCCGACCGTCCGCAGCATCTCGGTTTCCACCTGATCGGCAGCGACGGTCGGATCGGTGACGACGTGATAAAAATTCAGCTCGATCGCGTCTGCTCCCGCGCCCTCCAGCCGCCGGGCAAACTCCAGCCAGCTCCCGGGATGACGGCCGTTGAGCGAGGCAATGATGGGAATCGTGACCGTGGATTTGAGGTGCTCAATCTGGCGAACGTAACTGTCGGGGACGAGTTGGTAGCCGGCAAATTCAGGAAACTCGTCGTCGCCTTCCGCACTCGCGGCACTGGCAATAATATTGCTGCCCGCCGGATCGATTTGTTCCTCAAACAGAGACCGCATGATGAGGGCCGACGCGCCGGCATCCTGAAGCTTGCGTGCCACATAGACGTCGTCGCAAAACGGAGAAGCGCCGACGACGAAGGGATTGCGCAGAGTAAGGCCGAGGTAATGTGTCGTGAGGTTCATGGCGGGGTGGGGTGGGTCTCACTATGGTCCGATGAAGCCGCCGAGGCTCCGCATCGCTTGTGTTTGTGCGCGCAAATCTTGCGGTCGTCTGCGACCGCGCCGCCCGACCTCAAATGGTGCGCGAATGCTGGCGGGCTCCGGCCGTAACGTTCGGATCGAAGCGCATGGCGACCACCCGGAGGAGCGGCACGCCGCGTAGGGTGACCTCCACCCCGCCGGGGGAGCGCACCACGATACCATCGGCTTCGAGGTCGGCGAGTGACGCCAACTCAGGGGCGTAGCGTTCCGCGAAATTGACCCGGAGTATTTTCGACAACGCGGCAAAATCTAATCGGCGATCACACATCAAACGCATGATGATGGTGCGGCGGCGGAGATCTTCTTCGTTCAGGCGCAGTCCCTTTTCGATGGGCAACCGGCCGGCGTCCAGGGCCGCGCGCCACTCGGGGAGAGTCTTGAGATTTTGCCGGTAGGAGTCGCCCGTCGAGGAGATCGACGACATCCCGAAGGCGTAGAGCGAAGCGCCGCCGCGCGTGCTGTAGCCCTGGAAATTGCGGTGCAAGGTGCCTTCCCGGAGCGCGACCGCGAGCTCGTCGGCGGGCTTCGCGAAATGATCGAGCCCGATGTCGATGTAGTGCGCGGCCGTGAGCTTCTCGTGCGCGACAGCAAACATCGCCAGCTTCTGCTCCGCGTCGGGCAGGTGGCCCCGGTCGTCGAAGATTTTCTGCGCCGGCTTAATCCAGGGGACGTGGGCGTAGCTAAAAACGGAGAGGCGGTCGGGGTCGAGGCCGAGCACGTCGTCAATCGTGTCGGCAAACGACGTCGGCGTCTGCAAGGGCAGGCCGAAAATTAGATCGACGTTAATTGAGCGAAAGCCGTTGGCGCGCAACCAGGCGAACGCCTGTTGGTTCAGGGAGTGCGGTTGCAGGCGGTGGATGGTGAGCTGCACGCGGGGATTGGTGTCCTGCACGCCCAACGACGCACGGTTGGCGCCGATCTCGCGGAGGGCGCCGACGTGCTCCAGCGTCAGCCGACGCGGATCGATCTCGACGCTGAATTCGCAGTCGGGGGCGCGATTGGGAAACCGTTCCGTGATCAACGCCCCCAGTCGCCGGAGTTCGGCGGGCGGGAAAAAAGTCGGCGTGCCGCCACCGAGATGGATTTGTGTGACTGGTCGGCGCGTGTCCATCCGAGCGGCCGTGAGGCGCATCTCCCGCGCGAGGTCGTCGAGGTAGTCGCCCGCGGCGTCGCGACGTTTCGTGATAACCGTGGTGCAGCCACAAAACCAGCAGCGGCTTTCGCAAAACGGCAGGTGAAAATAGAGGGAGATCGGCCCCGCGCCCGCGCGATTGTCCTCCGTGATCGCCGCCTCCAAGTCGCCGAAATCTTGCTCGGCGGTGAATTGGGTGGCAGGCGGATAGGAAGTGTAGCGCGGGCCCGGGATCGAGTGTTTCCGGATCAAGTCCAGATCGAGGGCAGCCGTCATCAGGGCGGATGGTTCGAAGGGCGTGATCATGAATTCGAGCCGTGAATGAACCGGGTTAGACCGCCAGCGCGGCCTTCGGTAGGGTGGCCCCCAGATCTACGGCGTGCGGATGGTGTTGCTGGTGCTTCCGCGCTCCGGCCGAGGTGGTGAGGGCCCGCTCGAGTTTGTCGATGACCGACTTGATTGCGGTCTCAGGCTCGGTGGCGGTGGCGTGCACCACGTGATCGGGGCCGGCCTGCTCGGTGGTGGCGCGGGCGGAGAAAAACGCAGCGCCGCGATGGGGCGTCTCGCGCTTGAGGTGGAGCCGCACGACGTTTACGCGGGGGTGGGTGTGACGCAGCAGTTTGGCCGCTTTATCGGCGGCGAAGGTGTTCAGCTCGGGACGAGCCGGAAATCCCTCGGTGGTGAACAGGACTGGCGGTGGGGTGGTTGTCATCGGAGTGAGTCTACGCCTTCCGCGTCGCGCCGGCTGCGCACATCTTGCCGTAAGCAGGCCTAATCTTGGTGAGCTCGTGGCCGGCTGGTCCCGGCCGTGAACAAGATTTGCGCACGGGCGCGGTGGCCATGGACGTGAAGTGTTAGCCACAGATTTCGCAGATAAATACAGGATACGGGAAAAGGCATCGGTTGCTGGATGGTTTGGCATCGGTGCCATCTGCCCCATCGGCGGTTACAGAAGCGGCATCGGCCGATCTCAAACTTATTTGGCTGGGGTGGCTCCGCAGCAGGTTCAAGCAGGCGGACGCTTGCGCCGCTACCTATTTGGCCGACTTCAGGAAGCGCTGCACGTCATCGTGATTGCCTATGAATTCGAACGACAGGCAGTCGTCGCATTCCCGGAAAACCAGTCGTCGCTCCCGTCCCACCTGCGCTTCATACCAGCGGCCGCGCAAATTTCGCGCGCCTGTTCCGTGGTGCACGTGAGGGGAGCGAAACACCTCTTGCGCTGCGGCGATCACGCCGCCCAGCTCGCGGGCCGATGATGAAGCAAGGATCGTCAATCTGCCGGGTCCTGAATCTTCGGGGAACTCGGCCTGCCGACGAGCGGCAGCCCTACGAAATATCGGGAAGCCGAGATGCGCCCTTCTCCAGTCTCCCTTAAGTGCCGCCTAGCTTCGCGGGGAATCCACGTTATGGTGTCAGTATGAACATCGCTGTCTTCAGCACGAAGCCTTATGATCGCCGGTTCTTCGACGCGGCCAATGCGCCGCATCAGCAGGGGCTCGTCTATTTCGAGCCGCGGTTGACGGCGGCTACGGCGAGTCTCGCCCGTGGTTTCCCGGCGGTGTGCGCGTTTGTGAACGATCAGCTCGACACCGCAGTGCTGACGGCGTTGCACGCGGGTGGCACGCGGCTAATCGCCCTGCGCTCGGCGGGCTACAATCACGTCGATCTCGCGACGGCACGGCGGCTCGGACTCACGGTGGTGCATGTGCCGCAGTATTCGCCGCACGCGGTGGCGGAGCACACCGTGGCGCTGATGCTCGCGTTGAACCGGCACATCCACCGTGCTTACAATCGCGTGCGCGAAGGAAATTTCTCCATCGAGGGCCTGCTCGGTTTCGATCTGCACGGGAAAACCGTGGGGCTCGTCGGTCTCGGCAAGATCGGCAATTGCGTGGCGCATAGTCTGCACGGCTTCGGGTGTCGCGTGCTGGCCGTGGACCCGGTGCCGTTGTCCGCGGAGCTCCAGGGCATCGTCACCGTCTGCCCGCTCGACGACATGCTCACGCAGGCGGACGTCGTTTCGCTGCACTGCCCGCTGACGCCGGCAACGCGGCACCTCATCAATGCCACGACGATAGCCCGGATGAAACGCGGCGTGATGCTGATCAACACCAGTCGTGGCGCGCTCGTGGATACGGCGGCCGTCATCGAGGCGTTGCTCGCGGGGCAGATCGGTTACCTCGGGCTCGATGTGTATGAAGACGAAGCGGAGCTGTTCTACGAAGACCGCTCGAGCCGGCTCATCACCGACGATGTGTTCTCGCGGTTGCTGACGCTGCCGAACGTGCTCGTGACGGGGCATCAGGCGTTTTTCACCAGTGAAGCGCTCACGACGATCGCGACGACAACGATGCAGGCGGTGGCGGATTTCGCGGCGGGCAGGCCGATGACGTTTGCCTTGGTCGCAGCACCGGCGGCAGCAGAGGGTCAGAAATGAAGAAAGCATCCGCGACCATGAACCCGACCCAGACGGTGCCGATCAAGTTGCGCCTGCGCGAGCTCCCGCAGTTGTTCAACTCGATGGATCCCTCGCCGTTTCACGACCGCGATTTGGACAAGGACGCGGAGGAATTTATTCTCAGCTGGGCGCGCGAGCTGCCGCCGGCGCAGGAGATTGAGCTGGTGTTGCACCTGACCACCCCGCCACCGCCGGAGCGGGCGAAGGCGGTCGAAGCTGCGGTCCAGCGCTACTTCGCGCAACGGGTGGAGCTGAAAGACCGGGAGTATCGTCTGCGTTGGCGTCGGGGACGCATCAGCCTGTTTGTCGGGCTCCTGTTCTTGGCGGGGTGTCTGCTCATCAGTGAGCTGCTCGCCGGGCTCGGCGAAAGCGCGCTGTCTACGGTGGTGAAGGAGAGCCTCACGATTGGCGGTTGGGTCGCGCTGTGGCGGCCCTTGGATTTTTTCTTGTATGAGTGGTGGCCGGTGCGGGGGGAATTGCGTTTGGTGCAACGCCTCGCGCGGATGCGCGTGCGGTTGGACTTGCCGGCGGGGTGAAGGGTTGCGCGCGCGTCCCGGTGCCCGCATTCGTTTCGCCTTCCATGCCGGCACACGGACCCTTTCGCTTCGCCCAGGGCAGGCTTCTCGCCGGCCCACCCTAAGCAGCCGTCGAGCGGAAGCTCTTCCACTTCTCCAGCGGCAAAACGGCGATGCCGATGATGGCGAGCTGGCTCGCGACGAAGGCGATGAGCCACCACATCGCGGAGTCCATAAAGCCGTAGCTGTGCAGACCGACGCCGAGCATGTTCACGCCGAACCAACTCCACGCAGTCACGGTGTTGCCGAAGATCGCGAGGGCCATGAGGCCGCGTTGTTTCACGAGGCCGCCCCAGCGGCAGTGCAAAATCACGGCATTCCACATGACGATGAGGAGGGCACCGTTTTCCTTGGGATCCCAGCCCCAGAAGCGGCCCCAGGATTGGTCGGCCCAGATACCGCCGAGGACCGTGCCGACAAAACTGAAGAGCGTCGCGAAGCACACGATGCCGTAGACCATGCGGGTCAGGGCGTCGGCGGTGGCCTTGTCGAGTGAACGGGTAAAGACGCCGCGCACCACGTAGATCAGCGCGAGGAAGCCAGCGAGAAACGTGGCCGAGTAGCCGATGGTCACGGTGACAACATGCGTCGCGAGCCAGAAGTTGGAATCGAGGACGGCGCGCATCATCTCCATCGTGTCGCCGCCAAGCGAAAGATGGTGGGCGATGAGCAGCGTGGCGAAACCGACGAGGCCGGCGGCGACGCTGCCGATGGCGTTGCGGAAAAAATACTCCAGGACGAGGCAGAGCGCGACGGCACCCCAGCCGACGAAGAGCGCGGATGAATAGAGATTCGTCACCGGGGGGCGGGCTTCGAGCCACATGCGCGCGCCGATGCCGACGGTCGCGAGGACGAACGCGACGAGGACGAACGCGAAGGCCGTCTTGCCGAGTTCATTGGGCCACTTGAGCCACGAGAAGCCCGCCACGAGGAAGGCGAGCACGTAGAGCGTCGCGCTGGTGTAGAACGGTTGGGAGGAGTTGAAGCGCGCCTCGACGTCGCACTTCGTCATCACGCTCGGCATGGCCGTGTCGAGCGATTGGCGAAAGGCACTCACGGCTTGGTTAAACGCTTCCGGCTGGTGCAGCTGCCACGCGCGACCGAGGGCGGCGAACGTGAGGGCGGCGGGTGCGATTCGGCCGTTGGCGAGGCTGTCGGCCCAGGCGCCGCCGATGGTTTTCCACCCGGTGGGATCGTCGGGCTTCGCGGACGGGATGGTGCGGAGATAGGCAAAGGAATCGAGCGAGCTGAAGACCGTGCTCATTTCGAGGAGGAGTTTCGCGTCTTCGGAAGCCGAGGGATTGGTGCCGCCGCGGGGAGCGGTGGCGGCGAGGCCGGCGGGGAGGGCTTTTTCGAAACGCACGAGACGCTCGAAGAAGTCGGGGCTCGTGGTGTCGTTCAGACTGTTTTGCAAACGTTGGTAGAGGATGACGCTGTCGCGGAGTTGCACGACTCCGCGTTGGAAGGGCGTGCGGATCGCGCTTTCGACATCGGAAGCGAGTTTGGATTGCCGCTCGAGTTCGTTGAGTCGACCGGCGAGCTGCTGGGCGGAGAAACGTTTGCCGCCGGCGCCGTCGGTGGTCGCGAGATTAAAGAGCGCCAGCACATCGGGGTGCACGATCTCGAAGGTCTGGTAGGTATCGGCTACTTTGGGACGATAGAGCACGTCGAGGAGCCACTCGCCGGGAGTGAGCGTCGCGCCCGTGGGGGTGGTCACGCGTTGGCGGCCCTGCGTGAGGAGGAGAGTGGTGCGGGCGACAGTGTCGAGGGGTTTGACGCGGCCGTTGACGAGGGTCGGGAGGCGGCTGAAACCAACGACATCGTAGTCACTCGTGTTGCGCGGGGCGCGGAGCGTCACGGCGACGGCGACAAGCGCGGCGAGCGTCGCGAGGGCGGGGAAGAGAGACTTTTTCATGCGACGGCGGAGGCGGAGAGTGAGGCGCGGCGTTTTTTGACGAAGGCGAAAAGGTGGAGGCAGAACTGGACGCAGAGACCGACGGTCATGATCGCACAGGCCACGTAGGGGAGCAGCCAAGACGGGTTGCGTACGACTTGGAGGATGGTGGTGCGGTCGTTGTTGGCGAAACCCGACTGGTAAAACGTCAGGCCGGCGTAGCGCAGCGGGTTGTTCATGTAGACAAGCACCTCGCGGTCATCGCGCCCGTCGGGCGTGGTGAGTTTGATGCGGCTGGAGAAATTTTTTGGAATCTCGGTGCCGGCGTAGCGGTCGTGACTAAATTTCAGGAGGGTGAGGGAAAAGGGCTCGTAGATGCGTTTGGCACGCAGGGCTATTTTCCATGTGCGACCACCGGAGTCGAAACGCTGCGGTGCGACGAGGCCGGTGGAGACGAGGAAGATGCCCGGCGAAGCGTCGGCGGCGGCGAGTTCGACGTAGGCGGACGGCATGTTGGCTTCGTCGGTTTTGTAGGTGATGGGCTGCGGAACAGCGACGACCTCACGGCCCAGGCCAGTGGTGGCGAGCGTGGGCGAACCGTCGGGTTTGCGCGATTGGAGAAACGAGTTGGGATAATGGGCCTTGGCGATGACACGAAATGGCAGGCGCGGGTGTTGGACGGAGGTATGGCGCGCGAGGAACTCTTCGGGAATGGCGACCACCTCGTCGAATTTTTCGTCGGTCACGTCGGTGACGACGAGTTCGTTGTGGTGGAAACTCTCGGCGTAGTTGCGGGTCTCGCCCTCGTTGAGGCGCAGGTGAAAATCTTCCTGCCACAGGCCACTCAGCAATTCGCCGATAAGGAGGAGAATGAGACCGACGTGCGTGAGAAAAATACCGACTTTGCGCCAAGTGAACTTGAAGCGCGCGATGTGGGCGGCGAGGAGGTTGATCAGCAAAAGGCCGCCGATGAAGTAGCCGCCGGGGAAAACCGGGAGGGAAATACCGCGGATATCCTGCCAGACGATAAACGTGCGAAACCACTTTTGTTGGATGCCCCAGATGCCGAGGTTGGTCTGATCCAGCGTGGCGGCGAAGACCAACAGCATCCCGAAGACGAGTAGAGCGACAGTTAGCTGGAGGGAGACGAAAAAATCGCGGAAGTCGCGAAGCACGGTTTTCATGAGGTGGTGGTCATTTTTTGCCACAACGATAAGCGCAGCATCTGAAGACTATGCCAGAAAAAGGACGGTGGTGACTCCGCATGGCTTGCGTATGATTGCTCAGTCTTTGTTCGGGAATGCCAGCGGGCTCGGACACGAAATACAACGATTGCACGCTTCTGAGCAAGGAATGCGCAGCCGAAATCCGGTGAATGCCTCATACTCTGCTCATTCTTCCACCATGAAACATCCCATCGCACTCATCCTCTCCTCACTCGCATTCGTGGCTGGCGCTGCTGTCAGCGCGGCCGCTCCCGTCGCCGAAAACTGGGAAAATCACTGCGCCAAGTGCCACGGGGCCGACGGCAAGGGTCAGACCAAGGCCGGCAAGAAACTCCAAGTGAAGGACTACACCGACGCCAAGGTGCAGGCCGAAATGAAAGACGCCGACATCATCAAATTCACGACGGACGGTGCGTTCGACAAGGCCGGCAAAGAAAAAATGAAAGCCTACAAGGACGAACTCTCCGCCGACGAGATCAAGGCCTTCGTTGCTTATATTCGGAAATTTAAGGCCTGATCTCCCACCCCCCGAAAATGCGCGCGACCGATCTGGGCGGACCTACTGCTCGGATCGGCAGCGCTTGTGCCTAAAATCATCTAACTCATTTCCCCATGCCTGACCCCATTCCAACCACGGCCCCGGCCGCAGCGAAACCGCGTTCGAATTTCAATAACTGGATCAGTGCCATCGGCGGGGTCATCGCTGCGGGCGGGCTGTTCTCCTTTTTCTTCCTCGCGTGGATGGATTTGGTGAAAGGAGACAAGAATCCGTATCTCGGCATTTTCACCTACATCGTGGCGCCCGGGTTCCTGATTGCCGGCCTCGTGATGGTTTTTTTCGGGGCGTGGGCGCAGCGCCGCTGGGAGATCAAGCATGCGGCGATGCCCGACAAGTGGCGGCTTGATTTCTCAAATCGCCAACAGCGGCAGCGTCTTGTGGCGTTTGGGGCGGGTGCCGCGCTGTTTATCGGCCTGAGTGCCTTCGGTAGTTTTCAGACATTTCACTACGCGGAATCGACGCAGTTTTGCGGCCAGGTTTGCCACACCGCGATGAACCCTGAGTTCGTCACGTATCAACGCGGAGCGCACGCCCGAGTCGCCTGCGTCGAGTGCCACGTGGGTTCGGGCGCGGAGCACTTCATCAAGGCGAAGATCAATGGCACGCATCAGTTGATCGCGACCATCCTCGACAACTATAACCGCCCCATCGACACGCCGGTGAAGAACCTGCGACCCGCGCAGGACACGTGCGAAAAATGCCACTGGCCCGAAAAGTTCGCCGGCAACATCCAGGTGGATTACGAACATTTCCTCTCGGACAAGAAGAACACGTCCTACACTGCCCGCATGTTGCTGCACGTGAACAAAAGTTCGCCGGGCAGTCCGCTCGGCGGCATCCACTGGCACGTCAATACGACCGAGCGCGTCGAATACTATGCGATCGACGAGAAGCGGCAGGATATTCCGTGGATGCGCGTGACCAATGTGAAGACGGGCGTCGCCAAAGTTTTTCGGGTCGACTCGTTTAAGGGTGAACCTCCCGCCGACCGCATCCGCGTCATGGACTGTATCGATTGCCACAATCGGCCCTCGCACGTTTTCCCGACGGCCAACGATGCGGTGGAGAAGTCGCTCGCCGCCGGCGTCCTCAGCACAAAATTGCCGAACATCAAACGCGTGGCGGTCCAGGCGATGACCCAAAAGGAAATCACGAGCGAGGCCGGAGCCGCCCAAAAGATCGCCGACTTCATGCGCGCAAAGTATACCGATCCCGCCTTGGGGGCCGAAGTGCCGGGTGCGATCGCCGAGGTGCAGAAAATCTTTGCCGTTTCGATCTTCCCCGACCGCAAAGCCGACTGGCGCGTTTATCCCAATAACATCGGCCACAAAGACTGGCCCGGCTGTTTTCGTTGTCATGACGACAAGCACAAGACTGCGACGAACGAGAAGGTCCGTTCGAGTGATTGTAACTCGTGTCACGTGATTATCGCGCAGGGCAAAGGTGCGGAACTTGAAACCCTGTCGGCCAAAGGGCTGAAGTTCAAACACCCGGACGGTGAACCCGATGCCGAGCTGTCATGCAGCGACTGCCATAACGGCGGGATTCAGAAATAGGGCGCGCGCCGGGGCGTTGCCTGTTCGGCGTTTCGCACCGCCGGCAATCTCCGCGCAATAACCGCCAACGCCTGCGTAGCCGCCGCCCGAAATTTGCGGCACAATCGACCGCATGAAAGCGGTACGCATGGGAGCCGGGTGGGCCGCAGCGGCGGCCATTTTCTTTGGCCCGCTCCTCCTCGGTGGGCAGGCGGCCGAGGCCGTCAAGAAACCGGCCGACGGTATCGCGGCGAAACCAGCCGTGCCCAACAGCGAGTGCATGGATTGCCACGAGGCGGAGTTTAAGGCGCGCAAGAGCGGTCGGCCGAAAGAGTGGGTCGGTGTGCGGCCCGAGCTGTTTGCGAAGTCGGTGCACGGAAAACTCAACTGCCTCGATTGCCACACCGGCATCAAGGAAGCGGAACACGGATCGAAGGTGCCGCCCTCCCAGTGCGTTTCATGCCACGAGAAAGCGTCGCAGGAATACGCGAGGAGTATCCACGGCATGAGCCACAAGATGGGCGCGTCGGATGCGGCGGCGTGCGCGAGTTGCCACGGCACGCACGACATGGTGCCCGTCAAGCAGGGCGATTCGCCAGTCTTCAAACTCAACCTCGCGAAGACGTGCAGCTCGTGCCACGACAACGCGAAGCTCACGAAGGAATACCGCATGGGCAAAACGGATGCGGCCGGCCACTACCTCGACAGCATTCACGGCAAGGCGCTCGTGAAAATGGGCCTAATCGTCGCGCCGTCGTGCAACGACTGTCACGGCGTCCATGACATCAAGCGGAGCATCGACAAAGATTCGCGTTCGAACCACGCCAACATCGCCAAATCTTGCGGCAACTGCCACATCGGCATCGAGGAAGTCTACAACGAGAGTGTGCACGGTCAGTTGCTCAAGAAGGGCGACAAGCAAGGTCCGGTTTGTATCGACTGTCACAGCGCGCACGACATCGAGAAACCCGCCACCGCCCACTTCAAGGGCCTCAGCGATATCAGCTGCGGGAAGTGTCACGAAGACCGCCTAGAACACTATCGTGAGACTTACCACGGCAAGGCGATGGCGCTCGGCCAACCCAACGTGGCCTCCGACGTGGCCGCGTGTTACGACTGCCACGGTCATCACGATGTTTTCCCCGTGGGCGACAAACGCTCGCGTCTCCACAAAGACAAGATTGTGGGCACCTGTGCGCAGTGCCACCCGGGGGTAAATGCGAGTTTCACGGAATACGCGCCACACGCCAACCCGCTCGACAAGGTCAACTACCCGGTCCTGAACAAAGTGTTCCTGTTCATGACCACGCTGCTCGTGGGCGTGTTTTCGTTCTTCGGTCTGCACACGGCCTTCTGGCTGTTCCGTTCGATCTACCTCTATCTGCACGATTCGAAGTCGTTCCGAGAGGCGAAAGTCGCCACCCACGCCGATGACGATACGTTCACGCGTTTCACGCCGTTCGAGCGCATGCTACACTTGATGATGGTGACGAGCTTCCTCGCGTTGGTGATCACCGGCATGCCCCTGAAGTTTTACTACACCGACTGGGCGAAGGTCATGTTTAAGTTTATCGGCAGCGCCGAGGTGGCGCGCACGCTGCACCACTACGCGGCCGTCGTGACGTTTGGCTATTTCGTGCTCCACGTGGGCAGCCTGATTCCGGAGTTCTGGAGCAAGCGGCACACGCTGCGCAATCCGGCCACGGGAAAATTCCAACTCTCGCGCGCGTGGGCAACGGTGTTCGGGCCCGACTCGATGGTGCCGTCGTTCCAGGACTGGCGCGACTTCATCGCCCACCAGAAATGGTTCTTCGGCAAGGGCCCGCGACCGCATTTCGACCGTTGGACGTATTGGGAGCGCTTTGACTACTTCGCGGTGTTCTGGGGTATCGCGATCATCGGGTTCTCCGGCCTGATCCTGTGGTTCCCGAAGTTCTTCACGCTCTTCATGCCGGGTTGGGTGATTAACATCGCGATGGTGGTGCACTCGGACGAGGCGTTGCTGGCCGCCGGCTTCATCTTCTCCTTCCATTTTTTCAACACGCATTTCCGCATTGAAAAATTCCCCATGGATACGGTGATCTTCTCGGGCCGCATTTCGAAGACCGAGATGCTGCACGAACGGAAGCGCTGGTATGACCGCCTGGTCGCCACTGGCCGGCTCGAAACCTATCGCATCAAGGCGGACGACTGGGAGGGCCGGAAGAACATCGCAAAGACGATGGGCTTTATCTTCTTCGGCACCGGCCTCTTGCTGCTGGTGTTGATCGTCTACGCCATGGCCTCGCGGCTCGGGCACTGAGCGAATCAAGCGGAGCCCCACCGGCCCGACGCTTCGGTGCGGTCCAATTTCTTCTCGTCTCCTGTGCTCCGACGCCGGCCTGCGGTCTGCGCGCGCCCTCTCTTCCTGACAAAGACCCAGCTATCAATTTTATACCAACGTCCTTTGAACTCTGGACTTTTCGGTAGCCGCGAGCGCCAGCGAGCGGGCGGATCACCACTCGCTGGCGCTCGCGGCTACCCGGCAAATCAAATTCTGAATCATCTGGGCGATTGATATGATACCAACGTCTCGTGATATTTGGGCGATAGTCGAAACACCACTCGCTCACGCTCGCAGCTACCAGCAGTCAAAAATTTAAATGACGTTGGTATTACCGGTCGCCGGATTTATCCGCTGGCGACAGCGCGGAACCAAGAATGTCTATTCGGCGGTGTAAGACCGCCCATAGTTGCGGGGCGGCGCGCTTTACGGTCCGGGCGCGAAGCCGTCTTCCGTGCCGGCTTGGACGCGATATTGCCCCGTGCGCACGGTGCCGACGCGGTGGTTGTAGAGTTCAATCCCGCGCGTGAGTTCGACGAGGCTAATCGTCGCGTCCCGCGTCGTATCCGAAGAGTGGTAGCGCGTGAGCGTGACGGCGGCCCCCGACGCGCGCAGCGAATCTTGAGTGAAGCCATCTTCCGTGGTCGTCGTGGCCACGGCATACGCTCCGGTGCGCGTGGTGTCTTTGTACGTGTTGTAAAGTTGGATCAAACGCGTGAGCTCCGGGAGGCTGATGAGGTAGTCGCCATTCCTATCCATCGCATGGGGCAAGCGGGCCGCTGGCACGATGAGCGGGTCTGACTTGGCGAGGACAAGACCCGAGACTCCGCCTTGGGTGATGACCAACGGGGCCGTGAGCGATTGCGGACCGGTCTCGATTCCGGGGACGTTGAGGGTGTAGGTAAACGTCGCACCGTTGTCAGGCAGTGTCGTCCAGGTCCACTCGGCGAGGCCGGTCGCGCCCACGGCAGGTTTGGTTTCCGGTGCGCTCCCGGCATCGGAGGCGTAACTCCAACCCGTGGGTAACATCACCCGCCAGCCGAGCGCGGTGGGAGTAGTGCCGGCATAGGTAAGGGTGTTCGTGATCGTCACCGTCGCGCCGGGCACGTAGCCGGCGGCGCTCGTCGCCGCGAGGGCGTGGGTCGGGCGCACGTCTAGCACCGAAAGTTTGGCGATGCGGCTGGGCGTGGTGCCGATGTCGTTGGACACATCCACTTGGTAGAGGTCGGCGGCGGAGGGCGCGGTGTTGGAAAATTCGAGCGTGGGGTTCGTGGCCCCGGAAATCGCGGTGCCGTTGCGTTTCCATTGATACCGCAGCGTGGGCGAACCGGTGGCGGCGACGGTCAACGTCGTGCCTGTTTCGATACCGATGACCCGGTCCTCGGGCTGCGTGGTGATGGTCGGCGCAGAGAGCACGGCGGTAGCGCTGAGCGTCAGGTGGTCGAGCGTCATGCGGAAGGCCACGATTCCCGGCGTGCCGCCGCCGATGGTCCATTCCTTGATGTCGGCGATGTTGAAGCCGCTGGGCCAGGTGCCGATGGGGACTTGAAACACGGTGATCGCCTCGGTGCCGAAGTTCGCCGTGCTCACGGCGATGATGTGGGTCTTGAGGGTCGCCTGATCGACAAACGAGATCTGAAAAAACGGCGCATCGTTGCCCGGATTGCGCTTGGCGAAAATTGTGAGGAAATTCATCCCCGTCGCATTGAGCGATTGGCCAGTGGCCCCCCAGCCGTTATCGTCGAGGGCGGCGCCAGCAACGGTGATGGCGTCGGGGCCACGGGTGACGTTGTTCACCCACGAAGAACCCGGAATCACGGCCCCCGTAGCACCGGGATTATTAAAATTCTCCACGTTGATCGACTGAGCC